>JAGCYM010000086.1 GCA_017960805.1 Ruminococcus sp.
ACTACCCAAACTCTTACCCCTACCCAAACTACTACGCAAAATGAATTGGCTAAATTGGTGTTAGCAGTAATAAAGGAGCATCCAGAGTATTCTCAAAAGCAGATTGCAGAGCAGCTTGATTTGAATAGTCATATGGTAAAGTATTATATTAAGCAATTAAAAAATAAAAAAGTAATACGAAGAGTAGGAACAACACATAAAGGGTATTGGGAAATAATATGACAATATAATGGGAGCTTCGTCCTCCTGTCATATATTCTTATATTTATTATAAGAATATATGGTAAAACCCGAGTTTGCCACTTGTAAAAGAGAAACGGAGCCCCTAAGAGGCTCCGTTTTTGCGAAAATACGCCAAATATCACGTAAATACGTTATTTGATATTTTTGAGAAAACGTACTAATTTTACGTATTATCAAAATATATTCATAGATTTCTTGAGTGATTTAAGTTCCAATCTTGTAAAGAACTTATTAGGAATGTCGATTTGAAATGCATTTAGTATCGTTTGAAGATCATCATTATTTATGTTGTGCATCCTAAAGAGATTTCCATAAAGTTTTGTTTCTCCAATACAATGAGGGTCACCAGTGGTGTAGGTGAACTTATATTGCTTTTTCACGTTTTCAGTAGAGCAATATGGCAGCAACGCATCTATCAACGGATCACCATCCACAAACGATTGCTTAAGGCGCTTGACGTAGTCAGGTTTACCATCATCAAATCTGTGGAGTGGTCCAAGAGTTAGAACTACACGTTTTGTAACAGTGCGCTTACCATTCTTGGTAACACCGGATTTTCCTTCAACAAGCCTTAATGTCTCAACACCGTGGTTTTTATAGCACTCGACAAATATATCAGCACTCCTCCTAAAGTTAAAAAGAAACACTAAAATACCTACAAAAATATTGTATCACATTCCGCAAAAAAAATAATTTTTTCGCAAAGTGGCAAACTCGGGAGGAATCTGGTCTTCAGGAACGTCCCATTCGACAATAATTCCACGTTCAGTATCGCTTGAGTAAACATCATCAAGCTTGAAAAATACAAAGAACGAATAATAAACAATAATACGGAAATAATAACCTCACAAAGTAAAAAAAGATTTTTGGAGGTTATAAATATGAAAGCAACTGGAATAGTGAGAAGGATAGACGATCTCGGTCGAATTGTAATTCCTAAGGAAATACGCAGAACGATGCGGATACGTGTTGGAGACCCACTTGAGATTTATACCAATAGTGAAGGCGAAGTCATATTCAAGAAGTATTCTGCTATGAGTGAGTTGAGCGAAAATGCCGCACATGTTGCCGAAGTAATGTTTAAAACAGCGGGATGTCCTGTAGTTATATTTGACAAGGATCATGTTATTGCTTCATCAGGAGTTCCAAAACGTGAGTTTGCTGAACGGCGTGTGACTTCTCAGCTTGAAGAACTGATGGACAACAGAGGGCAGTATTTTTGCCCTGACGGACGGAACAATAACTTCTATCCGGCAGAAGGAGTTGAGCGGACAGCTATTGCTGCAGTGCCGATAATAACTGCGGGTGATGTATCAGGAGCGGTTGCGTTCTTGACGTCTGAAAAAGGAACGGAAGCTACTGATTTGCAGAAAAGTCTTATCACTGCTTCCGCACAGTTCCTCGCAAAGCAGATAGAATAAGAATAAGCCATGGTAAGCCTGCTTGTACTGAGTGTAAGCAGGAAAAGCCATGGCTTTTTGTTGACTTAAATTTAATTTTGCAGTATACTAGAACATATATTGTTTGCCATATCTGTTGCAAATCAAACAGACCAGTACAGTGGAAAATGGCAGACAGAGCAATAATCAACATGAAAGTTGAATAATTGACAGAAGGATGGAATTGTAAATATGAGAATTGCAAAGAGATTTATAATCTGGGCTGTGATAATGCTTATTATTGTTTTTTGTATTAATATTGTAGGCACGGTATTAAGCAGATTCGTTTTCGCTAATATGCTGATGCCTGCTATGACTGGATATGTCAGCAAAAGTGAAGCTATGATTCATCCAAAGCTGAGGGAGAATGACGGAAAATCGAAGGGGAATGGACTAGAGAGCCTTGTTGTTCGCTCACTTCTTGATAATGAGCGCCTTGAACTTGGAAGCGGAATAATTAGTACATTCCTGTTCATGAATATGAATGCTGATCAGTCGGTCATATTTTTTGATCAGGATGGAATGAATGATTTCTCTAATGGCACATTTGCTGATGTATTTGAAGAAAAAGATTCGAAGATAAGTTATATGCTGAGTTCTGTTGGATTACTTCCAGTAAATGAATTTATAAAGCTTGATGGGGCAGATGACTTATATGATATTTTGAAGAATGAAGAAAACTGCAAAATAAGGGTTGATTCTTATACTGATAATAATTTCATCATCATGCCAGTCAAACTGACTGTTCTTGATGAGAATGGCAGTGAGATAAAGAAATTTGAGTTCCAGGCAAATGGCGATGTGATCAGAAGCGGTAATATTTACATATATGATGATAATAGCTCATCAGATAAGCAATACAAACAGCATGGCTTTTTCAAAAAGATGGAATGGGCATATCTAGGGAAGAGACAGTCAGATCGGGCTGCTGAAAAACTGGTTAAGAAAGTTTCACTAGAAAGTGACACATACGTCAAAAAGAACGGATACGGCATTGGACATTTTACTTCAAAGAGTTATGAGGTAAAAGATGGAAGAGCAATGATTACTGTTTTTGATTTCTCTTATTATAACAGCCTGATACTTTATACCGCTATAGCTGCTATTCCTGTTACACTTATTGTCTTTCTTGTCGGACGCCGTAAGAAGAATGATTATTGACAATAGGAAAAAGTTCTTTCTGGCTGTTGCATAATCCGTCAATTTATGGTATTATATTAAGGTATGGATTGGCGGACTCAGCTCCGCGGAACAGGAGTTTTTTATGAGAATAAAACGGACCCTTGCTATGATAGCTGCAGCAGTGGTTTTAGGCACCGCTGCTGCAGGCTGCAGCGGGAGCGGCGGTGGTAATGTGGATTATGTCTGGAGTAATGTTGCAATAGGCGGAGGCGGTTATATAACTGGTATCGTGTATAATCCCTCTGAGGAAGGTTTAGCATATGTCAGAACAGATATCGGCGGAGCGTATCGTTTCGATAAGGAGCAGGACAAATGGGTTGCGATCACTGATCATCTTGGTGGTGATGAGTGGAACCTGATCGGTATCGAGAGCATTGCTACTGATCCGGTTGAGCCAAATCGCGTATATGCTGCATGTGGTACATATATGGGAGAAAATGGAGCTATCCTTTCTTCAGATGATTATGGAAAAACTTGGACACGTTTTGATCTGAGCTTCGGATGCGGTGGCAACTGTTCCGGAAGAGGAGTTGGAGAACGTTTAAAAGTCGATCCTGTTAACAACAATAATGTATATTTCGGTTCGCGTACCCGCGGGCTTTGGAAATCCGAAGATTACGGTGAGACATGGGAAAAGGTTGAAAGCTTCCCGGTGACTGGTGATTATTACCAGGAGGGAAATGCGATCGGTGTTATGTGGGTCGAGTTTGATCCTGACACAAATGATGTCTTTGCCGGTGTCGCGATGATGAACGGCGAGTGTGTATACAGGTCGTCTGATGGCGGAATGACCTGGAAGGCACTGCCTGTAAATAATGCTGGAATGTATCCTCTTCAGGCAGTTGTTTCTGAGAACGGACATATGTACCTTGCATATTCTGATACAGCAGGCCCTAATACTGATCCGAAGAACGGAGCTGTTTCATCATTTGACCTTAGGACTGAGAAATTTGAGGATATAACTCCTGATGTCGGTGACGGAAGATATGGCGGCTTCGGTGGTATCACACTTGATGAGCAGGCACAGGATACCATTGTGGTAACATCTCTTAGTTTCTGGGATGACAAAGGCCATAACATCTACCGTTCCAAGGACGGCGGAAAAAACTGGGATTCATTATATACAAAAAAAGAAAAGAATTTTAAAATGGATGTGTCTGAAGCCGACTGGCTCACATGGGGGCGTGAGGAGGCTTCAATAGGATGGTGGACGGCAGCGGTTGCGCTTGATCCGTTCAATTCCGATAAGGTCAGCTATGGTACAGGCGCAACCCTGTACTCAACTGTAAATCTTACTGATCTGGGAAGCGGTACGCCTGTTACAATAGAATTTGACGCTAAAGGCATTGAGGAGACTGCGGTGTTTGATATCGTAGCACCTCCGTATGATGAGACCAAGCCACAGATGTACTCAATAATGGGTGATCTTACTGGCTTCTCACATCTGGATGTGACTAAATGTCCGGATGACGCACATTTCATGAAGAACGGAAATGCGACTTCAGTAGACTGTGCATGGCTGGACAGCAACTGCGGAGTATATACGAGTGAAGCCAAAAAAGCACTCAACTATACAACAGACGGCGGTGCGACATGGAACACCATTTCTTTCCTTCCGGAGAAGTCACAGGGCGGCTATGCATGTATGTCTGCTGATGGAACGACAATCATATGGCGTCCGTCAACTCTCAGCGGCAAACCATATATGACTCCTGATTACGGAGAGAGATGGTACAAGTGCGAGGGACTGAGCAGCGGCGCTACAGTCATTGCAGATAAAGTTAACCCTAAGAAGTTCTATGCTGCCAGCAGCGGTAATCTTTTCGTATCCGAGGATGGCGGTTATAATTTCAAGTCTACCGGTGCTATTCTGACTGATAACAGCAAACTTGTTGCTGTAGGAGGTCATGAAGGTCATGTATGGGCTTACAACGGTTCGTTCCCGATGTACAGTGAAGACGGAGGAAAGACCTTTACGGTACTGAAAACGGCAAACGCAAAGGCTCTTGGATTTGGTGCCCCTGAGAAGGAAAGCGGATATCCTGCAATCTATATTATCGGTAACGATAATGTTGAAGGAAATTCCAAACCTCATGGCGATGGCATTTACCGTTCAACTGACAAGGGGAAAACATGGGTCCGCATAAATGATGAGAACCATCTTTTCGGAAATATTACTCCGGTAATAACCGGAGACAGTGAGGTGTTTGGCAGAGTCTACTTTGCAACTAATGGAAGAGGCATAGTTATGGGAGACGCTGCTAGTAAATGATAGATAAAAAGAAAACAGCTGTGCTCGCACTAGGCGCGATCATGACAGCTGCGGCAGTAAGCATATCGGCATTAATGTCAACAGCGGTCGTAAATCGCGGAAGGTATCCTGTATTCGGCGTTGATGTATCCAACTATCAGGGCGAAGTCGACTGGACACGCCTGGAAGAGCAGGGGGTACAGTTTGCGTACATAAAGGCTACCGAAGGGAGCGGACATATTGATGAGTCAGCGCGGAGAAATATTGAAAGCTCAGCAAAGACTGACATAAAGCGTTCTTGCTACCACTTCTTCAGTTTTGACAGCAGTGGTCATACGCAGGCAAAGAATTACATATCAGTTGTCGGCAGGGATGAGATAGATCTGCCTCCGGTAGTTGATATTGAATATTACGGGGACAAGGCATTCAGCAAACCGACCCGTGAGGAGACGGAAGAGATACTTCTGCCGCTCCTGAATGAGCTGGAAGAGTATTATGGCGGAAGGCCTGTAATATATACGACTCTGCCGGTGTACTACAGGTATGTGAAGCCAATCTGTGGCAAAGACTATCCCTTATGGATACGATGCAAGCAGACAGAACCCGATTTTGTAGACTGGTCTTTCTGGCAATATGATGATCAGAGTGAGCTTGACGGATACTATGGAGACGAAAGGTACATAGATTTCAATGTTTTTAATGGAAACACAGATGAATTTGAAGCCTATGCATCAGAATGGAGGTCAGAATGAGACCATTTGAATTAAAACCGCCTATCAAGGACTATATATGGGGCGGAACGAAGCTGCGGGATCATTTTGGAAAAGAAAGCGGCCTTGAGAGACTTGCCGAGAGCTGGGAACTGAGCTGTCATAAGGACGGAATGAGTATTATAAGCGGCGGTGAATTCGATGGGATGACACTTCCTGAGTTCATTTCTGAGCATCCTGAGGCATTAGGAAGAAACTGCAGCAGATTCCCTTATTTTCCGGTCCTTATAAAGCTTATTGATGCAAGAGACAATCTTTCTGTTCAGGTGCATCCTGATAATGAGTATGCAATGAGGAACGAGGGAGAATACGGAAAAACAGAGGTATGGTACATTGTTGATTGCGAAGAGGGCGCAGAGCTTATATTCGGATTTGCGGAAAAGACAGATTCTGAATCATTCCGGAAAGCAATAGAGGATGAAACGCTTCTTGACATAGTTAACCGCGTTCCGGTAAAAAAAGGCGATGTATTCTTTATTGAAGCGGGGACGCTTCACGCAATAGGAAAAGGTATTCTCATTGCTGAGATCCAGCAGAATTCAAATACAACCTACCGTGTCTTTGATTACGGAAGGATCGGTGCGGATGGAAAGCCTCGGGAACTACATATTGACAAAGCAGTAGAAGTTACTGACTGTAATCCTCCTGCTGTGGAGTACGGTCAGCCTAAAAGAGTAAATATGGCCGGTATGTGGAAAACTCCGATAGCGGAATGTGAGTATTTCTCTTCAGCAAAATACGACGTATATCGTTCATTGACAGTTGGCTGTCCCGATACATTCACTCATATTCTTGTTCTCGACGGAGAGGCAGATATACAGTATGACGGCGAATGTGTCATGCACATAAAAAAAGGCTCAAGCGTATTTGTCCCTGCGGGGAATGATACGTGTGATATAAAAGGCAAATGCAGTATAATAATTACAAAGGAATCCAGAGGAGGAATTCAAAAATGAAATATTATGTAGGTATAGACCTTGGCGGTACAAACATCGTTGCAGGTGTTGTTGATGAAGAGTATAAGATAATTGCCAAGGCAAGCACCAAGACAAACTGTCCTCGCCCTGAGAAGGAGATAGCAGAGGATATGGCTAAGATGGCTGTTCAGGCAGTGGAGAACGCAAACCTCACACTTGATGATATCGAGTGGATCGGTATTGGTACCCCTGGTATCGCTAACAGTTCAACCGGTATCATTGAGTATTCAAATAACCTTGGTTTCAAGGATACTCCAATGGTCAAGTATATCACCGAGTTCATCGGCAGAAGCGACAAGCCTGTATTCATTGAGAACGATGCGAATGCAGCAGCTTATGGTGAGTTCGTTGCGGGTGCTGCTAAGGGTGCAAGAAACGCAGTCTGCATAACACTCGGCACAGGCGTTGGCGGCGGAATTATCATCGACGGCAAGATATATGCTGGTTCAAACTTCGCAGGTGCTGAGATAGGTCATACTGTAATAGAAGTTGACGGTGCGCAGTGCTCATGCGGACGCAAGGGCTGTTTCGAGGCTTACTCATCAGCTACAGGCCTTATCCGCATGACCAAAGAAGCTATGGCTGAGCATCCGGACAGTATCATGAACAAGGCTGCGGATGAAAAAGGCAAGGTTACAGCACGTACTTCTTTTGACTGCATGAGAGCCGGTGATATTTATGCTAAGGCTGTTGTTGACAAGTACATAAAGTATCTTGCTGCAGGTATAACAAATACTATCAATATCTT
This sequence comes from Ruminococcus sp., assembly GCA_017960805.1. Lineage (GTDB taxonomy): Bacteria > Bacillota > Clostridia > Oscillospirales > Ruminococcaceae > Ruminococcus. The sequence continues at coordinate 7,611 of JAGCYM010000086.1, forward strand.
CCAGCCTGATGTACTTTGCATCGGCGGCGGAGTATGCAACGAAGGCGATCCGCTCCTTCTTCCAATGAAGGCTCTTGTTGAGAAGGAAGTATACACTCGTAATTCTCCTAAGAATACCAAGATAGTAATTGCTGAGCTTGGAAATGACGCTGGTATTATTGGTGCGGCATTCCTCGGCAGAGCAAATGCGTGATGAATATATAATTTAGAATTCTTGATTGGCTATATGTACCAAAAACCATAAGCGTTGATTGTGCATATAGCCAATTTTTGTTTTCTGGTGCAACAATTTACACCTTCAGCGACACCTTATTAGCGAATCGATTCAAAGGAGGGATTCGAATGAATGATTTCTCCACAGATGTGAAGCTTGCAAGAAGAGGCGATTCTGAAGCCTTTGCGCGGCTCTATTCTCTGGTATATAAGGATCTGTACCATATTGCTCTGTACAGCCTGAAAAGTTCTCATGATGCATGTGATGTTGTAAGTGATACCGTTCTTGATGCGTTTTGCTCGATCGGGAAATTAAAGGATGAAAAAGCGTTCCGTGGCTGGATAATGCAGATTCTTTCCGCAAAGATAAAACGTAAGCAAAGAGAGTATTATGCCAATACTGCTGAACTTAGGGATGAGGAACTTCCTGAAGAGGAATTCAGTTATGAGAATGTTGAACTGAAGGATGCTGTGGAACGACTTGATCCACAGTCACGACTTATACTTTCAATGTCTGCTCTTGAGGGATATACAGGCGATGAGATAGCACGGATATGTGGAATGAATCCTGCTACTGTTCGTTCAAGGTTGTCGCGTATTAAGGAAAAGCTCAGACTCGAGCTTGCCGGTACATAATGTCCACATTCGCGGATAACAGAAAGGTGATGCACTATGAAAGATAATAATGAGAAGCTGAAAGAAATGCTTACAAGTGAGCAGATTCCGGAGCAGCTCAGTCCTGAAAATATTAAAAAGATGCTTGATGAAAAAGCTCCAAAGAAAAAGCGCAGCGGTATTTCCGTAGCAGGAAGAATAGCTGCAGGGGCAGCGGCTTGTGCGGTTATCGCAGGCTCATACGCTGGTACTGCTCATTTGATGAAAGCACGAAAGAACGGTAATGCAAGTTTGCCATCAGGTATAGTCAGCCAGGAAGGAAATACGAAGAAGGATAGAATTTACGTAGAGGCTCCGTACATGAATGGAGCAAAGAACTACGAGGATGTATATGAGATAATGGAATCCTCGGCCCAAAAGTACGACAAAGAGCAAAAAAGAAGAAAAAGCTTTTCTTTTGGTAATAAGTATAAAACAGAGTCCTTCGTTGAGTCTGCTATTCCTGCAGAAGAATCTGTCATGGATGGAGAAGCAACATATGGTAATTCTGAGCTCAGCGTCAATGAAGAGAACAATAGTACCCCGGAGTATTCTGAGACCTATAATCAGGAAGAAGGTGTACGGGAAGCTGATATTGTCAAGACAGATGGAAAGAACATCTACTACATCTGGAATAATGGCAATATGGATTATTATGTAGATGATAATGGCTATTATGTCAACAGTTCATATCGGGATTATCCGGTACTTGACATTGCTTCAGTTAAGGACGGAGAGTTCACAGGAAGCAGTACTCTTGATCTTACACCTGATCTCAGCAGCTTTGACTTAGAAGGTAAATATAATGTTCAGGTTTATGATATGTATATTTACAATGATATGATAGAGGTCATTGGTACTGTAAACTCAGGAGCATATTACTATGGCAAGTATGTTGATGGAAATGGTTACTATATCGATGATAAGGGAAATTATCATGATCCTGTCAGCAGCACTTTTGTTTCAGTATATACGACAGATGATAAGCCTGAACTCATTGGAACATACTTCCAGGACGGAATCTATAATGATGTAAGAATCACTCCAGATGGTTGCATGTATCTCGTATCAAATTATTCTACAGTTGATTTCAAGAGCGTTGAGTCTTCGAAGAATGTTGAGAGATATATTCCTTGCTGTGGAACTGAGAATGAAATCGAATGTATGCCTCCGGAAGATATACTTCTGCCGACTGATTATTCTGAATCCAGATATATGATGAACTATACTGTCATAAGCGGTATAGATTTCAGCGAACAGGGAGAATTCAGTGTTGTTGACAGCAAAGCTCTTGCAGGATTTACAGGAACAATATATAGTTCTGTTGATAATATTTATGCAGTGGTAAGAGACGGGGACGACTCAGATGTTACTCGTATCGCTGTACAAGGTGGTACTATCGAGCCTATGGCTTCCGGTTCAGTTGAAGGTTGCGTGCTAAATCAGTTCTCGATGAGTGAGTATAATGGCTATTTCCGTATAGCTACAACTATAAACAAGTACCATGATAACAGTACGATAATAGGCGGCATTTTCGGTACAGATGAGCCATCATTCACAGAGCGAAACAATGCAGTCACAGTTCTTGATATGGACATGAATACCGTTGGAAAGATCAAAGATTTTGGTATTAATGAGTCAATAAAATCAGTAAGCTTCAGTGGTGATATGGGGTATGTTGTTACTTACAGACAGACAGATCCTCTGTTCGCTATTGATCTCAGTGAGCCAACAGATCCGACTATAATTGATGAGTTCAAGATCAACGGCTTCAGCACATATATGCAGAAGTGGGATGACGGATTGCTTCTAGGCTTCGGTATCGATGCAAATGATGCTGGAGTCCAGACTGGTGTCAAGCTGGTAATGTTTGACAATTCTGATCCGAGCGATCTCAGAGAAGTAGGATTCTGTGCCCTTAATACATACACAACTGATTCCAGTTATGTATATTCAATGGCAACATATGAGCGTAAGGCACTGCTGATTGCCCCGGAGAAGAATCTCATCGGATTCCCGGTTCAGATTTATGATAGGGATTCTTACGAAAGCACATACAAATATGTATTCTATTCATACGAGGACGGCGAATTTGTATTCCGCGGTGAGATCAAGGACGGAAATATGGCTGAGCGATATTCTTCCGCTGACAGAGCACTTTACATCGGAAACTATGTATATGTTCTTTCAGGCGAAAAATTCGTTTCCGCTGACATGGATACAATGTCCATTGTTGATACATTAGAATTTAACTGATGATCATATTGAAAAGGCGCGTGATGCGCCTTTTCTCTTTTAGAAGGAAAAATCTACATTTTGGGTGTGAATAACATAAAAATGCCTTGATTTTACAACTGTTGCACGCTTGACTTTTTCTTAAAAATGTTATATAATTTTTAGGTAGCAGCATAGAGCTGCATTATATCTTACAGGAGGAAAACAAAATGAAAAAGATTATGTCTGCAGTATTATCTGCGGCTATTGCAGCATCAGCAGCACTTCCATTTGTAAACAACGGTTATGCTGTTGATGATATTGATAATATTGTAGTTCTCGGAGACAGTATTGCAGCGGGTTATGGCCTTTTCGAAAATGAGCACAATTATGGTGAGATTATTGGGGACTACTACAAAGCAAAGACTGACAACTTTGCAAAGTCAGGTGATGAAACCAAAGACCTTATATCCAAACTTGAAGCTCCTTCGGCAGAAATGTCAGAGTCGATAAAGAATGCGGATTATGTCGTTATTTCAATAGGCGGCAATGATCTTATTCACTATGCATCAAACTATCTGCTAAATATATGTGCTAATGTTAATGTACTCAAGAGCGGATACACAAAGGATGATATTCCGGATAATCCGACTTTTGAGGATATTAACCGTCTTATAGACAGAGATGCTCTTAAGGAATATGCAAGTGCGAATCCAATTCCGATGAATTCAAATGTTCAGAAGCTCAGAGCAAATATATGCGAGAAGAGCAACGGAAAATATGACTGTGTGATTCAGAAGAGTGTTATTCCAAATATTGAGAAAATTGATTTGGATATAAAGGCACTTAATCCTGATACAAAAATCGTTTATCAGACAATCTATGATCCGCTCCAGTTTGAGTCTGCGTACTATGATGCTACATATACAGGCGAGACTCGAAAGGTAATGAATCTTATAAGGCCTGTATTTGCTGCCGTTGCTGATTCATTCCGTGATCAATTAAATGAGGCACAGATAGGAGATTCACTTATCGCTGATGTTTATTATGATTTCACATCAGAGGAGAAAATTGATGACGCAACGAGCTATAAGTATAGCTGGTATTTCACAAAAATGCAGAATGAGCGCGCAGATATGGATTTCCATCCTACTCAGGCAGGACATGTTGCAATAGCTGCAAAGGTTATCGATACGATCGGAACTGTAGATAAGGGCGGAGACCTTATTGTTCAGTCATTCAATAAACTTGCCGACAAGGATAGATATCCAGCTGTTGCTTATGCGACTTACAAGAAGGTAGCGGATACTTTAGTTCCTGAGGAGACTACCACGACAACAACAGAATCTACAACAACTACTGCTTCGACAACTACATCCGTCACGACAACTACTGCTACAACTACTGAGCCTATAACTACAACAACGCCGTCGCATGATAAAAAACACATTGGAAGATGGTATTGCCTCAACTATCCTGTGAATGGGATAGTGATTTACGACCTGAAAGAGGATGGAACAGGCGCAGTTGAAATACACTTTTACCCACGTGAGGATAATTCATATGGGGTATTAGGGCAGAAGGATAACATAATCGAGATCAATTGGTATTCAGATGGAGATGATATCAGAGTATCAAGTCCTTCTAGTCTGGATTTAAATGGTATCAAAAGCTCCGATTCTGAAACGCTTGTATTATTAGAAGAGTACATCCTTAAGAGATTATCCTTAGGTGATATAAATAATGATAGTGCTGTTGATGCCAAGGATGCTTCCAACATGCTTTCAGTATATGCATTGGCATCTACAGGCAAGGATGCTGACTTGACAGATGAGCAGAAAACCTCTGCGGATATCAACTATGACGGACACATTGACGCAAAGGACGCTTCACAAGTACTTGTCTACTACTCATATCTCTCAACAGGCGGAACAAAATCACTTGTTGAATACTTAAAATAATAACGAACAAGACCGTTGCCTCACATCAATGATAAAGGTAACGGTCTTGTTTTATGCTTATTTTATTGCTGAGCTGCAACAGTAGTGACGGTGGTTGTTGTTACTGTTGTAGCAGTACTTCTATTTGAAGTGGTGGTTGCTGGTGTTGTTGCTGTTGTTCCGTTTCTGACTTCTGCAGGAAGCTGTGCGGTTGGTTTTACGCCATTGAGTCCATAGCACTGCTGATACGAAAGAATTATGTCACGTATCATGTACTTTGAATACTCACCGCCTTCAATAACTCCTGCAAATGCGATTTCAGGATCATCTGCCGGAGCAAAGCCTATGAATACGGAGTTCTGTTTGTTCTTATCATTCATATCAGTCTGAGGAGTACCAGTCTTGATAGCGACTGAGAATCCAAGGTCAGTGAGCTGGTATGGTACAGGACAGTTTCTTGCCGCATCCTGCATACCGCCAATGATATAGTCGTAAACGTAATCATAGTTGAGGTCTATCTTATCTGCAACGGTAGGCTTTGTTTTCTTTACAAGTTCATTTGAGCCATATGTGTACAGACTGTCTACAAGATAAGGCTGGTAACGGACTCCACGGTTTCCAATTGTTGCTGCGAGGTTTGCAAGCTGCAGAGGAGTGAATCCGCAATCCTGGTTACCGATACCTGCCTGGATAACATATCCGATATACCAAGGCTGGCCTCGTTCCGCGAAGGTTTCCGGATTACAGAGGAATCCAGATGCATCCCCCGTTTCTATTCCTGTACTGCTTCCCAGTCCATAGAGTTTAGCGTATTTGGTAATATTATCAATGCCGAGATTACGTGATGTTTCATAGAAGAAGACATTACATGATACTTCAACAGCACGTCTTACAGAAATAGCACCATGATATCCGGTACACTGGAATTTACCGCCATAGAATTCATAGTTTCTGAGACATGTGAATGTACTGTCACCAGTAATTACGCCTTCGTTCAGACCGGCGGTAGCAGTAACTGTCTTAAATGTTGAACCAGGGAGGTACTGACCCCATGTACAGCGATTGAACATTGGCGAGTTTTCCTGCTTGAGCAGTGACTCATAGTCTTCTGTCATATCCTTGAGGTTGTATGTCGGGGCAGTTGCCATTCCCTTGACAGCGCCTGTCTTGGCGTCAAGTACAACAAGAGCTCCTTTATTTACTTTGTTGCCGTTGTAATAAGGACGATTTTTAAGGAAGTTATCAAGAATTCCCTGAAGCTTTAGCTGGTAAGCGCCATCGACAGTGAGCTTTACGGTTTCTCCAGGAACAGTATCTTCCTTGATCTTAACATCTGCAATAGCTCCGTCTACAACTGTTACTTCTTCAGTACCGGCTTTGCCTCGGAGTTCTTTTTCCATTGCGAGTTCTATTCCGCTCTTTCCGACTTGGTCGTTCATAGCGTAGCCCTTATCCTTGAGGTCATCATATTCCTCGGCGTAGATAGGTCCGATAACACCGATTTCGTGAGGGAGGATATCACCGCGTACGATCTGACGTTCAGCAGAATCTACCGCTTCGATGCCGCGACAGAAGTTACCTAGTTCTTTCATATCGACAACAGTCTGATGATCAACATTTTTGGCAAGAGTAAGGTCCAGACTGTATGAGAAGTCCTTGTCCATCATTGTATAGCGCATGCCGGCGATGATGCGCTTATCATCGTCTGTATAGACCTCATCAATCATATAGTCAGATATAAGCTTGTCTATGCAGTTCTCAGCTGTAGCGTATACATTGAGATTGAGTGATTCAACGACTTCAGAGACATCATCTTCTGTATAGGAATACGGGGCACTTCTTGTTATCGGAAGAGTATCCTCAAATACATAGCCGCGAGTAAGAAGTGCATGGTATATTTCCAGAAGGCATCTGTTACCTTCGGCGATATCTTCGGGGAAGAACGCTTTCTGAAGAACAAGATCACAGCGTGTGGTATTTTCAACAAGGACATTTCCATTGAAGTCAATTATCTCTCCACGTGTTGGAGTTATTTCACGTGAATATGTCAGGGCATCTCTGCCGTAGGTCTTGGGTGTTACGATGGCATCACTTCCTACGACCTGTATCTTCATCAGTCTCATCGAAGCAAAGGTGCCTAGAATAACGACGATCGTGACGATGATTATTGATTTTATATTATCAGTAATGCTCTTCACTTTCTGCTCCTTTAATACGGAAATCATGGGGGGCGATGTCTGCATCGCCCCCTATATGTTTTTATGATCTGTGACAGTAATATTACGCTGTCTTGATGACTTCCTCTATGGTAAGGTGTTCCTTTGGCATGAGGAAGCGGTTTATAAGCCTGTATATCATGTATATCAATACTGATGAGATGACTGTATATACCCATACTTTAAGGCTTACAAAGTAGAAGATCCGGCTGACGTTTTCATAGTCCCATATCTGATAATAGAACTTATAGTCCAGCCAGCACTGGATGAATGATGCGATTGCGGTAATCCATAGATAATTCGCAAATTTATTTCTGAGATAAAGCTCGAATATAAGTGATGCAGCTACGCAGAATACTGTCAGAAGCACAGCGTTATATCCGAAGAGTCTGCCGCATGCCATATCAGTCAGGAAACCGCATACAGCTCCAGTCACAGCGGAAGCCATGACGTCATTTCCTATTGCTATGCAGATAGCTGCTGGAACGAGAAGTATCGGTTTTGTATACGTTCCTGATGTCATTATTGTGAAAAATAAGAATATCAGCAGATAATAAAGTATCCAGCGAATTGTTGTTTTCGTGTAGAGGATACGCTTCTCACGGGGTGTCTTTAGCCGCATTTGCGTCCTCCTTTTTTCCTGTAAAGTCGAGGATAACAAAGACATTTCCAAGACGTGTTATATCAGCACAGGGCTCGATTTCTGCACAGGCGGAAAGGCCGTTTGCTTCAAATCCTGTATTCTTTACGGTTCCGATAGCCATATCCTTCGGAAATAATCCACTGTTACCTGAAGTGATTATGAGATCACCCTGCTTTAGCTTATGGTCCGGATCAAGGTGAGTTAGCTTGGTCGTGTTCTTCTCTGCAGTCAGAACTGTTCCCTCAACGATACCGAAGTCTGTATTTGTGGATGAGCATACCGCCGCGATGGAAAGATCTGGAGAAAGTATTGTACGGACGGTAGAGGTAGTAGCTGAAACTTCAATAGTGATACCTACTACACCCTCAGGAGTGATGACAGGGCAATATGGCTTGATTCCGTCAGATGAGCCCTTGTCTATCGTAAATCCCTTGAAAGGGTCATTGGTTATATATCCAAGTACCTCTGCAGGCTGAGAGAATACCTCATCGGGGTGCTGTTCCTTGATGACTACGAGCTTTCGAAGTTCCTCAACTTCTTTTTTGATGTCATCGTAGTCAGTCAGCTGTTTGTTCAGCTCTCCGATCTGCTTTTTCAGCTGCTGGTTCTCTTTATAGTATGCATCTGCATGGCTTATTCTGTCCGCAACACGTTCCATCTTCATGGTGATACCATTGCTGACATACCGGAATGGTTTTGTCGCGGTCTGTACGAATGAAGCTCCTGACAGTGAATATCCGCCTTTGGTTACGGCGTAAATCATAATGCCTACGAGGAATGCGAGGAAGCCAAGCAGCACCTTGAATCTGGTGCTTTTCAGAAATTCACGCATTGAGAGCCTCCTTAATAATACTTGACATTATCTGTGAGTGCGTCCTGATAGTCGCTGATGTTTTCAAGTATCTTTCCTGTGCCCTCGGCAACGCAGTCCAGAGGATATTCTGCAATATATACCGGCATACTTGTCTCGCGGTTTATCAGCTTGTCGAGACCTCTCAGCAGAGCGCCGCCGCCAGCGAGAGTGATGCCGTGATCGATTATATCAGCAGAGAGCTCAGGAGGAGTTTCTTCAAGAGTAGCTTTTATTGCATCGATGACCTTAGCAAGCGGTTCAACGAGTGCATCGCGTATCTCAGCGGAATTAACAGTTACATTCTCAGGAAGGCCATTGAGAAGGTTTCTTCCCTTTATCTCCATTGTGTCTTCCTTGTCACTCGGGAAAGCAGAACCGATCTCTATCTTGATGTTTTCTGCAGTTCTTTCACCGATGAGGAGGTTATACTTTTTCTTGATGTAGTTGATGATTGCGGTATCGAATTCATCTCCCGCACAGCGGATCGAACGTGATGCAACTATGCCTCCGAGTGCGATGACAGCAACTTCGCTTGTTCCGCCGCCGATGTCAACTATCATGCTTCCGGAAGGAGCATTTGTGGGAAGACCCGCACCGATCGCTGCAGCCATAGGTTCCTCAATGATAAGAACGTTATTAGCACCAGCCTTCTTGCAGGATTCTCTTACGGCACGGCGCTCAACTGCAGTTACTCCTGACGGAATACAGATTATCACGTTAGCTTTCGTGAGAATAGTACCCTTCAGTGCCTTCTTAATAAATTCCTGAAGCATTGTTGTTGCAATGTCGAAATCTGCAATAACACCGTCCTTGAGAGGACGTACTGCAACAATGGATCCGGGAGTCCTTCCTATGACTTCCTTTGCCTCCATGCCGACATAGCGAGTTTTATCCGTTCTAGTATTAACGGCGACCACGGACGGTTCTCTTATTATTATACCTTTACCGCGCAGATATACAAGGGTATTGGCGGTTCCGAGGTCGATACCGATGTCTTTTGTAAACATTGTGAAGCTCCTTTGTCTTTACTCTAACTTTATTATTATATCACCAAAGCCGCAATTAGACAACATTTTTCGCTGAGAAATTTATCCTTGTCGGAAATTTGTGGATTATTCGATACATATCTATGCGGGCGTTTCCAAAAACTGTGAATTATTTCTTTGGAGCAAAGAGCTTTGGAGCGGTATTGTAGTATACGACAATAGCGATGATGATAAGAAGTATCTGTGCTATGTTGATGCTGAAGCTGACACCGAAAGTAAGACGAATGATGTCCAGATCGAGGAATGTGCCTGGTTCGAAAGCAAACGTCTTGGAGTAGCCGAGCCAGCTGAGTCCAGGAGTATTCTCAATAAGGCCACCGAAGAAGCCTCCGAATACTACTGCGCTTATTGCGAGAAACGACATGTAGATTACCTTGTTCATAATGATTCTCCTTTTCTTGTTGTTTTACATTTTTGGATATATCTCAGATTCCCGATGAACCGAAGCCTCCGCTCCCTCTTTCTGTTTCGGTGAGAGAGTCGCTTATTTCGATTTCGGGAAAAATGACCTTGGTTGGTATGAGCTGGGCAATTCTCATTCCGGGCTCAACGATAAAATCTTTTTTTCCGTGATTTATGAGCGGAATGAACCATTCTCCGCGGTAGTCACTGTCGACTACTCCAACACAGTTGGCGAGTGATACGCCGTATTTTGTTGAAAGACCGGAGCGGGGATATATAAGCATTGCGACGTCAGTACAGTCAGTCTCAGCTGTAAGCCCGGTAGGTATCATTTTTATTTCCTGCGGAGCGAGCGTAACAGGCTTGTCCAGGCAGGCACATATGTCCATTCCGGCGCTTCCTGCAGTCGCTCTGGATGGTATGACTGCATTTTCGTTAAGTTTTTTGAATGTTAGCTTCATCATTCAATTCCTCTGTAATATAGTCCGCGGGTGATGTTGCCTTCAGGTTTTGAACCGGAGACAGCCATCGCGGTCTGCTGAGCGTTTTCATCATATAGGATAACCAGGCCAAAATCAGTACGAGGTAGTTCTGACAGCCGGTCATTCATGTAAAGAATATCTGAATTAAGTATTTCAACAAATTCCTTGGAACAAGCAACAGGAAGTGAACGTCCTGTACGGTCTGTAAGATGCCTGGAACATTTCTGGCAGCCTATTTCATTGCGGATCGGGCAGTTCCGTGTCAGCATTAGCGGAAGTCTTCCGTAGATGACAGTTCCAAGAGTAAGAACTGTTTTAACTTTCGAAAGCTGTTCTGTCGTTGCCTCAATTGAGAACACACAGTCTTCAAGTCCGAGCATGCGAAGATACTCAGCGCTGTATGAATTGAAAACATTAAGTGTGAAGCTTCCGTGGAGTTTCATACCCAGAGCTTTGCCTATTGCTATGCTGTCCGGAGTGTGACAGAAGAGCCTGTTTGTTCCGAAGTTTTCTTTCAGCGCTGACAGACGTGTAGTTAGTCTGTCCTCATCTGAAATGAAGCGCGGCGGAGAAATAATGATTTTCTCTGGTGATATCTTCCTTATAAGTGCTTCATCAATAATCGCTTCCGGGATTATCACATATTCTGAGTTTTCAGCTGCTGCAATCGCCTGTTCAGTTGTGCGGCAGAGAGTTCTTACCGGAATCGCACCTTCACGGACTGCGCGTTTGACACATGGAAGTTCGGGAAGTAATCCTGTTACATTATAGTGCGGAGTGTTTTTATCAATTACCGCTTCAGTTAGTTCCTCAGATAGTTTTCTTCTCAGTTCATTGAGCTTTCCTGCGGGAACGAACAGACCATCATCTATGTCGGCAGAAAGCTGCCCGAGTCTGAAAACAGTGTCTCCGAGCTTGGAAAGCTGTTTTTCTATCGCAGATATATCAGTCGGCCGATTCATCGCCTTGTCAGGTATCTCGCCTGTGACTGTTACCGATATCTCGCCGCATACGGCGGATATTTCAACCGGTTCCCCGGATTTGACCTTTGCTGTCATGTCAATTGAGAAAACCTGGCGGGGAGAGCGGTAGAGCTCATGTATCTGCGGTATAAGCGTTCTTGCGGCTGTGACATCATCCTTCTCACGGATTCCGAACATATTCTGTCTTTTCCCTGTAAAGTAACCGTCTGTAAATCCGCTGCGAGAAAAAATCCCACGCAGGAGCTGCATATCCGGAGCTTTTCTGTCAAGAGCTTTTTTGAGTTCATTGACGGATGAAGCTACATATTCAGGACGCTTCATTCTGCCTTCGATCTTGAGTGAATCAACACCGATGGCACATAGTTCTTCCGCTTTTTCGAGAAGAGACAGATCTTTAAGAGACAGAGCCGCATTTGATTTGTTGCCTGCAGCCGAAAACGGCAGACGGCAGGCCTGTCCGCAGCATCCTCGGTTAGCAGATCTTGAACCGATCATAGCGGACATATAGCATTGACCTGATACTGACATACAAAGAGCGCCATGCACGAATACCTCGACTTCGATATCCTCACGGCAAATCCGTTCAATGACGTTTCTGTCAAGTTCGCGTGCGGGTACAACTCTCATATATCCCAGGCTTTTGAGCATCCTGGCTGCAGAGGCAGTGTGGACTGACATCTGCGTTGAGGCGTGTATTACCGCATCAGGTACAATACTGCGTATTATCTGTGCACCGCCCCAGTCCTGCACTATATAACCGTCAACTCCAAGCACAGAGGTTGACCGGATATATTCGCTGAATCCCGGAGCTTCATCATCAGAAATAATTGTATTCACCGCGAGATATAGCTTTGCTCCATAGCTGTGACAGAGTCGCAGAGCTTCCGCGAGTTCATCATCTGAGAAGTTTGTTGCGCTGCTACGGGCTGAGAATCGCTTCCCGCCTGCATATACGGCGTCAGCTCCTGCCCTCAGTGCTGCGCGGAGAGCCTCATGACTGCCCGCAGGTGCGAGTATCTCGGGTGATCGGATCATATACTGTCTTTGAGCTGCTTGAGCTTGACCATGTTCTCAAGCTGAACGATCTTTGCCTTGAGAGCTTCTATTTCCTTTACAGCGGCATCGCGTTCAATACGTGTCTTGCCAGCTTCATCAACATACTCCTTGGTCTGAGTACGGATATTCTCGAGGCGCTGATTTGATTTGTTGAGGTCGTCAAGAAGTGCGAGAGCTACCATGATGGAAGCAGTATACGGAGAAGAGCCGCTTCCTGCGTTAACAATCTCATCAATCTTGGATTCAAGCACTCTTGCGAGTGAGTAGACGTAATTTGGTGATTCGGAAGTTCTGAGTTTATATTCCTTTCCGCAAATCATTACTTTTACTTCATTGAGCATTTTTGTATCTTCCTTTCTGCAGCAGATGCCGCACTGTTTATCTTGTTTTAAGGTCAGGAAGCATAAGGGCTTCTACTTTGTCTTCAATATATTCACATGTTTCTTCCCAGCTGTTTCCGTCCTTTAGATATTTTTGGCTTATTGAATCAACAATAGCAATTTTAATATCAGCGTCATATTCAGTTATAATTCCGGTGTAATCCAGAGCTTTCGCATTTCTGTCCAGGATACTCATGTAATCCTGCCCGTTAATAAAGTGCTTGGTTATTTCATCATCATATATGAATTCATCTTCAATAAGAAATGATGTAACATCCAGGCAGTTTGGGACATATGAAGCCTGATAAGCTGAATCTATAAGACCACTTACATCGATAGTAGAGTAATAAATGAAATCCAGAGCTTCATTTCCGTTGTCAGTCGCTGTATTGACAGCGAGCATTGTTCCTCCCCAGCTATATGGAGAAGGTCCTTCACAAAGTGCCCATTTTCCAAGCGTATTTCCTTCTGTTACTGTCATGCCAAAGCCGTAGTTATCAAATCCCCATGAAGGAATGAAGTAACCCATGCAGCATTCCTTCTGACCGGCATACATCCAATCGTCTGTCCACTGTCCGTTTTTGGAGACACCTCCACAATCCCAGAGGTCCTTTGCCAGGTCTGCGAACTGCTTTATTTCATTGCTGATATTGAGCTTGTTATCATTTATGAGCGGAGATGTAAGTTTGCCTGTATAAGCGGTCCACATACCGCCAACTGAATCAGCAAGAGCTGTCTTTCCTTTTGACACCTCAGAGACCGTTTTTGCTGTTTCCTTGAATTTTTCCCAGTCGGCTACCTTAACCTGCATCTCTTCCGGGGTTTTAACATTGAGATATTTTTCTGCAAGTTCTGCATTGTAGGCAAAACAGCCAGGAGAAGCACCCCATGTCAGAGCTTTAAGTACTCCTTTATTGTCTCTGCCCTGTTCAAGTGTATATGGGTACATCTCACTCAGTTCATCCTCGCTAATGCCTAATGCTTCGATAGGAGCTGAGCGTGAATCATTATTCAGGAGTTTCAGAGCCCAGTCAGGTTCACAGAGGTAAACGTCAATATCTTCGCCTTCGTTGAATAACTTGTCATAGTATTCATACGCATCCGAACCACCTACAGAAAGGCAGATGAATTTGACTTTTGTGCCGGACTTAGTTTTCATGTCCGCTCCGTCTTTGACATTGTTTACATCCATACCGAGCCAGTCTGCGAGAAGATATGATGCATCATATGGATTCCAGGAAAGTACTGTGAACGTGTCACCTCCTGAACCCAGCATAGTTCTATTTGGTTCAGTAGGAGCTGGTTCAGTTGTTTCCTCTTCAGTCACTTCTTCTGTCGGTTCCGTAACTATTTCTCTTGTTGAAACCGGTTCAGGTATTTCAATTTCATCGTCCATCATAGGGTCGTGCCCGCATGCTGTCAGTGCGATTGTTGCGATGAAAGAAAGAGCAGTTACGATAGCTGTGTTTTTGAATTTCATGTTGAGCATCTCCTTTGAAATAATGATTTGAAGTCGTTCTGGTGCGTTTCAGAAATCAATAATATCTCTTAAGACCTATGACTTTGCCGAGTATCTCGCATTCATCAAGGATTATCGGTTCCATAGTATCGTTTTCCGGCTGAAGTCGGTAACAGTCATTTTCTTTGAAGAAACGCTTTACAGTTGCATCTTCACCATCTATGAACGCAACGACTATATCGCCGTTTTCAGCGTATTCAGTCTTCTTGACTATTACTATATCTCCATCGAGAATACCTGCGTTTATCATGCTTTCACCGCGTATTTTCAGTGCAAACAGCTCGTTAGGATCGCATCCCGGGGCTTCAAAGCTTATATATCCCGTAATATCCTGTACAGCGCTGATCGGCTGACCAGCCGTTACAACACCTAGAACCGGAACAGAAGAGGAATGACTGTTCGGAAGACGCAGTGAACGGTTTAAATTTTCAGATTTTTCCAGCAGTCCCTGGTCAATCAGTGCGTTGATGTAATAATGGGCGGTTGATGTGGATTTGAAACCTGCTGCATCCATTATTTCGCGGACTGATGGCGAGATGCCTTCACTGAGCCGGCTTTTTATATATTCAAATATTTCAAGTTCTTTTTTTCTTGACATTAATCTTTCTCCTCTGCAAGTTTTTTCAGAACCATTTTAGCAATCTTATATGCATCTCCGCAACCAAGTGTGATAACCAGGTCTCCTGGCTGTGCGTGCTCGCAGACATAATCACAGATCTGCTGGAAATTAGCATATTTGCGCTCATCAGTCCATTCTGCAGTTTCGTCCTGAGGGAACCAGATGCATTCTGGTATTTTTTCTGCCAGATGGCGGGTGAAAATACCATATGTGTTCTTTTCACGGCTGCCCATAATATCAGTGAGAACTGCGTGATCCGGGATCTGAAGAACACGTGCGAAGTCATCTAAAAGCAGTTTTGTCCTGCTGAATGTAAATGGCTGAAAAACAGCCCAGACATGGTTGAAATCCATTTCCATCGCTGCGTTCAGCGTAGCTTCAAGTTCTGTCGGGTGATGCGCATAGTCGTCAACAACGGTTATGCCTTTTTCGCAGCCAAGTTTCTCAAAGCGGCGCTTAGCTCCTCTGAAATCCTCGAGACCTTTCTGTATAGAGGCAAAGTCTGCACCGACATATCTTGCTGCAGCAACTGCGGCAAGAGAATTGAGGACATTGTGGATGCCTGCTACGTGAAGGGTGATCGTTCCAAGTTTTTCACCGCGGAACATAGCGTCGTATGTTGTGAGCAGGCCGTTTTTATGCATGACATTTTCAGGATAGTAGTCACAAGAGTTGTCCTTGCCGAATGTTAATATTTCCTTTCCTGTGATTCCTTCGAGTGACTTCATTGAGTTTTCGTCAGATCCGTTGATGATTATGCATTTCGAAGTGTTTTCATTGAATTTATGGAATGACTTGATGATATTGTCAAGAGTTCCGAAATAATCAAGATGATCCGCGTCAATGTTGAGAATGACAGATATATCTGGATAGAACTTTAAAAAATGATCTTCAAATTCACATGATTCACAGACAAGAATATCACTTGTGCCTGATTTTCCGCTACCGCCTATACAAGGAAGCTTGCCTCCGATATATGCTGAGAGATCGATACCAGCTGTATATAAAATCTGTGTTATCATGGATGTTGTGGAAGTTTTGCCGTGGGTTCCGGATACGCAGATCGCATTATTGTACCAGCTTGTTACGATTCCAAGAAGATCTGCACGTTCGAGAACAGGGACACCGCTTGCCTTAGCAGCCATAAGCTCGGGATTGTCAGCCATTATAGCTGCTGTATGAACGATAAGATCTGCTCCCTCAATATTTTCAGCACGCTGACCGATGAATACAGGTATGCCCATTTTCCGGACGGCATCCAGGGTTTCAGTTTCATTATTATCTGAGCCTGTGAGGTAGTACCCCTGGCCGTGAAGTATCTGTGCAAGCGGGTACATGCCTGAACCGCCGATACCTATGAAGTGAATATGTTTTTTGCCTTCGAGAATATTGAGAATATTCTGATCCAAATGATATCACCTTTTCTGAGAAATTGTTAGTATTAGCGGGTGAACTATCTATCACCCTGTGGGTTGACATAATATACCTATTTTATTATTATACTATAGTTGAAATAATTTTTCAATAGCAAATTGAATAAATGTTCTTTTTGGTGCGTAATTTCCATTGGTTCAGTGCTTTGACATTTTGCAGTAAAAAATATTTTTTAATTATTTAAATCAGTATTGCACTTTTTAGATTAATATGTTATAATAAACATAAAGTGTTAGTTTTTGACGTAAACTTACATGTATAGGTATTTTTTAGATTCTTTAACGGGAATGGGAGCAAAGAAAAGAGCTAATCAGGAGGTAAACATGAATATTACAGATGTCAAAATCAGAAAAATCCTATCGGAGGGAAGACTGCGTGCTGTTGTTTCTATCACGGTAGATGACATGCTTGCGGTCCACGATATCAAGGTTGTGCAGGGCGATGAGAGATTATTCGTTGCTATGCCGAGCAGGAAGGATGAGAATGGTGTTTTCCGTGACATCATTCATCCGATATCACCTTCTGCAAGGAAGATGTTTGAAGAGACCATTCTGGAAGCCTATGAAAGACAGATGGCTGCCTATGCTGCTGAGGAGGATTCTTCTGAGGCGGATACAGATACAGAAGACTAAGACACAGAGAAAACATGATTATCAAAAAATGGCTGAAGCAGATTTTTTATCTGTTTCAGCCATTTTTTTAGATTCCGAGGATACGTGCCGCCTTCAGCAGTACTATCTGTGTTTTCCCGTCGCGGATCGTTCCATCCATTACAAGAGCAACAGCTTCTGACAGAGGCATCTTAACCACATCAAGGAACTCATCAGGATCGAGTGATTGTTTTTCATATGAAAGACCACGTGCGAGATACATGTATGTTATCTCAGAGTTGTATGCCGGTGTAGGCAGCATTTCTCCCATGAAAGTGTACTCTTCACAGGTGCAGCCTGTTTCTTCAAGAAGTTCACGTCTTCCGCAGATTGCGTGATCTTCACCCTTTTCGAGCTTGCCGGCTGGAGCTTCAAGTGTGACGGTATGAAACGGATAACGGAACTGCTTAACAAGCAGCACCTCGTTGTTCTCATTTACGGGGAGAACGCATACTCCTCCATGGTGGAGCAATATATCGCGTATAGCGGTGTTTCCGTTTTCAAGCTCGACCGTGTCATGCTTTATTGTGAAAATCTTTCCTTCAAATACAGTTTCACTGGTAAGTGTTTTTTCTTCAAGATGCATATGTTTTCCTCATTTCCTTTTATTATCATTTTTATTTCTGAAGCTTCTGACATATACCTCAGAAGCAGTTACTTTTTGCAACGAGTCATAGTCATAGTAGTGAGTCGGTTTTATGTCGCCGCGGTGTCTGCGGTCGATAAACCGCATTATCAAAAGATACGCAGCAAGGATTATTATCGCTCCAAGTGTTATGAAGGAACCTTCGCTGAGGCCTGGAGTGCGGTAGCTGAATTCTATATCATTCTTGCCTTCCTCGCCTTTGACTGCCATAAAACCGTAGGATACTTTTTCAACATCGACAGGTTTGCCGTTGACTTTTGCGGTCCATCCGGAACTGTACGGAACACTGAAAAAAACAAGCTTTGATGATTCGAGAGTGATCTCAGATCTGAAGCCGTGTGAATCATAGGAGAAAGAATCAGCACAGTTTTCCTGCTTTTCTCTGCAGAAGCGCGAATAGTCCGATTTTGTGAGCTTGACTGCTTTGGCAGGCGGCATCTTTTCAATGATGCCATCATATTTGGCAATCTGTTCATCATTCAGAATGAGTGCTTTGATAAGTAACTTTTCTCTGGATGTATCCGACATGTCTTCTGCTTCGGATTCTGGTACATATGTGTCATATGAGAATCCCATCGGGATATATAGTTCGTTTTCATAAATCTCAAAGTGATCGTTTGAACCAATGTATTTGAAGCCTGTCAGATACTTTGTTATGTCAACTTTTGATGCCTCAATGTCGAATTTCTGGACAGTGCTCTCTGATGATGAAGGAGGGCTTATGCCTGCCTGAATATCTTCATATGAATATCCTTTTCTGATTTCACGGTAGAAATACTTGACAGACAAAAGGCTTCGGAGTGTATAGTGGGATATATCCGCTCGTGAAGCCACATCGCGCTGAACTCCGATATTATCATAGAAATCCATGATCGATGTGCTGACAACGCTCTGGAAGCAGCGCATGCACGGAAGTTCCCAGAACATGGGATAATTGTCGCAGTTTTCAGATATATCAACACGGAAGAAGTTATCTTCTGAAACACTTTCATAAACATTGTCTTTACCGTTTATGGTTGCATCTATGTACTTATGTGCATCCTTTGGCGTAACAGCGCCATATATAACGACGGCAAGAATACAAAGTATACTGGCGATAGACGTGCTGACTACAGAGATCCATCCGAATGTTTGACCTCTTCTGCGCCTTCTGAGGATATATGCTGAAAAAATAAGGAACACAACAGCTATTGCGAGCTGGAGGCAGAAGTATGCAAAACTGTCAGGCAGCTTGAAGAATTCAAGCTTGTCGTTTACTGATTCCGGAATGAGTGATATAGCACCAAAGCATATGAGCGCAAGTGCGGAAATCTTTACAGCCGGAGAAAAATCTGCTTTTTCATCATCAAGCGACATAGCAGTCATCATTGCCAGAATAAGGATAGGCATAAAGAACCAACGAGCGTAGTATGCTGCGTTGAATGTATAGAACATGCTGTTGAGTATCGGTATGAATGAGCAGATGATGCAGAATACTGATACCCTGACAGCCCAGTGCTTTCGGTGAGTACGGAAGAAGGTGATAACTCCCAGCATTCCAATAAGCGGGAAGTAGCCTCCCACAGAAGACCATTTTGCCTGTTCTTCCTTGAAGAGATTAGGATATGCCGGGGGATCTGAAGGCATGAAAAATGTCTGGATGACACGGAGAACACGTGACGGCTCGCGGAAGAATATCCAGTTGATTCCCCAGAGATGTTCGTTTATGCGGTAATTTCCGAGGATTGCCAGAGCGGACGGCAGCAGCACTATGCATGCAATACAGCTCCCGATAAACGCTTCAAAAAACAGGGCGAAGAAACGACTCCATGATACCCGGAAATCCTTGCACGGTAAGCGCATGAAAAAGTACATTATCAGGAATACGGTTTCTCCTGCAAAAAAGTAGTAGTTGAGAGCGGCCATAACTGCGACGATGACTGCGAACCAGCCTCGTCTGCGGTTGTTGATGTTTTCCTCAAGCGCTATGAGCATAAGAGGGAAAAGTGCAGTGACATCCTGAAAATGGTTGAAGAAAATGTTGAATATCTGGAATCCGGAAAAAGCATATAGCAATGCGCCGACAAGAGAGGCTTCCTTGCTTCGGACGAAACGACGTATGTAGGCGTAGGCGGTCAGTGAGGCAAGTCCGTGCTTTAAAGCAAGCAGAAATGGCAGGGAGTATGATACTGCGGCTCTTGGGAGTATTGTTGTCAGCCAGAAGAACGGGCTTGCAGAAAGGAAGAACGAATATGAAGTAAGCCAGTCAGATCCCAGATCAGTGAACCAGTTCCAGCCGAGCTCTCCTGATCGGGCTGCATTATTTGAAAGATTATAAAAAGGTATCTGCTGAGCGATGTAATCGCCGTAATATATGAAGTATCCACGCTCACATATCATCACTGGGATGAGCGCTAGAAGAAGAGTGAAGAATCCCAGCAGAAACGCGTGAAGATATCTTTCTTTTGAATACTGTGTATATCTGAGTTCCTTAGTTCCCATTACTTTCCTCCAAAAGAATTGCAATACACCTATTATATCACAATGATTTGGATTATTCAAGGCCTGTATTTCGCAATTTCCGAAATACCTGATATGAGCTGAAATGATGAGGTCAGTAGCAATGATTCGCTTATGCGCATAGAATATACTGGCAGGAGTAAACTGCCAATAAAATCTAGGAGGAAAATATAATGGCGACATTCTATAATCAGGCTACGCTTTCTTACAATGGAAACGTGACTGTTTCAAATATAACTACAGGTGAGATACTTGATACAGTGTCCGCAACTAAAACCGCTATTACAGAGAAATACTCGCAGGGCTCTGATCTTTCTTTCACGATCAGTATTCTCAATATGGGTAATACTGATCTTTCAGGACTTACGGTAACTGACAATCTTGGAAATTACAGTTTTGGTGATCCGGGGGATGATGTTGTGCCGCTGACCTATAATGAAGGTTCGGCAAAATTGTTCGTAAACGGAGTACGGCAGACTGATCCGACTGTTGCATTTGTTCAGTCGCTGACATTCACAGGCATTTCAGTTCCTGCCGGAGGCAGTGCGATGATCATGTATGAAGCGTCGGTTAACCAGTTCGCTCCGTTTGGCCCGGATGCGAGCATAACAAATACTGCGGAGATCACAGGCGCCGGAGGAACAGTTCTTGCTGATGCTTCAGCGACTATTACACCTGAGGACAAAGCAGAACTCACGATAACAAAGTCACTCTCTCCTGTAACTGTTTCAGGAGATGGTGAGCTGACCTACACTTTTGTTATCCAGAACAGCGGAACTGCTGCAGTAGTCGCAACAGACAGCGTTATCTTCACAGATGTGTTTGAGCCTGCTCTTGCTCTTTCTTCTGTGACATACAATGATTCTCCTTGGATCCTGAATGTGAACTACACCTATGATGAGTCTACCGGTCTGTTTACTGTACCGGAAGGACAGATAACAGTTTCGGCGGCAGAATTCGTTCAGGATCAGGACTGCGGCACATGGAACTGTCAGCCCGGAACAAGTACGATAGTTATCACAGGAACTATTATTAAATGACGCATATCAAGATAAGATTTTTCTTGAAAGACTAAGGATAATATGGTATACTAAAGCTAAGATGAGTGCTACTCTGAGTATTAACTTATCTTAGCTTTAGCAATTATCGAAGGATTTAGATATAAGACAGAAAGGCATAAAATTATGAATGACGAAATACAGGTTAGGCAGCTGTTCAGTGAGTTGTTAACAGCAATTGAGGAGAAGGATGCGGACAAGTTTCATGAAATGTCTGATGACAGCCTTGCTGTCCGTCATGTCATGACTGGCACAGCACAGTCCGGATCAGATTTTATTTCAGATGTTCTGAATGAGAAGTTTGCGATATATTCATTTGCTGATGCAGGTACTGATCTTCGTGTTATAGGTGGTTCAGCCTTTGTTATAGGCAGATTTACTGCTGATTCGAGAATCTATGGAATGGAACGCTCTGAAAGAAGGATCTGTATGAAGCTAACACTGCGCAAATGCGCTGATGGATGGAAGTACACTGAGATACGTGTTTCCGGCAGTGATGAGATATGATCTTTCGTGTTCCGGAGTATTATTCAGAATTCAGATGTATTGCTGACAGGTGTCGTGACAGCTGCTGTATCGGCTGGGAAATAGAAATAGATCCTGAAACAGCAAGACTATATGCTCAGACAGGCGGAGAGTTAGGCAGTCGATTTCGTGACAGCATCAGGGATAACTGTTTTGTTCTGACCCCGTATGAGAGATGTCCGTTCCTTAATAAGCAGGGACTGTGTGATATTTACCGTGAACTTGGAGAAGAGAGCCTTTGTCAGATATGTTCTGATCATCCGAGATACTTTGAATGGTTTGGTTCAGTCAAGGAAGGCGGCATAGGATTATGCTGCGAGGAAGCAGCGCGAGTCATTCTTTCCGGTGGTTTAGGCTTTACAGAAACAGAGGTGCCTGAGGAAGAATGTCAGGAATATGATCACGAATTGTTCGGGTATCTGGTTTTGGCGAGAGAAGTTATTATTTCTCACCTTGTCCGTGGTGATCTGTTCAGTGAAATACGATCCATGGTCGATTTTGCTGATGAGCTACAGGAAACTATAGATAAAGGTGAATATATGCTTCCTGAATGGCATGAATCACATTCCGGCTCACATGCGGATGTTTCAGATGTCATGGGTATATTTACCGAGCTGGAGCCGATTGATGAAGAATGGATACCTTATATTAATAAATGTCTTTCTGACATCGGAGGTTATCATGGACTGCGGAGAGAACATGCTGATATGCTGCGCAGGATAACTGTCTACTTTATATACAGATACTTCTTAAAAGGAACTTTTGATGGCGAGGTTGTTTCTCGTGTAAGACTTGCTGCACTGAGCGCCTGGACAGTTGGATATCTGTGGGATTGCGGAATGCGGAAAAATCAAAGCTTTGGATTTGAGGAGTGTGCCGAAACAGCGAAAAACTACTCAAAGGAAGTTGAATACAGCGAGGATAACCTTGAATTGCTGTGTGATGCGTTCTATGAGCGTAAATGCCTTTCTGCAGATGGAATAAAGGCACTTTTCGGCGAAATATCATAAGTTTCGATCAGGGGGATAAGAAGAAAGATCTATTCAATAGTGAATGAATAGAATATTATTTCCATAGCAAAAAAGAAAATAATAAACATTCAGAAAAATTTTCTGAACTACCCCGGTTTTGAAAAATACCGTACGTAAACTATTATAAGATATGGGGGTGATCTGAATGGATCCGGATACACATCAAATCATAACCCAAGTCTATCAGGCCAAGAAGGATAATGCCGCTGCTGACGAGCTGATTGCGGCATATATGCCGTTCATCAGATCGGAGACGGCTAAATTCCTCAACCGACCGCCAGAGCAAAGTGATGATGAGCTGAGTATCGCCATGTTTGCTTTCTACGAGGCTATTCGTACATATTCTAGACTTCGCGGCGCTTTTCTGAAATTTGCCGCAATGAAGATTAAAAATCGTCTGATAGATCACTACCGAAAGGAAAAAAGGAACAGGATACATGTATCGCTGGACGAAGAGTCTGACGATCATCCTGATTTGATAGATACCATTCGAGATGAGCATGACAGCTTTGAGGAGAATGAGGTTCGCGATGCGACCAAGCAGGAGATAGCTGAGCTATCCGCTCAGATGACGGAATTCGGAGTATCCATGCAGGACATTGCCGATAATTCGCCTAAGCAGAAAAGAACACTGGAATGCTGTCAGAAGGCAGTGCATTATGCACGCCATAATCCTGAAATACTCGAGGATTTTCTACGCACTAAGCGAGTGCCGATTGCAAAACTTGCTGACGGTGCGGATGTTGAGCGCAAGACG
Organism: Ruminococcus sp.; assembly: GCA_017960805.1. Taxonomy (GTDB): domain Bacteria; phylum Bacillota; class Clostridia; order Oscillospirales; family Ruminococcaceae; genus Ruminococcus. The sequence continues at coordinate 31,431 of JAGCYM010000086.1, forward strand.
CTTGAGCGTCACAGACGCTATCTTGTAGCGGTGCTTCTGATCTGCACCAATGGCTATGAGATATTGCGCGGACATATAATGCAGGTACTGAAAGGAGGGGAAGAAGTATGAAATATCTGGTAATGGAATGTCATGAAGGATATGCAGTTCTGATGGATGAAGAGTCACGATTTGTAAATGCAGCCAATCTGCATTACGAGGTCGGTCAGACAGTTACAGATCCGTTGCTGCTTGAGAATGATGAGAAATCAGGTGCAGGCGGCAGACGTATTATAATGCGTGCAGTACGTGTTGCTGCAACAGCTGCATGTCTTGCAGTTGTCACTGTTGCAGGATTCAGCTTCTTCGGCAAAGAAAAGCCGGCTCCTCGTTCTGTAGTATTTGTTTCTGCAGCTGCTGAGATTGAAATGGAACTGGATGACAATGGCGAAGTAGTACGTCTTAAGAGCAAATCAGGACGTGGAAATGAGATAATAGATAAGTATATAGATACACACGGAAAGACAACTGACAAAATGGATACCGCAAATGATATCCTTTCCATACAGTTGGAAGACGGTTTTATTTCAAGCGGAGATACTGTAGATGTATTTATTCCCGTAGATGATAAAGGGTTTGAAACATATAAGTCAGAGCTTGAGGACAGAGTTTCTGATCTTGATATCAATGTCAATATCAAAAAGATTGAAAACAATCCCCCCCACCATAATCCGCCGACTCCTCCCGCAGTGACCGATAATAAAGGTCCTGCGCACGAGACGGCGACAAAACCGACTGATCCGAAGGGACCTAAAGGAGTTATTAAGCCTGATGAGAAGGAGACGCTTCCGACAGTTGAACCTCCGACAGCACCTTCAGTTCCTGAATCGCCCGTTCCTTCTTTTGTTCCTGATGAACATACACATCCGACAGAACCTGATAAAACAGAACCTGAAAAATATGAGTGTGAAGAGCACACAACGCATCGTCGTGAACAAGGTCATAATGGCGGTATAGGAGGGCGTGGTCCGGCTGCGCTTCCTGCGCCTGAACTGCCTGCCGCTCCTGAAGCGCCGGTTTCGCCTGAGGAAACTGAGGTTTCTAAAACTATTGAAGCTCCGGAAGTTCCGGATGCTAATGAAGAAAAAGATATCCTGACCGAATCTGTTAAAGAAGAGCTTCCTGTTGAAGCTGATGAAAACTGCATGATCGATTCTCTATAAACCACCTTTGAAAGGCTGCCGATGGTATGTATTACCGAGAGCAGCCTTTCGACGTTTCATATTGAATCTTAGTGGCAGTAATGTAAATATTGTTTCAGTTCTTCTCGAAAAACAGGGCAGAGAGAAAGATAAAAAAAATTCTGAAAAATATTTTGGAACTACCCCGTTTTTTATAAACCTGTTCCGTATACTACTAACAGAAGCCCCAAAAGGGCTAAAATCCGAAAACGGAAAAATTATTGAAAAGGAGTAATTCATTATGAGAAACAAGAAGTCCATCATCGCTGCAATCGCAGCAGTATCCATCCTTTCTACAGCAACAGGCGTGACATCGTTCGCTGCTATCACACTGTCTGACGACAAGCCTGCTGAGACAGCTGAGATCACTGTTGAAGAGGCTACTGAGGCTGAGACAGAGGCTGAGACAGAGGCTGAGGCAGAAGCTGAGGTTACTGAGGACGAGGCGACTCCTGCTGCTGACGCAGAGGAAGCAACTGAAGCTGAAGAGGCTGAGAAGCCTGCTAAGCCAGAGCTCGTAAAGCCTGAAGAAAAGGAAGAGGCTGAGAAGCCTGCTCCGAAGAAGCACATTGGAAAGCATGAGATCTGCGAGAAGATCAATGAAACATTTGACATTGATGCAAAGGATTTCAAGGACGCTGACGCTAAAGCTTCATGGTTTGACTTCATCAAGGATGGTCTTGAGCCCAAGGCTCCTAAGGCACCTGAGAAGGATGACAAGGTAAAGCCAGAGGCACCTGTTGCTCCTGAGAAGGACGAGAAGGTTAAGCCTGAGGCTCCAGTAGCTCCTAAGAAGCCTGCTAAGATTGACGAAGCTGAGAAGCCAGAGCCACCCGTTCCTCCAGTAGCACCTGAGAAGGATGAGAAGGGACCTAAGGGACCTAAGGCTCATGAGAAGGCTCAGAAAGAAGCAGCTGTTGAAGAGACAACAGAGGCAGCAGCTGAAGAAGTAGCTGAATAATCCTTCCTCTTTCCTGATATAGATGATTGTAGAATAGAAACACAATAAGAAAAGGCAGCCCTGCGAGGGCTGCCTTTTCTGGTAATATGTCAGTCTAATGTTTTAAGAAGCTTTGGAAGGTCACTGAATTTCTCTAGTTCCGGTACTGTTTGTTTTATGGTGCCAAATCCATAAGCTGCGTGTATGAAGTCGAATCCAGCTTCCATAGTTGCATCGTAATCGCCTTGTATGTCGCCTATGTAGTAAGCTTTTTCCAGTTCGTTACGTTTCGCAAGAAGCGCGATGTTTTCTCCTTTGCTCTTGAGATTGTTTCCGTAGCATTCAATGTCAGAGAAATATTTGCCGAAACCGTAATACTCCAGAAAAGCTTCTATATACCCGCTCTGACAGTTGCTTACAATATACAGTGAATAATTCTTCTGAAGAGCTTTAAATGTCTTTTCAAGATTTGGATAGAGTACTCCTCCATGTTTTCGGAGATAATCGTTCTCGTGGTCACCGCATTGCTCTAGCAGATGGAGACGTTCTTTTTTCGGGAGATCGGAGAAGATAATATCAGCGATCTTGTCCATAGTCAGTCCCATGACTGCCATAATGTCTTCCTTTGTTATTTCAGGACGATCGTAACCTAGTTCACGGACTTTTTCTGTCCACGATGCGGCTACATTCTCGGATGAGTCCCAGAGTGTTCCGTCCATATCGAATATTAGTCCTGTTTTCATTTTCCCTCCATCATTCGGGCGTATATTTCATCAAGCTGTTTCCTGTCATGCTTTACATCTTCAAGAATAGTGATTCTTCCTTTTCTGACGGTTCGTGCTTTCTTCCACATGTCTGAAAACATATCTTCTGTTATTCCATATGCTTTCGGGTCAATAACAAGTTTGTGATTTGCAAAGAAGCTAAGTATTCCGCTTGGATCCTGCCCCTGGAAAATGCAGGCTGGGATTGTTCCGAGAGCGACAGCAAGTCCGTGAGAGATTTTTATGTCAGGATAATACTCTTCAATTGCATGAGCGAAGAGATGTTCGCTTCCGCTGCAAGGACGGGATGATCCTGCGATTTCCATTGCGAGACCTCCCATTACAAGTGCACGGGAGAGTATCCGTATGAAGACACGACTCTTCATATCCTGCTCATCACAGTGATATACTGAATCATAGCTCATACGGCTGAGCGCATATGCGAAGTCATCTATGTTTGAAGAAGATCTAGAGGCTGATAGCTTCCAGTCGAAAAGCGCTGTATGTTTTGCTATGGTATCACCGATGCCAGAAAGAGTTTGTGTCTCGGGAGCGTTGATTATCATGTTTGTATCAACGATTATTGCTGTTGGTATCTTGCACTCAATAGTCTTGCGCGCAGAGCCTTCTGTTTCAAGAACTGAGAAAGGAGATGCCAGTGAGTCGTTGCTGAGTGAAGTCGGCATGCATATATATACTGCTTTGCTTATATGAGCAGCATATTTTGCTGTATCCAGTACTCTTCCGCCGCCTATTCCGATAATGATCTTGATATCTTCAATACAGACCTTTTTAGCGATCTTAACTGCTTCGTCGAAGCTTGCACTGCCCATTGCATATATCTCAGCACCGCCAAAATCATGACTGATATCGTTAATTTTGTCTTTGTATATCCCGATAAGATATTCTTCAGAGATTACTATAGCTTTCTTTCCTATGATCTCCGGAATATATTTCTTAACTATCTCGTCTGAGTGGAAGAAAGCGTCTTCCTCAACGGCAAGACATATCGGAAGATTAAAACGTGTATGCTGGTTCATAACGGCACCTCCTGCTAGTATTATGTGCTTTTTTGATTATACTATAATCTGCTGAAAAATGCAAATTATTTTGTTTCTTCCTTGACTTACATGTGTTAATGATGATATAATAACAGCGACGGCACCAAGCCGAATTATTATAAAAGGAGATTTTTGTTTGAAAAAATCTATGAAAAAGGAGATAGCATCGTAAACGGGCGGTTTGCGAATACTATTCAACACAAGCCTCCCGTGTCTTGTCAACTAATTCAGGAGGAAAAACAATGAATAATAATGACTATATCATACGCAGAGAAAACGAAAACGACTATCGTGAAGTAGAAAACCTTGCACGCGAGGCGTTCTGGAATCTTTCAAAGCCAGGTTGCTTCGAGCATTATTTCATCCACATTATGAGAGACCATAAGGATTTTATACCGGAGCTTGATTATGTTGCTGTAGCTGACGGAAAAATTGTGGGTTCTGTAATGTACTGCAAGGCCAAACTTGTAGATGAGCAGGGGAACGAAAAAGATATCATAACTATGGGTCCGCTATGCGTACTTCCGGAGTATCAGCGCAAAGGCTATGGAAAAGCTCTTCTTGAGTATACATTCAGAATAGCGGAGGAAATGGGCTATGATACCGTGATCAACTTTGGTAATCCCGACAATTATGTTGCGCGTGGTTATAAAAGCTGCAAAAAATACAATGTCTGCTTAGGAGATGGAGAAGGTTTCTACCCTGCCGCTCTTCTGGTGAAAGAGCTTAAGGAAGGGGCTTTTGACGGACGCAAGTGGTTTTATCATCCGAGCGATGTTGATCATCCCTGTGACGACGAGAATGCTGTTGATGAGTTTGATAAGCTGTTCCCGCCTAAGGAAAAAGGCTGGCAGCCGAGTCAGGAAGAATTCTATATTCACAGCCATTCTGCAATAACATGGTAAAATAATGACAAAAGAGTGACCGTCAGAGAAAGCATCTGACGGTTGCTTTTTATCCGAAATTAAAGTTAAAGAAGATAATTTATTAACGGTTATATAATATCTCTATTGCAATTTAACCGAAAACGCTTCCTCTCTTTGGACAATTTGACTAAAAGGTTTTGGAATAATTCTACGACTGATAGATGTGCAAATTCTCCAAATCGGCTTGACTTATTTAGGGCAATATGATAAAATCAAAACAGGCATTAAGCCAAGGCGGCTTCCTGCACTGTGTCGCCAAACGGGAAATTTTACAAATAAAATGGGAGGGTACTTATGCTTAACAGCAAGTTTATTTCCAAGGCAGTAAGCGCTGTTGCTTCAGTAGCTATGGTGTTTACTTCTATCCCGTCCATCACTGTTATGGACAAGGCAGTCGCAGCTGATAAGACTATGACTGCGTTCGAGATTACCAAGAACATGAAAGTGGGCTGGAATCTCGGTAACACTCTTGACGCTAAGGCAGGCGACAAGAATGGAGATTATGAGACAGCAGGTCTCGAAACTGAAACAGCTTGGGGATGCCCCAAGGCTAATCAGCAGCTGTTTGATGCTCTTAAGGCAAAGGGCTTCAACACTGTACGTGTTCCTACCACATGGTTCCAGCATCTTGATGCGGACAACAACATCGATCCCGAGTGGATGGCTCGTGTAAAGGAAGTTGTTGATTACGGTATCAAGAATGATATGTACATCATTCTTAATGTACATCATGAGAATTGGATAAACAGAGCTGACTTTGCTAATGCTTACAACGAGATGCAGCCAAAGCTCATGAAGATCTGGACTCAGATCGCTACAGAGTTTAAGGACTACGATCAGCACCTCATTTTTGAGTGCATGAACGAGCCACGTGCTGCTGGTACTGACCACGAGTGGTGGGCAGCTGAGCCTGTTCCGGAGTGCGAAGTTATCAACAAGATCGAAGCTGATTTCGTAAAGCTTATAAGAGGCATGGATGGCCCTTATGCAAAGACACGTCTCCTTATGCTCCCTGGCTATGTTGCTAGCGCTGAGCAGACATTCCTTAAGGAAATTGATGTTCCTGATGACGACTTTGTCGCTATCTCGATACATGCATATACACCTTATGACTTCACAATGAATACAGCTGTTAAAGATCACTCTGTATTCACTGGAGCATATTCACAGAACCTTGCTGATACTCTTCAGGGGATGCGTGATCTCTTCATTGAGAAGGACATTCCTGTAGTTATCGGTGAGATGGGTACTTCAAACTTCGGAAACACTGAGGCACGTGTTGCATGGACTACTCAGTATTTCACAGCTACAAAGAAGTATGGTATTCCTTGCTGTCTCTGGGACAACAACACTGTTGAGAATCCTAAGGATCCTGGTGAGTGCCACGGTTATATCAACCGTACAACAGGCGAATGGCACGAAGCAAGCCTTCCTATCATCAACAAGATGATGGAGATCATGAACGATGATACAATCGTTTGGGGCAGTGAAGGCAAGGCTCCTGAGTACAAGCATCAGGATCTTGCTTCTGGTAAGGTATTCAGAGACGAAGCAATCGAGATCGATGCTTCCAAGTCCAAGACATATGAAAACACAACTCCTGGTCAGGAGATCGCTTGGAGCGAACTTGAGGGCAAGGAAGTTGCTATCAAGTACACAGGAACAACTCCTGTACTCGCTTTCTCAGATGCTGAATATGGCAACTGGACAGAATTCAAGCCTTACACAGTTGATGAAGAGAAGGGTATTGCATACTATCTCGTAGGTCAGCAGCTCCCGGCTGCATGGAATGACCTTTCAACAGTAAATCACATGCAGGCAAGAACTGATAAGGTTACAACTATTGAGAAGATGGTTATCCTTGATGCTCCTGAAGTTGAGATTGAAGTTCCTGTTGACAAGACAAAGAAGTATAAGATTGATCTTACTAAAGCTCCTGCTGATGCAATCTATCTTGCACTTCACTTCGAAGGTGAGGCCAATACTACTACTAACGGCTGCGTTGGATTCAACGGCGACGGCTGGGAGCAGGTTGAGTGGGAAGGCAAGACAAATGCAAACGGTGAGCTTATGGTCGAGATTGACCTCAGCAAGTTCCCTGCTGGTCTTGCATCCGCTGAGTGCCAGATCTGGTATCAGCCTGAACTCGTTGATATGGTTGAATACGATTTCACAGTAAAACAGCCTGGAACAGTTCTTCCTCCTGAAACATCAACAACTACTACTTTAGACTCAACAACAACTACAACTGAGACAACCACAGTTACTGTTAGTGAGTCTACAACAACTTCTGTTGAAGGAAAGATCACAGTTATTGGTGATGCAAACCTCGATGACAAGTGCACAGTTGCTGACGCAGTTGCTATCCTTCAGCACATTGCAAACCAGGATAAGTATGCACTTAAGCCACAGGGCAAGATCAACGGTGACGTTGACGGTGTAGCAGGTATTACTGCTAACGATGCACTCTTCATCCAGAAGGTAGATGCAGGCGCAGAGTCTTTCAAGGCTGCATAATCAAATAAAACAAACCAACGCTCTAACATATTTTTTGTGCCGTGCCAATAGGTGCGGCATAATTTTTTGTCAGGGTATTTTTGTCTTAAAACTAACTGTTTTTCGTATTTGACAAAAGAATAATGATATGATAGAATTGATGAAAATGAAAAGGATTTTCCTGAAATGCTGCTGGAGTATCTAAGGACAACATATCCGAAATAAGCCTATTAACTGAAAAGGAAAAATATAATGGATGATTTTAGAGAAAATCAGCAGGCCTTTGATCCTCCTGCTGCACCCAAAAGAGAATATTCAGCTGATGCTGCTAAGGAAGCGGTATTCAGTTCTGAAGATGTTTATTCAATGGGGCGACTTCCTGGATACGAAGAAAGTTCGATGTTTATACAGCTACTTAAGGCGATTGGCGGAGCTCTTATCGGAGCAATTCCCGGAATACTGCTGTGGATTATCGTTGGCAGAATAGGATTTGTTGCCATAATATGCGGAGGAATACTCGCACTCGGAGTTGTTGCAGGGTATACTTTCATGAGCAAGGATGGTGCACTGCCAGAAATCTATGGTATTGTTGTATGTGTTGCAATAATTATTATCTCAGTATTTCTGGCTGAAAAGGTTGTATGGTGCTGGAAAATGGCTGACATGTTTCCAAGGATTATAAACGAGATAAAGGAACCTCTGTATGCGTTGGGTGAAGTCGGAGGAGTATCTCACGAATCAGTAGACGAGATAGTGAAGAATAATCTGGAAGAAGGATTAGGATTTTCTTACTGCACATTTAGTAATTTCTTCTTCAATTTCAGCAGATCACTGAAATACTTCGGAGTGACTGGAAGTTATTATTTCAATCTGTTGTTAAGTTATGCGTTTGCCGCAGCAGGTGCGTTCTGGATGTTTAAAAAAGCAAATAGATAAGAGAAAACGTGTCAGGTTACATTTTGAATGTGAATCCTGACACGTTATTAATTTGCTCTTTACTGATTATTCTGTTCTAAAAAAAGATGATGAAGGTGGGATAAATATGCTGCTTTCCACTGTGAAAACAATTCATCATCTTCACTAGATGGAATCATTCCTTCATTCAGAGCCTTGAAAACACGCTGTCCGGCTTCTGTTCCTCCGTAAGGCATCTCTGTTTCAGGGACGCGGCAAGATTTGATTTGTCCTGCTGTAACCATACAAGAGGAACGTGGAGCTTTTCCCTCTGAATCGAGAATAGTCTTTTCGTTTTCAGAAACTCTGATCTCAGTTATCTTTAATTCAAGAAATGGAGGAAGCAGAATTTCTGCCTCATCTGGTTTCGCATAGAAATCAAGCGCATTGGCAATGTCAATACATGGTGTGCCGGGTTGCAGAGTGAATTTCATAAGTGCTATACCTGATCTGTCACGGTAATTGCTTAGGAAACCTGCTGTAGAAGTTGACATGAACGAAATTGTTCTTCCTGATGATCTGCATGGCAGATAGTCTGACCATCGTTCTACGCGGAAAGTGTGAAGTTCTTTATCGGTAGAACATTTATGAAATGCAGAGAATAAGGCTGATAATAGTTCTGTAAGTCTGTGTTCATCTGATAAGATGGCAGGATTAAGATATTTACCTTCAGCAGCACGTGCATGTTCTGTCTCTGTACCATTGAAGAATAAAGAGTTAAGTACTACATATGCTTTCGGGTCGCTCCAGAAAGGATCAGTTCCTGAAACATCGCCTATATAATACTGCAAGGCATTTTTTTCATGATCGTTCAGATTTGTCATAGCACACTCCTGTTTCCTACTGAACAATGTTCTTGCGGATTTCTGATTCTGAATATTTACCTTCCGCTACGTCTTCGGCTGAACCAGAGTCAAGCGTATTATCATTACCTAGCAATACATAACGGTCAGTTCTGTACTGCTCAATAGCTGAGTCATATTGTGATTCAGTGACAGGTTTGTTATTAATCTTGAACTCATATTCTGATTTGTCCTGAACGGCTCCGCAGTTACAATAGTAACTGAATACTCTGACGAATCTGTAGTTCTGTATCTCGAATTCCGCTCCGTATTCATAGCCCATGTGTATGTCGCCAGTTGAAATGGTTTTAGATTCTACAGAGTAAGATGCACTGCCGTATGAACCGAGTATACCTATACTGCGCAGCCTTCCGTCGAACGAGAACACATCTACGCCTGCTGCATGATATGTTCCTTCTGAAACAAACAGCTCAGGAGTTCCGTCTCCAGTGATATCGTATAACGAGAAGTGCGGATAAGATTCTTCTTCACTTCTGTTTTGAACGATTTCCTTAAGATATTCACTGTAGGTCTTTTGCCAGGACGATCTGCCGTACAGCGCAAGTTCAATCTCAGTGATATTTACGCGGAATTCGTGACCAAGCTGCGTTCTTCCGCCGTCATACATCTCAATTGCTTTCTCATATTCATCCTTTTCAGCGTATTCGTCATTGACGTACCAGTTGAAGAGCTCACCAAGTTCGTTGTATTCAACTCCTGTTGTTATAACCGTTGAAAACTTTCTGTTATTCAGGCCCAAATAAGAATCTGTTGTTATTCTGACCATCGGATCATAATCTGTGCTGACAAGCAGTTTCTTTTCTGGTATGTAGCTTATCTCTCCGTAGTTTCCTATTTCCCCGAGAGAACGGATATTGTTGTTGTCACAGGTGTATACGTCAACTCCGTCAATATTGTTATATGCTATAAACAGTTCAGGAGTTCCATCAGCATCAATGTCTTCAAGTGAGAATTCCGTACCGGAATACCAGCTCTGAACATAGTCTGAAGAAGCAATGACTTCCATGAGTTTGTTGTAGTAGATGTCTTTCCAGTTTTCTGATATGGGAGCGGTTTCGGTTTGGTGTTCCTTTGTTTCATTTTCGGCTGTAACTTCTTCACTCGTGTTTTCTGTACTCTGTACGGTTTCTGTGTTCCCTTCAGAATAATCAGTATTTGAGACGGAAGGATTTTCAGGCTTTTGAATGCCTTCTTCATCATTGTTACCGCATGATACTGTACAAGAGATCATTGCCAATGCGGCAAGCATACAAATTGTCTTTTTCATTAATTTTTCCTTTTTAACAATAAGCCGACCAAAGGGAATACCTTCAGTCGGCTTGATTTTTACCATGTGTTATTGTTTCCACCTGCGTCAGGAGTAACTGATGGTTCTGGAGTTCCACCCTGATTCGGATCCGGAGTTACTACGCCCTGATTAGGATCAGGAGTTCCACCCTGGTTTGGGTCTGTGGCTCCGCCCTGATTGGGATCTGTGCTTCCGCCTTGGTTCGGATCTGTTCCGCCCTGATTCGGATCTGTGGTTCCACCCTGATTAGGATCACCGTTTGGATTGCTTGGATCAATATATGGTTCGCTTGGATCTACTGCGGTTGTATATGTTTCAGTATATCCAGGAATTCCACCTGTAGGGATTCGTCCGTTCCACATGAATCCAGAGCCGGTTGTCAGTGTTATTGTAAAGCTTGTACGTGCACGTGTGGTTGTGACTTTTGTTGTAGTAGCCTTTGTTGTAGTAACAGTTGTTGAAACAGTTGTCTCAACTTCAGGAATGGCGCTCTGAAGAGGCTGCCCATTATCCTGGGATAGATTTTCTCCTCTTCCTATATTAGACATAATTCTTTCAGAAGGGGTAATCGGGAATATTATAAAAAATGCGAGGATAAGCATTGTCATTATTACAAAGCTTCCGCACGATAGTACAGTTATCTTTGTGGATTTCTTCAGACTGTCATAGAATCCTTTGATTTTGCTCATTAATTTAACACTCTCCAATAATACATGAGGTTGATTTACGTACATTTTATTTTATCCCATACAAGGATAAAAGTCAATAGGCAAAAGTGATGAAATGGCGAAACTTACTGGCTCCTATTATTTAATCATATGAATTAGATCACCGAGGCACAGCTCAAAACAGCTTCCGTACCAAACTTCATCTGCATGAGGAAGAGTTGCGGTAATGCAGTCAGAAGTAAAATGCACTGCGAGGTTGAGGGATTCCCCAAGGTCTTTGCCAAGAGTTACCGCTCCTGTGAAGACACTGGCGAATATATCGCCTGTACCATGAAGCTGTCTGTTTACATGATGACAGAATGCACTTTTGAATTCATCATTAACAGAGTCATATGCCACGGCTCCGTGTTCTTCACCGCGTCTCACTCCGGTCAGAACAGGGTATTTGCACCCGAGAGCTGATAGTGAATGCAGAATATCCTTTGATCGTTCCTCGTCAGTGTTTTCATCATATGGGATATCAAGGAGCAAAGCCGCTTCAGTCATGTTGGGAATTATATAGTCAGCCTTAGCGCAGAGTTTACGCATACCGCAGACTAGCTCATCGGTAAAACCGGCATAAAGTTTTCCGGCATCACCCATGACCGGATCAACAACTATGAAATTGTCTTCTTTTCCGAATGAATCGAAAAAATCGGAGACGATCTGCACTTGATCCGGAGATCCGAGATAGCCGGTATATATTGCGTCAAAGCTTAGTCCAAGTTCTTCCCAGTGTGATGCTATTTGAGGAATGTCCCCGGTAAGATCACGGAATGTATAGCCCTTGAATCCTCCTGTATGAGTTGAGAGAACAGCAGTCGGGATAACTGCGGTTTCGATGCCCATAGCGGATATTATAGGAAGCGCAACGGTAAGCGAGCACTTGCCGAAGCATGAGATATCTTGTATTGTAACTGCTCTTTTCATTCTTTTCTTTCCTTGTTCAATGATAAATCTATTTTACTGCATAATCTCGCCATTGTCAAGCGTGATTGCTACTGATATCACGTCAATTAAATATATATATACTGTAAAATTTCCGGAAACCTATTGCAAAAAAACGAAAAAAATGGCATAATTAAAAGTAGCATTGAACTGAAAACGCATGGCATTCTTTGCCTTGAATGCAGAAAGCAGGGAGGAACCTATGGCTAATCAACTTTGTATCGTGCTGGATTTCGGCGGACAGTACAACCAGCTTATTGCGCGCAGAGTGCGTGAATGCGGGGTTTACTGTGAAATTCTCAGCTATACTACACCAATTGAAAAGATAAAAGAACTCAGCCCCGACGGTATCATTTTTACAGGTGGTCCTAACAGCGTTTATGACGAGACTTCACCTCATATATCGGCGGATATTTTCAGCCTTGGAATACCGATCCTTGGTATCTGCTACGGCTGTCAGCTCATGGCATATACGCTCGGAGGCACAGTTGAAAGCTGTGAGAAGAGTGAGTACGGAAAGATTGAAATACAGCAGACAGGCGGAGCTCTGTTCGGAAATGTACCTGATAAGAGCGTTGTCTGGATGAGCCATACGGATTTTGTAAGCAAGCTGCCTGATGGTTTTACTGTTAAGGCTAAATCTGCAGACTGTCCTTGCGCGGCATTCGAGTGTCCTGAGAAGAAGTTGTATGCTGTTCAGTTCCATCCTGAAGTTACTCACAGTGAGTATGGAAAGCAGATTCTTCATAATTTCCTTTATGATGTTTGTGGATTCACAGGTGACTGGGTAATGGATGATTTCATAGATTCAACAGTTGCGAAACTCAAAGAGCAGATAGGCGATAAGAAGGTTATCCTGGGTCTGTCAGGCGGTGTTGATTCATCTGTTGCTGCCGGACTACTTTCACGTGCTGTAGGAAAGCAGCTTACCTGTGTGTTTGTTGATCAGGGACTCATGAGAAAAGATGAAGGAGACTTTGTTGAAGAGACTTTCACCAGACTTTTTGATATGAACTTTGTCCGTGTAAACTGCAAGGATCAGTTCCTTGCTGCTCTTAAAGGAGTTACTGATCCTGAACAGAAGAGAAAGATTATAGGTACAGAATTCTATAATGTATTCTGGAACAAGATCCGTGAGCAGGGAGCAGATGGTTATTTTGCTCAGGGAACAATATATCCTGACCGTATTGAATCCGGAAAGGGAAATAAGGCAGGACAAGGTAGTACAGCAGTAATAAAAACACACCATAACATGGTTAAAATGCCTGATGATATAAAGTTTGCAGGTACGATAGAACCGCTTGCAGATCTTTTCAAAGATGAGGTGCGTGCTGTTGGTGAAAAGCTTGGAATACCACGTGAACTGGTATGGAGACAGCCGTTCCCAGGTCCTGGACTTGGTGTTCGTATTCTTGGTGAGATTACAGAAGAAAAGATAAAGGTATTGCAGGAAGCAGATGCTGTATTTCGTGATGAGATACAGAAGAGTGGTATTGAGAGTGAACTCAAGCAGTTCTTTGCTGTTCTTCCTGACGTTCGCACTGTAGGAGTAATGGGAGATCACCGTACATATGATCACCTCATCGCTATACGTGCAGTAACTACTGATGACTTTATGACAGCTGACTGGGCACGTATTCCTTACGATATTCTCGCTCGTGTATCAAACAGAATCACAAATGAAGTCGAGCATGTTAACCGCGTAGTTTATGACATAACCTCAAAGCCGCCAGGAACTGTAGAGTGGCTCTAAGATACAGATTTCCCTGCCTTTGGCAGGGATTTTCTTTTTCTGATTATTATTGAATTTCTGGAGCAAATATGTTATAATTCCTATAAAAGTTAATCCATTATTAATCCCCAAAAAGTTTACAAGGGAGTTTTTCGTTATGAATGAAATTATTACTTGCCCTCACTGCCAAAAATCGTTTCCGATTGACGAAGCAGGTATTGAAGCAATAAGGCGTCAGGTCCGTAACAAAGAATTTGACAAAGAACTTGAAAAACAGCTTGCTCAGCAGCTTCAGCTGATATCTGAGAAAAATGAAAAAGAAGCTGAGTTGAAGCTAAGCAGTGCAGTAGCTAAAAAAGATGAAGAAATTGCTCAGCTCAACATTAAACTCGAACAGATCAATTCGGATTTAAAGCAAAGAAATACTGAATTTGATATAGCGATTAAGGAAGCAGTTTCTGCTAAGGAAAATGAAATAGTCCGCCTGAATGAACAGATAAACAGTATAAAAGAATCCGGAACTCTGAATACAAAAAATGAAGTTGAAAAAATCGCTAATCAGAAGAACGAAGAAATTGCAGGTTTAAAACTAACAATTCAGAAATTGGAAAATGAGGTTAGCAACAGTGAAAACAGAGCAGAACTTGCTTTATCCAAAGCAGTAAGCGAAGAAAAATCGAAATATGAGGATGAGCTTAAAAACAAGGATAAGGATATTATTCTTCTTAACTCCAGGCTTGAGCAAATAAAACTGGAGAATCAGATTGCTTTAAAAGAAGCTGTATCAGAAATTGAAAAGGAACGCGATGATCTGAAAAACGATTATGAGATCCAGTTAAGATTAAAGCAGGAAGAACTCGAACAATACAAAACACATACTGCAAAGCTTTCAACAAAAATGCTGGGTGAAACTCTGGAAAAGCATTGTGAAAACGCATTCAATATGATCCGAACTACTGCTTTCAGAAATGCAGAATTCGGAAAGGATAACGATGTTACAGAAGGAACGAAAGGCGATTACATTTATCGTGAAAGAGATGATGATGGAAACGAAATCATTTCTATCATGTTTGAAATGAAAAATGAAATGGACGCAACAGCCAGCAAGCATAAGAATGAAGATTTTTTTGCTAAACTCGACAAGGACAGAAAAAACAAGAAATGTGAATACGCAATTCTGGTTTCTGCTCTTGAGAAGGAAAGTGAGCTGTATAATCAGGGAATAGTTGATGTATCCTATGAGTTCGAAAAAATGTATGTTATTCGTCCTCAGTTCTTTATTCCTATCATCTCGATCCTTAGAAATGCAGCAATGAATTCAATGGAGTATAAGCGACAGCTCACTGATATTAAGAATCAGGAAATTGACATTACTAATTTCGAGGAAAGAATAGAAGAATTTAAAAGTGCTTTTTCGAAGAATTATGATCTTGCCGGAAGGCAATTCAATACTGCAATCGAAGAAATTGATAAGACTATTGAGCATCTGACCAAGGTCAAGGATAACTTGCAGAAATCACTTAATAATCTCAGACTTGCAAACAATAAAGCGCAGACTCAGCTTACTATAAAAGCATTGACCAAAGGAAATGAGACCATGATAGAGATGTTCAGTTCGCTTGAAGAGAACGAAGAATCCGAGTAATGCTATCAGAAGGAAAAAACAAAAAAGCCGGCGTAAAAGCCGGCTTTCGTGTATAGTTTAAAGAATAGGATTATGCCTCAGCCTCAACAACGGGAGAATCTGCTGCATTCTTACGAACGCTTTCAATACCGTTCTTTGCGCTGTCTTTCTTGACATAGCCTTCGCTTACAGCGAGGATATCACCGGCACTATTCTTAAGACGGAAGCGGAACTCTCCAGCCTTGTCGGAATAGAGCTCAAACTTAGCGCCTTTTTCTTCTTTGAAGCCATCAACTGTCTGATCTTCAAAAGCAGCCTTTGGAGCAGAAGCAGTTACGTCAGCGATAACAGCCTTAACGCTGTCTATATCGTTGAAAATTTTGCTGCCAGTAGCAACTATTTCGCCATTACCAGCTTTCAGACTGAAGCTGAAGCCCTTACCAGATTCCTTGATTACAAATTTTCCCATGTTGATCAACACCTTTCTGAATAATTGTGGGTAATTGTTATACAATTATGACATTATTATACCTTTTTGTAAACATAAAGTCAATAGAAAAACAAGAAAAAATATTACAAAAATCAATTAGTTGGCACTAACAAAAATGATTGACATTATATTGTCAATGCGCTATAATAAACCTGTCGGATAGTGGGATTTATTCTGCTGTCGGTCGGGTACAATGTTAGTTTTCGGACATCAGGGCAATCAGCTCTGTTATCGGAGAACGGCTTATATGACAACATTAAGCTATTTCTGCCCGCTCATTATCCGAGCGGGCTTTTTTGGTGATATTATGGAAATTTGCAAGACTAAGTATCCGATACTACTTGTTCATGGAATGGGATTCCGGGACAAGCCGATATGCTATTGGGGGCGTATTCCAAAAGCTCTGAGATCTCATGGGGCAAAGGTGTATTTCGGATTTCAGGAAGCTAACGCTGATATTGAACGGAATGCTGATATCCTTGCGGTGAGACTGAAGCATATTCTTGCTGAGACAGGTGCTGAAAAGGTAAATGTTATTGCTCATTCTAAAGGCGGCATGGAAATGCGATATCTCATCTCAACAATGAAGGCCGGAGGGCATATTGCTTCGCTCACAACCATCAGCACTCCGCATAACGGTTCTGTCACAATGGACAAACTTATGAGACTTGGCTTTATAATGAAAATTATCGGAGCTGGAACAGACATATTCAAGCGGATCGGTGGTGATAAGGAACCTGATACCTTCCGCTGCTTTGAACAACTGACAACGGGATATATGAAGCAATTCAATATAGATAACCCTGATGATCCGAGAGTTCTGTACAGGAGCTGTGCGTTTCTTATGAGTTCTCCTTTGAGTGATATTATAATGACAGTTCCTTACATTGGAGTTCGGCTTCTTAATGGCAAAAGCGATGGCTTCCTGACTCCGTCAGAAGTAAGGCATGGTGAGCATCGTGGTACTTTTACCGGCACTCGACTTCGCGGTATGTCTCATGGTGATGAGGTCGATCTGAGGCGCATGAAATGTGGCGTCAGAAGTATCGAGAGTGGTGAGGCGTTCAGTGACATTACTGATTTCTATATCAATCTTGTTTCTGAACTGAAAGAAAAAGGACTGTGAACTGGGGGTGTTAGAATATGGAAGAAAAAAGAATAGCTGTCGCGGCTATAGTTATCGACGAACAGGATGCAGCAGTTGAAGTTAATAATGTGCTTCATGAATATAATGACATCATAATCGGAAGAATGGGACTGCCTTACAAGGAACGTGGCATTTCACTCATTTCTGTAGCGCTTGACGCATCACCAGATAAGATAAGCAGCCTTACGGGAACGCTTGGACAGATAAGAGGGGTTTCAGTTAAAGCTGCTATTTCGAAGAAGTGAGAAATCTGAAAATGAGGAGAAGTGATAGGGAGATAACGGATATTTCTGTTATTGATACATTTATTTTGAATGAGAGGATCTTGAGAGTAGGCTTCTTCGATAATGGTGAGGTCTATATAGTTCCCGTCAACTACGGTTATATAAACAACAGAACAGATAGATTCTTCTATTTCCACGGAGCTAAAGCAGGAAGAAAATATGAGCTTGCTAAAAACTGCGCTGAAGTAGGATTTGAAATCGATGGCTGCTTCAGAATGATAGAGAATGAAGAAGCATGCGGGTATTCTGCGGAATATAGAAGTGTGATTGGTAATGGAGAATTATCACTCATTGACGATATTGATGAAAAAAAGGCTGCGCTTGACTGCCTTATGGAACATCAGACTAAACGCAAAGACTGGAGCTATTCAGAGGAATCACTTGAAGCGACGGCTTTGTTTTGTATAAGAGTATCAAAAATGACTTGTAAGTCAAAATAGGAGGAAAATGTATGTACGACGTAAAATCTTTAAAAGCGGATGATTTTATAAATCATGAGGAAATACTTGAGACACTTGAGTATGCAGAACAGAATAAGCATAACAAGGCTCTTATTGAGGAGATCCTGGAAAAAGCTAGTCCTAAGAAGACAGGCAGAGGCGTTGAATGCGTTGGCCTTTCTCATCGTGAGGCAAGTGTTCTTCTTGCATGTGACATTCCGGAGATGAATAAGAAGATCGAAGAACTTGCACGTGAGATCAAGCAGGCTTTCTATGGCGACAGAATAGTAATGTTTGCTCCTCTGTATCTGTCAAATTACTGCGTAAACAAGTGTGTTTACTGTCCTTATCACATGCAGAACAAGGAAATCCCAAGAAAGAAACTGACTCAGGATGAAGTACGTGATGAGGTTATTGCACTTCAGGATATGGGACACAAGAGACTGGCTATCGAGTCCGGTGAGGATCCTGTAAACAATCCTATTGAGTATATTCTGGACTGCATCAAGACAATCTATTCTATCAAGCACAAGAATGGAGCTATCCGTCGTGTAAATGTCAATATTGCAGCAACAACGGTTGAGAATTATCGTAAACTTAAGGAAGCAGGAATAGGAACTTATATCCTTTTCCAGGAGACTTATCACCGAGAGAGCTATGAGGTTCTTCATCCCGCAGGACCTAAGCATAACTATGCATATCATACAGAGGCTATGGACAGAGCAATGGATGGAGGTATTGATGATGTAGGTCTCGGAGTTCTCTTTGGACTTGATAAGTACAGATATGAATTCGCAGGACTTCTCATGCATGCAGAGCATCTTGAAGCAGTTCACGGTGTAGGTCCTCATACAATAAGTGTTCCTCGTCTCAGAAGAGCTTCTGATATTGATCCTAATGTATTTGACAATGGTATCGATGATGATACATTTGCAAAGATAGTTGCTTGTATCCGTATCGCTGTTCCATATACAGGAATGATCATTTCCACACGTGAAAGTGAGGCGTGCCGTGCAAAGGTTATCGGTCTTGGAGTGTCTCAGATTTCTGGTGGTTCCAGAACTTCTGTAGGTGGCTATGCAGGTTATTCATCTGAGGAAAGACCTCATGATACTGAGCAGTTTGATGTATCCGATCAGCGAACACTTGATGAAGTTGTAAAGTGGCTGATGGACAGCGGATATATTCCGTCGTTCTGTACTGCGTGCTACCGCGAAGGACGTACCGGAGACCGTTTTATGGCTCTTTGTAAGGTTGGACAGATTCAGAACTGCTGTCATCCGAATGCGCTCCTTACACTTCAGGAATACCTTCAGGATTATGCTTCTCCTGAGACAAAGAAGGTCGGTGAGGCTCTTATTGATCGTGAGATCCAGAATGTTCCTGATCCGAAGAGACGTGAAAAGGCACTTGAATATCTCAGAAAGATAAGGGACGGAGAGCGTGACTTCCGTTTCTGATTATTAACTTATTCCGGGTTCTGCAGTGGCTGAGACCAGGCCGCCGCTGAGCCCGGATTTGTTTTTTGCATGAAGATTAAACGCTGTTTTTTATGCGTTTAATTGCTCCTTTCTCAAGCCTTGAAACCTGAGCCTGAGATATCCCTATTTCGTTTGCAACTTCAATCTGAGTCTTCCCCTGTAGGAAACGAAGATACAGAATATTCTTTTCACGTTCTCCCAGTTCCCTGATAGCATCCCGTATCGAAAGCTCATCCATCCAGCTTTCAACATCATTCTTATCGCCTATCTGGTCCATGATGTACATGGTATCATCAGAATCGGAGTATACTGGTTCGTATAATGAGATAGGATCACTTATGCTTTCTAGAGCGATTACAACGTCAGAGCGGTTTTCTCCTATTTCCTGTGCGATCTGTTCAATAGTCGGTTCGCACTGATTCTTAAGAATAAGCTGTTCCTTTGCCTGAATCGCTTTATATGCGAGATCGCGAAGCGAACGGCTTACTTTTATCTGACTGCAGTCGCGCAGATGACGGCGAAGTTCACCGGTTATCATAGGAACGCAATACGTGGAGAAGCGAACCTCTTTTGTGAGATCAAAGTTGTTTATTGCTTTAATAAGACCAATCACTCCGATCTGAAAAAGATCATCAACGTCTTCGCCTCTGCCTGTGAATCGCTGTATCACACTTAGAACAAGCCGAAGATTGCCTTTGATCAGTTTGTCTTTTGCTTCTTTGCTTCCTGTTTCACGTATTTCCTTAAGAAGTGCGATTTTCTCTGATTCTTTCAGTACTGTTAATTCTGATGTGTTGATCCCGGATATGACTACTTTATTGAATGCCATAATATATCTCCCTATACAGGTTTTGATATTATTATTGCCGCTTGATGGTAAAGTAATCACAGGGATTTTTTTCCGTTCTGCATATGAAAGAAAAACGGAAGTCAAAAAAAGTTGAATATATACATTCGTATTTTAGCATTTTGCTAAAAATACTGATTCATCTGCAAAAGGAACAAAAAAATATTGATTCTATTATGAATATATGGTATAATAACTATATCTAACACACTGCATATCATGTGAAAGTTGGTGAATTACGTGGAACGCTGTCCCAAACTGATCGGCGTATGTCTTTCGACTATACAAGACGAGGATCGCTATAATTTAATAAAATCATTGAACAAGTACGCGGTATCAAGCGGGTACAGACTTCTCATATTCAACGCCTGCACAGATCTGTATGAAGATAACAATTCAAATTACAAGGGTGAGGGAGCAGTATACAAGCTAATTCCTTATGAGAAGCTTTCAGCACTTGTAATAATGTCCAATTTTATTTATGACAAGATAGTTGTTAAGAATATCATTGACAGAGCAAAAGAGCATAATGTTCCGCTGATATCAATAGATAAGGATATTCCGGGCTGCATTAATCTTTCCTTTTCATATTCTGATACCTTTGAACGAATCTGCCGTCATGTAATTGAGACTCATGGAGCACGAAAACTCTATATGATAGCAGGAATAAAAGGAAATGAGTTTTCTGATGACAGAGTTTCTGCGTTCAGACGTGCTCTGGAAGCTAATGATATTGTTTTTGAAGAAGATAATATCGGATATGGCAGTTTCTGGGAGGGCCCTACTACTGACCTGCTGAATCAATGGTTTGTAACGGAGCACCGGCCAATTCCTGATGCGATAATCTGTGCAAATGATACAATGGCTGTAGTTGCCAGCAACTACATACAGCGTCTGGGATTCCATGTTCCTGATGACTGCATAATTACCGGTTTTGACGGTACAATCCAGGCTGAGTATCATCTTCCCCACCTGACAACGTGCCAGCAGAATTATGACGAAATGGGCAGAAGACTTACCGATACCATCATGCGTGTTGAAAGGGGAGAGGAATGCACTGGCGGAACTGTTGATTTCCATGTTAAGCTTTCTCAGTCATGTGGTTGCGTCAAAATGGATGAGCATAATGTCAATGATTCAATGAGGGCGATTCTTGAACGTTTCAAGCAGTCTTCCTACAGGCAGCTTCTGATGTGTGATATACAGTCCACCATTTCTAAGGCTGATGATATAAAGCTCCTTCCACATATTCTGATGGATAAATTTCAGTTCAGCACATGTGTGTTCGCTCTTAATACAGATGTTCTTTCGCCGCCTGATTTTGGTGAGCGACATAACAGTGATTCACCATTCACTGATGAGATTAATGTGTTATGTCACAGATATCACTGGATCGAACATTCACCGTGCAAAGTCGGTCTTGATAATCTCCTTCCTGATTTCTTCACGATCACAAAGCGACCTGAACCGATAATAATCTGTTGTCTTCATTTTTTAGGCATGGTGCTTGGATACTGTGCTTTTCAGCCGCGAATTGATTTTGATGAATACGAAAAAATGCATACTCTGATGAATGCGATGAATTCATCATTCGGAACATTTCATAGTAAAATGCGCATACAATACATTAACGCTCAGCTTACTGACGCAAATGAAAAACTGCGCGTATCATCGCTTCATGATTTTATGACCGGTCTTCTGAACCGACGTGGTTTTTATTCTGAGGCAGAAAAAATAATCAAAGCAGAAAACACAGCCGGTGATATGGAGATTGCTCTTATATTCTCAGACCTGGACGGACTGAAAGGAATAAATGACAATTTTGGTCATAACGAAGGCGATAACGCAATTATAACTCTTGGCCACGCTCTGCTGAGCAGTGCTGTCCGCGGAGAGGTGTGTGCAAGATTCGGCGGAGATGAATTCTGTGTTGCTACACTTATCCCGAAGGGGAAAGCTGAGAGATACTGTGAGAAATTTAAGAGCAGTGTAATTGATTACCTGCAGCATTACAACGAGAGTTCAGGAAAGCCATATATGGTAGAAGCCAGTACAGGCGTTTATATGCGTCCACTCAGTTCTGCTCTGGATCTTGAAGAACTTGTGGCAACTGCAGATAAACTAATGTATGAAGAAAAAATGGCAAGAAAAGCAAATAGAAATGAAGTTCATTACAAAGCATAAACGAAAAATAATAATTCTGGCAGTCGGAGCGGCAATTGTTTTTGCTCTTGACTGGTGGGGCTTCTCTATGAAGCCTGTTTACTATACAGTCAGCTCTGACAAAGAAGGCGCCCCCATCAGAGTAGTATTCATTTCTGATCTTCACAACAGTTTCTATGGAGGTCATGATCAGTCGGGACTCTGGAAGACTATTGAATCTGCCAATCCTGACATAGTCATGTTCGGCGGCGACGTTATCGACAGCAGAGCGAAAGGAAAGAAAAACGCCTATACGCTTATGAAACTTGTAGCAGATAAGTATCCGTGTGCTTATGCGACCGGTAATCATGAGCAGCGAAGAAGTGACAAGGAAGAATTCTTTTCTAAAGTTGAAGAGATCGGCGTACCTGTTCTTAATGGTAGATATACGGATTTTATGATTAAAAACCGCAGAGTCCGCGTGTTTGGTATAATTGGAGCCAATATTTTCGATGAGAACGGATCACAGCTAAAAACCTGTTATAGTGCCGCAGTTCCTGATACATACAATATTCTTCTGGCTCATGAGCCGCAGGAGTTCTTTGACATAACATCAGAACGCTCAAAGTATAATGGGAACGGATTTGATCTGATCCTTTCAGGGCATGCTCATGGCGGACAGTGGAGGATACCGGGAATACTTGATCAGGGACTCTACGCTCCGGATCAGTGGCTGTTTCCTGATTTTACAACAGGCCAGAGGACAGATGAAGGAACTACTCAGATAGTCAGCAGAGGACTTGCACGGAATCTTAATATGATTATGATACCACGCATATTTAATCGCCCTGAGCTTTCAATAATCGATATAGAATGAGGACATCAGTTGATGTCCTTTTTTCTTGCTAAAAGCTTATGAAAAATGCTTGATTATTTCCGGTGTTTCCTGTATAATATTTGTATCATTATTATTCTTAGGAGCTGGATTATGAAAAAACTTTTTTTATACCTTGCAGCATTAGGCTGCATGACAGCTCTCTCTTCGTGCGGGGGAAGAAGTTCCCCTAAATACATATCTCCTGACGGGACCCTCGATAAGTGCACCATTCGTTTTTCATGGTGGGGAGGGGATGATCGTCATGAAGCCACTCTTGCTGCCTTGGAGCTTTGGCAGCAGAAACATCCTGAAATCACCGTTACGCCTGAATACGGCGGATGGGATGGCTGGACAGAAAAGGTCAGTTCACAGATAAGCGGCGGAACTGCTCCGGACGTAATGCAGATCAATTATGACTGGCTGGTATCATTATCTCCTGATGGTAATGGCTTTTATGATCTTGAACTGCTTTCTGACCAGCTTGATCTGTCGGTATTTGATGATGAGGTGCTTTCGTTCGGACGGATGAACAACAAGCTCAACGCTGTGACAGTTTCTGTCAGCGGGCGAGGACTTTTCTACAATTCCGATACTTACAAGAAATGCGGTGTATCATACCCAGGGACATGGTCCCAGCTCATGGAACTCGGAGACAAGATGAGCGTTAAGGGATGTTATCCTCTTGACCTGGATATTCAGTCAGGGGGAACGGCCTGGTATCTGGCGGTGGTATACGTTCAGCAGGATACAGGCAGACAGTTTGTGAGCATGGATGGTGAACTCGGCTTTACAGAGGAAGATATACGCATGGCTCTCGATTTCTACAAAGAACTTGAGGAAAGGCATGTTATACGTACGGTAAGAGAACGTATCGATGAGGATGGAAACGCAGCATTGTATCAGTCACCGTCATTCATGGACGGAAGTGTTGGCGGAGTACTTGAATGGGGAAGTTCTGTCGGAAAGTATGACATGGTTCTTCCTGAGGGAGTACTTGAATCAGGCCCATTTCTTAAAAATGATGACGGTAATTCAGACGGATGGATGATAAAGCCGTCTGTAATGTATGCTGTTTCAAAAGGAACACAGTATCCAGACGAGGCTGCTGCATTTATGGACTTTTTGCTGAATGATCCTGAATGTGCGGCTGTACTTGGAACTTCACGCGGAATACCTGCTTCACAGCAAGCTGAAGAAGCACTCAAGAAAAGCGGACTGCTGAGTGGCCTTGCATATGACAGTGATGAGATGCTTTCTGATCTTGATGCGGTGACTATAAGTCCGTATATGGAACTCCCGCGTGTGAAGGAAATGTGCAATTCAGCCATCGAGAAGGTCTCCTACGGCAAGTCTGATACTGCTCAGGCGGCAAAAGAGCTGTATACCTCGGTAAAGGAATATCTTAAGAAGGTCGCAAAATGAAAAATCTTAACTACCGCAATCCCGTAGGAGTCGGAAAATATACTGGACTGCTGTTGATAATGCCGTTCATTATCGGTTTTGCTCTGTTTACCCTATATCCTTTTGCTGCTTCGCTGATTCTGGGACTTACTGACTATGACGGAATTTATTCTCCGGAATTCATAGGAACAGAAAACTTCTCGGATATGATATCAAGCAGTGAGTTCAGAGGAGCAGTCGGGGTAACGTTGAAATATACTTTTATACTTGTTCCTCTCAAGCTTACAGTATCACTTCTTGCGGCGTTGCTGCTGAACGCAGAAATAAAGGGAATCGGAGTATATCGTACCATTTTCTATCTGCCTTCCATTCTGGGTTCAAATCTTGCGGTGGTAATCATGTGGCAATTCCTGTTTACATCAGGCGGTCTGGTAGATCAGCTTACGGAAACAGTCGGCCTTCCGTCAGTTGGATGGTATGGTGACGGGAATTCCGCCATGCTTATAATAGTACTTCTCAGATTATGGGAATTCGGTTCTGCTATGATCCTGTTCTTAAATGCTCTCAGGGATATTCCGAGTGAATACTATGAAGCGGCAAGGGTTGACGGATGCGGACATATACGTTCTTTTTTCCGGATAACTCTTCCTCTGCTCAGGCGTGTTATATTCCTGAATCTTGTTCTTCAGACAATAGCTGCAATGCAGGAATTCAGTGCTCCTTATATGATAACCGGCGGCGGTCCGATGAAGAGCACATACACTATCGGCATGCTTATTTATGATGAGATGTTCCGGTTCCACAATGCAGGATATGCTAATGCGGTATCATGGGCATTCTTTGTGCTTGTAACAGTTCTGGTTCTGATCCTGTTCGCTGTTACACGGAAAAAAACGGAGGAAGATATATGAAAAAGATCCCTCTGTATATTCTTATGACTCTTATGGCAGTGGTAATGATCTATCCTTTGCTGTGGCTTGTCGGAGCAAGTTTCAAGACTAATGATGAGATCTTTTCCTCGGCATGGTTCGTTCCGGAAAGTCTTGATCTTTCTGTATACAAGCGCGCGTGGGAAACAGTAACTCCGTTCAGTATGGGGCACTATTTCCTGAATACTTTTTTTATAATTATTCCAAAGACTATTTTTGCGGTAATATCTTCAGTGCTTGTGGCATATGGATTTGCCCGCTTTGATTTCCCTCTGAAGAAAATGTTCTTTGCACTTCTTATGGGCTCAATGTTCATGCCGGCTATAGTAACTGTAATGCCGCTTTATTCTCTCTGGAGCAAGATCGGGCTTCATGATACATATGTGCCTCTGACAATTCCTGCATTGTTTGCTGCGGAGGGAGCGTTTGTGTTCATGCTTGTTCAGTTCTTCCGCGGCGTTCCGCGTGAGTTTGATGAAGCGGCCCGTATTGACGGGTGTGGAAGTATGAGAGTGCTCATATATATACTTGTTCCATGCATTCGCCCTGTTATTGTATCAATTTCTGTGTTTACATTCCTCTGGACGATGAATGACTTTTTGACTCCGCTCATTATGATCAGTTCAGTGGAAAAATACCCGCTTTCACTGATACTTCGTCTTTCTGCTGACAGCACAGGCGATGGATATGAGCAGAAAAAGATTATTGCGATGTCCGTTATCGGACTAATTCCTTCAGTAGCAGTATTTGCTGCTGCACAGAAAAAATTTATAAGCGGTATTACCGCAGGAGGCTTGTCGGGATGACAGACATTTCAAGGATAAGGCAGATCGCCTTCGACTATATAGACAGGCTGATTCTGACCTCTGACCCGCTCCGGCCTCGCTGGAATACGGAAAACTTTATATTTCGAAAGGAACCCCGCTGGAACTATATGGACAGCTGTATCATAAGAGCGCTTCTGATGTTTTCAGATGATCATTCTGAATATACGGATTATGCGTTAAGATTTGTAAACAGCTATGTTTCACCTGACGGGACAATTCCGACTGTTGAGCGCAGCGATTATAACCTTGACAGTATCTGCGGAGGACGGAATCTTCTTTACCTGTATGAAAAGACAAATGATGAACGATATCTTATTGCTGCAAAGCAGCTTCATGAACAACTTGTTCATCAGCCTCGTCTTACATGTGGCAGTTTCTGGCATAAAGCGATATATCCGAATCAGATCTGGCTTGATGGTGCGTATATGGCACTGCCGTTCCTTGTAGCATATGGGAAGAAAACAGGTGATAAATCAAGTACTGACGATGCGCTGAATCAGTTGAAGAATATCCGCACTCTGATGCGTGATGACAAAACAGGCTTATACTATCATGGTTACTGTGAACCCCGAAATATGTGCTGGTCAGACAGTAAAACAGGTTTGTCGCCAAATATCTGGCTCAGAGCTAATGGATGGCTTTGCGTTGGCCTTGCTGATATATTTGAAATGACAGAGAATATAGAGTGCAAGGGTATGCTAAGCAATCTTCTTGAGGCTATGTGTTCTTTCATGACTTCAGACAATATGCTTATGCAGCTGCCGGTACTGAAGGATCTAGGTGGGAACTATCCTGAAACGAGCGGAACACTTCTGTTTTCGTATTCAGCTATGAAGGCAGGCCGACTTGGAGCTGTGAGTGATGAGATTGCTGATGCCGGAAGACGTGCGTTGAATACGGTATCAGAGCGATATATTGTGTACGACGGAGATATCCCTGTACTCAGGAATATCTGCCTTATGGGCGGGCTCGGTGGCAGTGAAGGAAGAGACGGCTCGGTTGAGTATTACCTTAGTGAAAGGGTAGTTGAAAATGATGCTAAGGGCATAGCTCCCTTCCTTATGGCTGTATCTGAATTAATCTGAAGTGAGACAAAAAAGCCATAGTTCTTCTGAAGTAAAAATCGGAAGAACTATGGCTTCATTTTTTATGTGAAATCAAACGTTGAAACGGAAGAGAACTATATCTCCGTCCTGCATAACATATTCTTTGCCTTCAAGACGAACGAGGCCTTTTTCTTTTGCTGCTGCCATTGATCCGCATTCCATGAGGTCATTGAATGAGATGACTTCGGCACGGATAAAACCTTTTTCAAAGTCCGTGTGTATTTTTCCGGCAGCCTGAGGAGCCTTTGTACCTTTCTTGATAGTCCATGCACGAACTTCGGGCTTTCCTGCTGTGAGGTATGAGATAAGACCTAGAAGTGCATAGCCTTCCTTGATGATACGGTTAAGGCCGGAAACTTCAAGTCCGAGTTCAGCAAGGAACATAGCCTTGTCTTCCTCGTCCATTTCGGCGATCTCAGCTTCAGTCTGTGCGCATATCGGCAAAACAGCGGAGTGCTCTTCCTCAGCTATCTTGCATACCTGCTTGTAATTCTCATTTGTTTCTATGTTGTTTGCAAAATCATCTTCGCTCAGGTTAGCTGCATATATTACGGGCTTCGCAGATAACAGCGGAGTGGACTTTATGAGTTCGCGTTCTTCATCAGTGAAGTCGAATCCACGTGCTGACTTACCGTTTTCAAGGTGCTCTTTGAGGCGCTTGAGGAACTCAACTTCTGCAAGGTACTTCTTGTCCCCCTTTGCAGCTTTCATAGCACGGTCGATACGACGGTCAACCATTTCTATATCGGAGAAAATGAGCTCAAGGTTGATGGTCTCTATGTCGCGGACAGGGTTGATGCTTCCATCAACGTGGACGATGTTTCCATCTTCAAAACAGCGAACGACGTGAACGATTGCGTCCACCTCACGGATATCAGCAAGGAATTTATTTCCGAGGCCTTCTCCCTTGGAAGCACCCTTAACGAGTCCGGCGATATCCACAAATTCCAGAGTTGCAGGAGTGAACTTATCAGGTTCATACATCTCAGCGAGTTTATCGAGACGCTCATCAGGAACTGAAACGATACCGACGTTTTTTTCAATGGTGCAGAACGGATAGTTTGCTGATTCTGCGCCTGCGTTTGTCAGTGCATTAAAAAGGGTGCTTTTTCCCACGTTCGGGAGACCTACCATACCTAGCTTCATGATTTGATTTACCTTACTTTCTTTTTGTGATTATTTGTCAGGATCCAGAGCGGATCATTACTCTGGATCCATATTGATTCTTAGTTGTTGCCGTGCTGAACCTTGCGGTTATTGACAACGGAGTTTATGGTTGAATTCTGTATCTGAACGTCGCCGCTTCCGGAGCAGATATCGTTCGGATTTCCACAGAGCATGTTCATTGTAACTGCGGAATCCATGATGAAAACGTTGCCGTTTCCGAGCGGATCTCCGATTCCTGTTGCGTAATCGCCTTCAGAATCAATTATTATTTCAGCGTTCATGATCTTGGTGTTAACATCTCCGTCTATAGCACCGATACATGAGTGCTTTGCAGAACGCATTTTGATATTTATGCGACCTTTTCTGATGAGTATGCTTCCTTCACCTTCCTCAAGCGAACCGATACCGACTGCCTGAGCGCCTGTACAGAACATGTTGACGTTTCCTGCGCAGGATATCGTTGCGATGCCTTTGCAGCTTCCGATACCTGTAACTTTGATTCCTGATACAGTAATATCAAGATCGCACTTCTCGTCTATCTCAACGTTTGCGTCACCGTTGTAGCTGCCTATAGCAAGACCATTGTGACTGTACATATAGAGTTTAGCCTTGCCGGAAAGAAGCTTGATTTCGGATTCGTCATCGTTGTATCCACCGCCTATGCAGACTGTTTCCATTCCGTTGCAGATAATCTCGAGAGTGCCCTGCATATCAACGGTTATATCTCCGTATCCATGGTCATAGTCGTTTCCGATACCGATGCCGGCGGAAGCGTAGCAGTCAATAGTAAGTGATCCCTTACCTGTGAGTTCAAACTGTGAACCCATCGGTACATAAATACCAGAGTATCCGAGTTTATTTGTCTTGGAAACGATAAGCACCAGTCTTGCATATTCTCCGACAGATATGGTCGGCTTACTGTTGCCGCTGACCATGTTTACGTTCTTGAGCGTAAGTTCACAGCTGTGGTTATCCATAACAGCGATGTTCATCTTGACCTGCTTGTCCGGATCGCCGACAATAGTGAGCTTGCTCTGGTAAATATGGATATCTGTGTACTTTTCTAGTGCAAGCTTGAGGAGATCGATTTCTGTGTCATTTCTTGCAGCGTAGATTTTTCTCGTTCCGTTCGGGCGGGTTTCAAGATTGGTCTTGATAATCTCGTCCTTTACGTCCTTGGCTATGCTGTCAAGGAAGAGAGGCTTTGGCTTGGAAGTATAATAGCCCTGAACGAGGTCGATGCCGAGACGGATTACAGTTTTGAGTTCCTGTGCAGTCTCAACTCCCTCAGCAAGCGACTGAAGCTGATTATCACGGCAGAATTCAATTATCTGCGTAACAAGCTGCTGCTTTTTAAGATCATTATGAATGTCCGCAATAAGTGAGCGGTCAATTTTAACATAATCAGGCTTGAACTTGAGAAGGTTCGTAAGGTTGGAGTAACCTGTTCCATAATCGTCGATTGCGAGCTGAGCGTGTGTAAAAGCGAGACGCTTACGGAGCGTTTCAATACCATCAGCTGTAGCGTCGCTGTCCTCGACTATCTCAATAACTGTTTTTTCAAGCAGTTCTCCGAATGTCAGGTAAAGCTCGTTGAAATCTTCCTCTGTAAGCATATATTCTGACATTGAGTTGATGAAGAGCTTCTTGTTCGCGAATACCTGCTGATTCTCACTCAGCAGTTTAAGTGTATTGAAGAATGTCAGCTTTTCAATAGAATAGAGATTATTTTGTTCTGAAGCGATTGAAAGTATCTGTTTAGGCTCCATTTTTATGTCGCCGACAGTACGCATAAGTGCTTCATATGCGACGATCTCGCCGGTTGTTGTCTCAACGATAGGCTGAACATAGTACATGAGCATATTGTCCATTACAATACGTGTGAGAAGCTGTGCGTTCTTGTATGAGTCCTTTTCTCGTACGTAGTTCTCTTCAGAGAACCAGTTGATAACATGCCGGCGGTCAGCGCGAGCTTCATATAGGGCAAATTCTGAATAATTGACAAGCATGTTGAAATCTGATGCTTCGTCCGGGTAAGAAGAGCAGCCAATTGAGAGGCTGAGTCTGCTCTTATCAGATATATCGATGATCTCTCCGAAATCGTCTGTGAGAATGCAGTTCTGCACAGCCTCATCCATGCTGTTGAGAACATTATAGATCTGCATTTTATCACAGTTCATAAAGAATGCGAATATTTCATAGTTTGACTTAGCGCCAATAATTATGTTGTCGCTTGCAAAGCTTTTCAAAGTTTCTGCTACTGAAGCGATGCAGCTGTTGGTGCTGTCTACCGTGAGAAAAGAACCAAGCTTTTCTATGCCGTTGAGGTACAGCGTAGCAAGGCAGCAGTTATTAACATCAGGAAGGATCTTCTTTATCTTCTGTGAGAACGATGGATATGAGGGCAGACGCATAACAGGGTCGTATTCGACGAAGCTACTGCTGTCACTGTTCTCTGAGAACTGACGGGAGAAGTCCTGAACAAAACCAAGCCACTCGTCGCTGCTCTCGTAAATATTCATTTTTATGTATTTGATTGTATTGTTGTTTGTGAAACGATAGATATGCTTCTGTCCTTCGACAGGAGACTTTGAGATCTTTTCAAGAAGATTGAAGAACTCAAATTCATTGAGCTTGGTGCTCGTACATGCGAGCATTCGGCAGGCTGATTCGTCTAAATAGGCCGATTTTTCCTTTGCAATGTAGGTGAAAGCGCCTATATTTCCAACGAACTGCTGAAATACTTCCCAGTCGTGGCTTAGCTCAGGAGGTTTTTTTGAAAGGTCAAAAATACTCATAAGCGCTCCTTGAATCCGCGAAAAAGCGGAGCTGCTGTTGCGGTGAGCAGCTCACCGTATTGGTGAAAATAACGATAATATGTCATTATCATTATACAACAAATCATTGATAAAGTCAATATATTGCTTCATTCGCAGGCCGTTTTTTGATTAGGTGATTGCCAAAATAAAAAAATAACAAATTAAGAAGGCTGCGCTATAATAAACAATGCTGTTTGTGAACAAAAAATGATTTTCAGAATATCAAATTGTTGAAAACTTGCTTGGCGAGCAGATTGATTTTCTTTATTTAAAGGGCTGTAATTCGGAAATTGTGAATTTTTGTTCATTTAAGAATATTATTAATAAAAAACATATTGCAATGCCAAGAAAAATATGATACAATATGAATCGTAGGGATGAAATGTCCGCGAAAGGGGGAATTTCATGGACGTAATTATCTGGGCTATCTTAGTTATAGCTTTCGTCATTGCAGAGGTTGCGACTGTACAGCTTGTGTCTGTCTGGTTCGCCGCAGGAGCTCTCGTGACGCTGATTCTCGTCTTCTTCTTCGATATACCTTTGTTGGGTCAGGTCGGTATTTTTATCGGCACATCCGCCCTTTTCCTCGCACTTACGATGCCATTCATCATGAGGAAAAGAAAGAAAAAGGGCTACATACCTACAAATTCCGAGCTCGAGGTGGGCCGGACGGCGAAGGTCATCGAGGAAATAAATGCTGACAATGGAACAGGCAGAGTAAGAGTCGGAGGAGTTGACTGGAGCGCAGTTTCTGCTGATGAATCAGTCATTCCCAGCGATACTGTTGTAACTGTTACCGCTGTCAACGGTGCAAAACTTACAGTAAAACCAAAGATTTAAATGGAGGAACTAATTATGGATGGATTTAACACTGATGCAATCTTCGGATTTTTCGGACTGGTGGTACTAATAGTTATAGTAATACTGTTTTTCATGTTCATCAGATGCTTCAGAATCGTACCGCAGGCACATGTATTTGTAATTGAGCGTTTTGGTTCATTCAAGTGCGAGTGGGAGACGGGTATACATTTCCTGTTCCCGTTCATTGATCGTATTGCCGGTAAGGTATCGCTCAAGGAAAAGGTTGTAGATTTCAAGCCACAGCCTGTTATCACAAAAGATAATGTTACCATGCAGATAGATACGGTTGTATTCTACAAGGTTACTAATGCTAAGCAGTATATCTACGGAGTTGAAAGACCACTTGCTGCTATTGAGAACCTTTCAGCTACTACACTCCGTAACATCATCGGTGAGCTCGAGCTTGACTCGACACTTACTTCACGTGATACAATCAATACTAACATCACAGCTATCCTTGACCAGGCTACTGACCGTTGGGGAATTAAGGTTGAGCGTGTTGAGCTCAAGAATATCATTCCTCCTCGTGAGATTCAGGATGCAATGGAGAAGCAGATGAAGGCTGAGCGTGAGCGTCGTGAGAAGATCCTCCAGGCAGAGGGTGACAAGAAGTCACAGATCCTCGTAGCTGAAGGTGAAAAGGAGTCACAGATCCTTCGTGCACAGGCTAAGAAGGAAGCTCAGATCCTTGAAGCTGAGGCTGAAAAACAGGCAATGATCCTCCGCGCAGACGCTGTAAGAGAGCAGAAAGTGCTTGAGGCTACCGGTGAAGCTCAGGCTATCGAACTAGTACAGCAGGCAGTAGCTGACAGCCTTGTAAAGCTCAATAATGCATCTCCTAATGAGAAGGTTATTCAGCTCAAGTCTCTCGAAGCATTTGCAAAGGCTGCTGATGGTAAAGCAACGAAGATCATTATCCCTAGCGAGATCCAGGGCCTTGCAGGTCTTGCAGCAGGTCTCAAGGGAATTGCAGAATCTGATAAGAAACAGTAACAAAACTCCCTACAAAATATTGAATCAAGAAGCTGACCTGAAATATGGCCAGCTTTTTTGTGTGAATTACCTTTTAGCCAAAACTTGCGTAAAGTTAACAGAAAAAAATAGGGGAGTGCTCGAGATTTTTTACATATGACGACTTGTATTTTAAACGCCTTAATGTTATAATGTAATGTGACCATATTGTTGGTCGAAAGAACAAAAGGAGAGGGCAATGATAGCCCATATAAAGATACATGGAAAACAAAAACATTACCGAGGAGAGCGGAACTGAAGTTATCTGCGGACGCAATCCCGTTATTGAAGCGCTGAAATCAGGCGCTAACCTCGATACGATATACATTGACGGCAACGGCGGCAGTCTTAATGTAATCCGTCGTTTAGCCAAGGAAAAAGGTATTGTTGTAAAAGACGCACTCGATGCTAAACTCACAAAGCTTTCCGGAGGCGCTTCACACCAGGGTGTTGTTGCTATCGGAGCATGCGCAGAGTACGTTACTGTCGATGATATCCTTGCTGTTTCCGAAAAGAAAGGAACAAAGCCGTTCATAATCATCTGCGATGAGATTGAAGATCCACATAATCTCGGTGCTATAATACGTACTGCAGAAACATCCGGAGCGGATGGTGTGATAATCCCCAAGCGCAGAAGTGTCGGTCTTAACGCTACAGTCTTCAAGACATCAGCCGGAGCGGCTAGTTATGTTCCTGTAGCGAGAGTATCCAATCTTGCAGCTGCAATTGACAAGCTTAAGGAAAGCGGTGTCTGGATTTACGGAACTGATGCTTCCGGAAATGATTACACAGCCACTGATTTTACTGGAAGCTGCGGCCTTGTTATTGGATCAGAAGGTTTTGGAATCAGCAAACTGATTCAGAAAAAATGCGATTTCATGGTTAAGCTTCCGATGCTCGGAAGAATTAATTCGCTCAATGCCTCTGTCGCTGCTGGTATATTCATGTATGAAGTACTCCGTCAGCGCAGCTCCGACAAAGCATAAGGAGGACATTATGCCGGATAATAAGATATCACTGGAAAACATACTCGAAGAGTATTCTCCAGATACAGAACAGGCGGAGACTCCGCACATAGAGCGTGTTGATGCGCAAAAGGTCATTAACTCCACGATACCTGACCCAGTTAAGGAGACTCCGGCACCAAAACCGCCCACCGTTTCACATGAGAGACGTGAGCTATTTGATGAACCTGCTGAGAAAAAGCCATCTGCTGATGAATACAAGCCTGAGACAATCTCAATAAAGAAAACCGGTTTTGCTAGTAATGAAGGCCTTGAGGACGTCAAGACAGAAGCACCGGTAAATTCATATGCAGCTGAAGATGCTGCTCCGGTAAGTGGAATGCCGCTTATAAGACGTATGGCTGATTCGACTAGGGCCAGAGAAGTCGAGCGTCAGGGTAAGAAGAAAAAGAACAGCCGGAAGAATAAAACAGGCTATACTTATTCAAAGGAATCTCCGGATGGTGAGTATATGTATACTCCTCCTGAGTTCAAAAAGAAAAAACGTACTCGTCGTGAGATACTTGATGAGTTTGCTTCGCCTGAGGGAAAGAAATACGTAACTGATATAGTGCCTTCTCCTGATGCAGTAGAAGCTTCAAAGCCGGTTATTCCTGCTCCGAGAGCGGAAGTTACAAGCCTCAATCTCAGTGAGACGCAGGAAATAGATGCCTCACAGCTTGATGTTCATATCACACAGAATCCTGAAGAGATCTCACGCATGAAGGCGAAAGCTGAGCGGACAAAGCGTATTGTCGATTTCAACTATTATGGTGATGTTCAGGATGTCGGACGTGATATTTATGAACTCAAGACGATCATCTCAACAAGAACTACAGTGCTTGGAATGACAGCGTTCCTCAGTTTGTATATAACACTGTGCAGCCGTTTTGGTTTCCCGATACTCAGTTTTCTGAGCATCAATCATATAAAGACTTTCCTTCTAGCACATCTTGTTCTTGGAATTATATCTATGTTCTATTCACTGCCAGTAATTACCAAAGGCGTGAAAAACTTGTTTACGCTTAAGCCTGACAGTGACTCAATGACAGCGATGACATCAATTGTCTGCCTCATAGCTCTTCTTACTGCATTTCTGCGGCAGGATATGGCACAGCAGGAGACGATACATATATACATGCCGGTTGCGATTCTGGCTATGCTGTTCAATTCGATAGGAAAGCTTCTGATTATCAGAAGAGCACATAGGAATTTCAAATTCGTGTCTCAGAATTTTGAACGTCATGCAGTTGTATATGTTCGAGACGAGGAACGCGCGGAGAGACTTACACGCGGAACACTGGGAGATTTCCCGATATTAGCTGCGATGCGCCGTACTGATTTCCTGACGGATTTCCTTCGTTATTCATATTCAGCGGATATAACAGATACATTCTGCCGTAAAGCCGTTCCGCTTTGTCTGGCTTTTTCAGCTATAGTATCATTATTTCTTTCTTTCTTCAGAACAGGCACTCTTTTATCTGCTGATTCGCTTGCATTCGGATTCTCGATATTCAGCATGATGATATGTGCAAGTGCCTGTATTTCACTTCCTTTTGTAACGAATATACCTCTTGATAATATATCGAACACTACACTGCGAAACAAGGGAGTGCTTCTTGGTTATCAGAGTGTTGATGATCTGTATGATGCGAACTCACTTCTGGTAGAGAGCAGTCTTCTCTTCCCTGAGAACACTGTAAGACTTGGAGGAATAAAAGTCTTTTCCAATACGAAAATTGATGAAGCCTTGCTTGATGCAGCAAGTCTGACGCATCATTCCGGAAGTGTTCTTCAGCAGTTGTTTGCGGATGTAATATCAGGCAGGGAAACACTGCTTTATCCGATCGAGAATTTCTCAGCTGAGGACACTGGACTTTGCGGATGGATTAACAACCGCAGAATACTTCTTGGCAACAGGGAACTCATGGAGTCTCACAACATAGAAGGTCTTCCTACCAGAACACAGGAAGGCGAGGTCTCCAAGGGGCATGAACCTCTTTATCTGTCTATTTCGGGAAATCTTGCCGCACTCTTTGTTGTGGATATAGTTCCGGACAGAAATATCAGAAAATGGTCGGAGAAGCTCATAAAGAAAAAGATATGCCTCATCGTTAAGAGCACTGATCATTTCATCACCGAGGCTTCTATAGCATCATATTACAATATTCCCAAAGATATGATACGTGTTATTCCCAAGAAGCTTTATGAGGACTTTGATGCAGAGACGAAACGCGTAGTTAGAATGAGTGCATCTATGGCTTGTACCGGAAGATTTTCTTCATTTGCTCAGCTCATACTTGGCATTAAGATAGTTCATTCTTCCGCAACGCTGGGACTCATTTTCCAGACAGCGTCCATTCTTCTTGGACTTGTTCTGTGTATGGTCCTCATTCTGTCGAAGGCTTTTGAATCAAATTATCTATATATGTCCGCAACTGCAATGATCGTATACAACCTTATAGTTGCCGGCATCACATATCTAGCTGTTAACAGAAAAAAATTATGACAAAAGCAAGACCTGTACCGTTGAACGGTGCAGGTCATTGCAATATCCGAAAGGAGCGACAACATGTCCGAGAAATACAGAAACGGACGACCTGTCCATAATGAGACAGATGATCAGAATACAAGAACGACTGTAATACCTCCCGAGGCGCGTCAGCAGTACAGAGAACGCTATCAGCAGCCTCAGGGACAGCAATATCAGCAGCCACAGCAGGGACAATATTACCAGCAGCAGTATCAGTCACAGCCACAGGGGCAACCGTATCCTCAACAGTATCAACAGCAGCCGCAGCAGGGACAGTATTACCAGCAGCAGTATCAGTCACAGCCACAGGGGCAGCCGTATCCTCAGCAGTATCAACAGCAGCCACAGCAGGGACAGTATTACCAGCAGCAGTATCAGTCACAGCCACAGGGGCAGCCGTATCCTCAGCAGTATCAGCAGCCGCAGCAGGGACAGTATTACCAGCAGCAGTATCAGTCACAGCCACAAGGGCAGCCATATCCTCAGCAGTATCAGCAGCAACCACAGCAAAGTCAGTATTATCAGCAGCCAAATTATTCTCAGTCTCAGGAACAGCATCATCAACGAGCTCAACAATCGCAGCAACAGGGCAGGAAGAAACAGCGTCGTCCCAAGCAGCAGCGTCCGCAGCCTCAGCAGCAATATCGTCAGCCTGATCCGGCTTATTACGGTGAAGCTCCTGAAGTTCAGGTGCGCAGACCTGCACAGGAAAAGAAAAAGAAGAAAAAGAAACACGGTTCTGCCGTATGGAGATTTTTCAAGCGTTTCTTCTACACACTTCTTATACTGTTTCTTCTCTTATTTGGAATATATTCATGTACAGCCATAAGCCTTATCCGAAAGCTGGATTATGTTCCGACTGGAAGCCGAGAGCGAACATCCGGAGCTATAACACGAAGCTATGTAACGAGTGTTTTACTCATAGGAACGGATGGACGTTCACTGGAAGAACGGGGACGATCTGATTCAATGATTCTTGTTTCCGCAAACAGTGCTACAAACAAGATCAATGTTACATCTTTTATGCGAGACTGTTATGTTGAGATTCCCGGATATGGATGGGACAAACTGAATGCTGCCTATTCATATGGCGGTCCGGAGATGCTAATGGATACCATTGAACACAACTTTGGAGTACGCATTGATGATTATGTATCGATCAACTTCCTTTCGTTTGCGAGCATAGTGGATTCTGTCGGAGGTATTGATGTTGACATTTCCGATGCTGAAGCAGAAGAAATAAACGTGATTCTCCAGGCTGAAGTCAACCAGATAATGGGCGATGATACATATTCAGACCTTCTCAGCGGAGGAGGCAAAAATGTTCATCTTGTCGGAAAGCAGGCTCTTGCCTATGCGAGAATCCGTCATATAGGAAATGCTGATTTTGAGCGAACAGAGCGTCAGCGTCGTGTTGTGGATCTGGTGATGAACAAGCTTAAGTCATTCAATCCGGTAATGCTCAAGAATCTTTCGACCAGGGTCCTTCCTGATGTTACAACGAATATGGATACTGCAAAGCTATATTTCCTATCACTTCGCGGTCCCATTATGCTAAGCTACGATCGCGTTCCTATGCAGATACCTGTTGAAGGAACATACTATGGAGAAAGCACTCCTAGCGGAGACGCTCTTATGGTCGATTTTGACAGTAACTATGAGACTATTAAGGATTCAGTTTTTTCCAAGGAATGATTTGACATTTTTCATGTCTGGAACCTCAGAGCATAAAAGTGCTAAATTTATCAAAAAAATGGTATATATTTGGTAATGAAAATGCTATAATGATAAAAATTATTACGGAGGTACCGCTTATGTTGAAAGAAAAAGGCTTTTATAAGGGTATTAATTTTGGTGGATGGTTGTCACAGTGCAACTACTCAAAGGAGCATCTTGCTTGCTTTATCACCGAAGCGGATTTTGCCGCCGTTTCAAAATGGGGCATAGATCATATCCGTATTCCGTTCGATTATAATATTCTCGAACGTGATGGCGGAGATTACATAGAAGAGGGATTCGGTTATCTTAATTTTGCGTTTGATATGTGTCGTAAATATGGACTGAATCTGCTGCTTGACCTTCACAAGACTGCCGGATTCTCCTTTGATTATTATGGAGAGAACGAGAATGGTTTCTTCGATAGTGAGAAGTACCAGGAACGTTTTATTATGTTGTGGGAAGAGATTGCGAAGAGATTTGGAAAGTATCCTGAGAATATTGCTTTTGAGCTTCTGAACGAGGTTACTGACAAATCATATATTGATACATGGAATGCAATTGTGCGCCGCTGCATCCCGAGAATAAGAAAGTATGCTCCTGATACTTTGATTCTTGTCGGAAGTTATTTCAATAACGCGGCAACAACAGTACAGTTCCTTGACGAGCCGTTTGATGATAAGGTAGTATATAATATGCATTGTTACGAGCCTCTGAAGTTTACACATCAGGGAGCTTACTGGACGACAGATATCATTCCGGAAGAAAGAGTTGCGTTTGAGGACAGTAAATGTACTCCTGAGTATTTTGAAGAGCTGTTTTCTACAGCTATTGCTAAAGCTGAGAAGCATGGAGCAGATCTTTACTGCGGCGAGTATGGCGTAATTGATGTTGTTCCTGCGGAAGATGTAGTTAAGTGGTATCGTACTATAAATTACGTATTTGAAAAACATGGTATCGGAAGAGCTGCATGGTCATACAAGAAGATGGATTTTGGAATGACTGACAGTCGCCTTGACGGAGTTCGTGATGAACTGCTTAAATTGATATGATTCTAAAAGGACAGAAGATTTGTATTTTCTATGAATCTTCTGTCCTTTTTTCATGTATTGCCAAAAACATATTTGTATTAAGACTGGTTTAAGAAAAAATGTCAATAATGTTGTTAATCTATAATGCTCGGGAATTTAACAAGCCGAAAGGCTTCTGCTAGTTTAGAGCATTATGCGAAAATCGCCGAAAACAGCCTAATTTAAGAGCTCAATTTCGAGAGGCTTTTAGTTTTTTGAGCGCTTTTTAGTAACAATATGTGGCAAACAAGTGGCTGAGGGCATTTTTGAGAAAAAAGGACTCCTACAAACGGCTATTTTAAACCATCTGTGTGACTGTGAATTGGTGACACGTACGGGATTTGAAATGTCTCAGTATTCTGGCATTTAAAGTTGATTGAGTCAAATGAGTGCTCAGTATGAAATATTTTTACTGCAACATTGACAAAAATATCTCAAAGTATTCGGATTAACCACAAAACTCCATTGACAATTGATTATCAGCATTGTATAATAAATAATGTATAAGTGTTTGCTGTTCTGCCTAATGCGGAATGCAAAATATTTGCAAATTTTGTCCCGATACTTTGACTTCGGGCGAGTATATTGATATAATCATATATGGGTTAAGATCACGGTTGCCGCTCCCGAAAAAAAGCGGCAGGCTCTCTGAGCCACAGGAGAAAGACTATGAAAAAGCACAACAAAACGCTGATATGCGCTTTTGCGGCAACTATAGCCATTCTTGCCGCAGCTCCTGCTGCTGCTCACGCGGCGGAGGATGATCCTATTTCTACTGCACCCGCGACAACAACAATCTCAACAATATCTACTACAGCAACTACAACACAATCTTCAGTTACAACTATCGCATCTACTACCAAGTCTGAAACGACTACCTCATCTACAACAGCAGTGCCTGTTACAACGACTGCTTCTGTAACCACTAAAGCTGCTTCTGTTCCGACGGAAGAAGGCTGGTATGTCAATGATGAAGGTAAGATCTACTATTACAGATCAGACTCAACATACTACACTGGCGTACATGAAATAGATGACGAGTTATACCTCTTTTCAAAGAACGGTGTTCTTAAGACCGGCTGGCGTACTGTAGGAGGGAAACGTCGTTATTATGATCCCGAGACAGGAAAGCCATGTTATGGCTGGCTTGAATACTGCGGAAAAAAGTATTACCTTACAAAGAACGGTAAAGCGACCGGCTTGTTTACTGATGATGATGGAAAGCAGTATCGCTTCTCTGAAGAAGGGGCTCTTATTTCAGAGGCTGGATTCTTCAAGGATGGTGACAGTTTCTATTACGGTAAAGAAGACGGGACACTGGCTACAGGTGAGATAAAGATTGAGGGCTTCCCTTATGTCTTTGATGAGAATGGAAAAGAGCTTACCGGCTGGCAGGAAATTGACGGAAATAAGTTCTATTATTATCCTGAGACTGGTAAGGCCGCTGAGGGACTTTCGAAGATAGAAGACAAATTCTATTTTGTAAGTGCTGAATCAGGTATGACAACGGGCGTAGTCGAAATCGGAGGGGCTCCTCGAATATTCGGCGATGACGGAGTTATGCTTTTAGGCAGACAGCTTATTAAGGGAAAGAAGTATTACTTCTATGAAGACTCTTCGTATGCAAAGGGATTGTGTACTGTTGATGGAACGAATTATGTCTTCGGTGAGGATGGTGTTCTCGCAGAAGAACTTGGACTGACTACTGTTGATGGTGATACTTATTTCCACGATGAAAAAGGCATTGCAATTAATGGCAGACAGAAAGTCAATGGTGACTTCTATTACTTCGGCGATGATTTCAAAATGTTCAAAGGAATCATCAAACTCGACGGAAAAACTTATTATTTCGGAGAAGACGGAAAACGTACTGCAGGTCTCATAACATACAAGGGTGACACCTATTATTTTGATGAAGAGACAGCTGAGATGAAGACAGGTCGTCTTAAGATTGACGGAAATAAGTATTATTTTGCCGAGGATGGCAAGATGACAAAATCAAGTTGGGTTACGATCGACGGCAAGAAATACTACTTCGGCAAAGACGGCGTAATGGCATCAGGCATCACAGAGATAGATGGCGAAAAGTACTGCTTCAGTTCTGAGACGGGACAGATAGTTACCGGAAGGCTGAGTGTTGACGGCAAGAAGTATTACTTCGGTGAAGACGGCAAGATGCAGTTCGGAATGCAGAAGATTGATGATGCGACATACTACTTCGATGAAGACGGTGTGATGTACACTGGATGGCTTGAGCTTGACGGAAAGAAGTACTACTTCCTGCCTGATACCGGAGCTATGGCAAGAAATATGGTCGTTGATGATACTAATCTGTTGAATGATGGAACAGCAGCTCCTCTTGTTGATTCACAGATTAGAGCAAAGGATGTTCTGAATAAATCCGGAACTTCTCTTCATGGTATTTATTCGTATATATGCAATAACAATAAGTATCAGTACATGGAGGCGACAAGGTCACTTGATGAGATACAGAAAGTTGGCTGGTCGTACTTTGCGACATATATGATGGATAACCGTTACGGTGTTTGCTATTACCTTGCTGCTATCACTGATATTCTTTTCAAGCAGGCGGGCTATCAGACAAGAATAGTTTATGGTACCGGAAGAGCAACCAGTGATCATTACTGGAATCAGGTCCTTGTAAATGGTCAGTGGCTCAATTATGATACCTGCAACGGATTTGAAGGCGTTACAGAAGCATATTTGAAAACAGCTAATAATCCTAACAGCAACGGTTATGGAAACACAGGTATAGGTTATACCATAAAGGCTTATGTAATAACAAGATATTATTAATAGACAACAAAACTCTGGAGGATAGATAAATATGAAAAAAGAAATAATTGCAATCGCTGCGGTTGCGGTAATCAGTGGAATGGCACTCGCTTCATGTGGAAGCGATGTCCAGCAGGATTCTGTATCAGTAACGCTACCGAAGGTAACAGTTGCTTCCGGCGAGCAGGCTACAACAACTACAGGAACGGGCATCACTACCACGGCTGACACAAAGACAACATCGACAACAGCGTCAACTTCAGGTTCAAAGACAACAGCATCAGATGATGACGAGAAAGATACTGAGACTACAACAGTTGAGAAGCAGGATAAGACTGAGGAAGATGCACCAGTGATCGAGCCAACTGAGAAAGCAACTGAAGCTCCGCAGACTGTTGCATCAGCATATTCCTTCGGCTTCGGCGATCTCATGAGCAGCGCTGCTCTTTCATCTCTTGGAGCTCCTAATTATACAGGAGTAAGCCCTGCTTGTACAACAAGCGGCAGTGACATCAAGGTGTATGAATATAACGGCCTTACTGTTCAGACCTTTGATAATGGCGGTTCTGAGGCAATCTGCACCATTACTATCAAGAGCAACAATTATTCAGCAGGCGGAGTTACAATCGGTAGCTCACGCAATGATGTCATTTCAGCGTTCGGCGGTGATGGTTCGTTCTATTCAGAGGGCAACAAAGAACTCTCATTTTCTTACAGCGGCGATACAGTATCATCCATAATGTTTTATTATCCCGCATAAG
The DNA here is from genome assembly GCA_017960805.1 of Ruminococcus sp. Classification (GTDB taxonomy): domain Bacteria; phylum Bacillota; class Clostridia; order Oscillospirales; family Ruminococcaceae; genus Ruminococcus. The sequence continues at coordinate 74,663 of JAGCYM010000086.1, forward strand.
GAGGAACTGTTTTGGTATTCAGCAGTCCCGTTTTCCTGTTCGTATTTCTTACGGCGGTATATATACTTTATCGCATAATACCTACAATGACTGCAAAGAACGTACTGTTGCTTGTATTCAGCATTGCGTTCTACGCTTATGGCGAACCTAAAGCAGTAGTTCTCATGATAATTTCTATTATCATGAACTATCTGTTCGGACTCGCAATGAAAAAAGAAAACAAAATGCGTAAGGCGGCTCTTGCAGCCGCCGTTACTGCTAATCTTACCATGCTTGGTATCTTCAAGTATGCAGGATTTTCAGCAGAGATGCTTAACGCTCTTCCGTTTGTTAAGCTTCCGGTTCCGCATATAGCTCTTCCGATAGGTATATCTTTCTATACCTTCCAGGCAATGTCCTATGTCATAGATTCATATAAAGACCCCCGATATATTCAGAAGAATCTGTATAAGCTCGCACTGTACATAACTTTGTTCCCGCAGCTTATAGCCGGTCCTATTGTCAAATACTATGATATCGCGGATCAGATAGACAACAGGAAGAGTTCACCTGAGCAGACAGCTCAGGGCATACGTCGTTTTATTACAGGTTTGTCCAAAAAACTGCTCATTGCCAATACCATGGCACTTGCTGCAGATTATGTATATGGACTTGAAACTGATGAGCTGTCAATGCCGCTTGCGTGGCTCGGTGCTGTATCATATTTGTTTCAGATATATTTTGACTTCAGCGGATACAGTGATATGGCAATCGGACTTGGGGCAATGTTTGGCTTTAGGTTCCGTGAGAATTTCAATTATCCTTACATCTCACAGAGCATGCAGGAGTTCTGGCGCAGATGGCATATCAGCGTATCTACCTGGTTCAAGGAGTATCTGTATATCCCGCTGGGAGGCAATCAGAAGGGCAAGCTCAGAACAGCTCTTAACAAACTGGCTGTTTTCTTCTGCACCGGACTATGGCATGGCGCAAGCCTCAATTTTATAGTCTGGGGTCTTATAAATGGCGGATTCATGATGCTTGAATCATACAAGATCATAAACACGGATAAGTGGCTGCGTCCGTTCAGACATATCTATGCGGTTGCGGTAACAGTACTTGCGTTCGTATTTTTCCGTGCTGATAACCTTACTTCAGCCTGCAGATTCATCGGGCATATGTTTGTTCCTTCAGGCAGCAGTGAGAAGACTGCGATGTTCATGTCACAGCTTACACCTATGTATCTGTTGATGCTGATCGCAGCATTGATCTTCTCCGCACCGGTGATCCCTGCTCTGGCGAAAAAGGCAAAGAACAATAAAAGCAGTGCAGGAGCATGTGAAGTATGTTCATATGCGGTGACTGCCGTACTGTTCCTGCTTTGTGTGGTTACACTTTCATCGGCTTCCTACAATCCGTTTATTTATTTCAGATTCTAAGGAGGCGCAGTGATGAAAAAGAATACTTTATACAGGCTATATTCCGGTGCTTTCATAGGAATATGTCTTCTTCCCGCGGTGCTTATGCCGTTTGTGAAGAGTGACTCTTCAAAGGAAAAACGCGCACTTTCCGAATTACCAAAGCTTAAGACAGATGAAGGCGATTTCAATATAAACATTCTGTCTGATCTTGGTGACTATTTCTCGGAACACTTTGCTTTTCGTCAGCAGCTAGTGACTGCGGACGGACGTATCAAGACAGCTCTTACAGCGACCTCTCCAAATACTGATGTTATTGACGGAACTGACGGTTGGCTGTATTACTTTGAGACAATCGATGATTATCTCAATATAAACACAATGAATTCACGGCAGATCAGTGGCATCTGCCATGATCTTCGACTTGTGAATGACTACTGTGAGCGCAATGGTAAACAGTTCATTTTCACATCAGTACCAAACAAGAATTCACTTTATCCTGAACATATGCCGTTCAACTACATTCCGGCAGACGCTCCTGATAACTATGAACTTCTTTCGGAAGGGCTCTCTGAAGACAGTTTTTATGTCAATATGAAAGCTGTTCTTGAGGATACCGGATCAAGCATTCCTCTTTATCATGCAACAGATACTCATTGGAACAACCTTGGCGCTTATGCCGGCCATTGTGCTTTGATGGGAGCTCTTGGAAGAGAAGTTTGTCCTGCGGAAAACTGGACGATTGAGGAAAATGGCCGCCTCGGAGATCTAGCGGCTATGATCTATCCTTCCGAGGGAGCAAGAGACACACAGGTACACAGTGACTATCAGTTTACTTATGAATACCAGGGGCACTTCAATGCTCTGGATGATGTTACGATAGACACAGTTAGTGAAAAAGGCGAAGGCACTCTTCTCATGTACCGTGATTCTTTCGGCGAGGCAATACTGCCATATATGGCTGAACAGTTTTCAAGTGCTGAGTTCTCCCGAATAACTCCTTATCGTTTTGACGAGTCGATGCTTTCAATGGGCGAGACGATAATTGTTGAGCTTGTTGAGAGAAATCTGCCGCGATTGGCAGAGGCTGCTCCGCTCATGCCTGCACCTGAGATTTCTGATGAAACAGTTTTGCCGGTGTCCTCAGTTTTTGCAGGAGAATTCAAAGCAGGGGAGAATGAGCCAGTAATCGACTGGTCAAAGATTCCAGTATGTATTGATCAGAACGGAGCGTATACGCTCATAACCGGTGCGCTGCCTGAGGAATTCTTCAGCGGCGACGAAGCGAGTGTTTTCATTACTGTAAATGAAAAGACCTATGAGGCTTTTCGCGCAAGTGAATACAGCGACTGCGGAAACGGCTTCTCGGCATATATTCCAGCAGATTTACAATTTGACAGAATTGAGATATTCACAAAATGTCCCGACGGACATAGTATAAGGGTTGAAGTACCTTCGGACAAATTCATCAGAAAGGAACAGTAAACATGATACAGAAAAGACTTATATCAGCTGCTCTTGCAGCTTCAGTGCTTGCAGTAATGCCTGCTGTAAATGTATTTGCAGCAGAAACTCCGGTTTTTCCGCATTTCAATAAGAATGATGTTAATGGAAGCGTTACCGTAACTCTTCCTGAGGGACTGAATGCAAAGGTTAGTATAACCTTTGATTCTCCAGAGGGCAAAGATGAGCCCTACTATCTCACAGATCTGACTGAAGACTCTTCTGCTACGTTTGACATAGAAGGCAGAGACAATACTGAAGCAGACTACCGTTATTATCACATCATAGTTACACCTGAAGGGGTTAATCTGAAGCCATTTACTTCTGAATTTACAGTTCCTGATGGCAACGACAATCCTGACAGCTTCCGGGAGTATACATACACTTTTCTTGTTGATGATACTGCATCTGAACAAGACTGGGCTTCGGTCATAGACGGATATAAGGAAACTATAACATACCACATTCCTGCGTTTACTCTCGGAGATGTTAACGAGGATGGAAAGATCGATGCTAAGGATGCTTCACATGTGCTGATATACTATGCCGCTTCTTCTACAGGAGTTGAAGGAGGACTTAGTGAATCTCAGAAAAAAGCAGCCAATGTTAACGGTGATAAACTTATTGATGCGAAGGACGCTTCACGCATACTTGTATACTATGCGGCAGCTTCCACAGGCGGAAATCCTTCATGGGATTGATTTGAAGAATTATATAATGAAGAAACCGAGTTTTATCTCGGTTTTTTCTTTGAAAAATAATCCGAATTGTATGTTGCTTTGTTTTTTGGAATATGATATAATAAAAATGGTTAATTATACCTTCGACCAAATATAGAAATGATCGGGGTGGTTTTATGATTATAAATGAAAAAAAGATAAAAACAAGTAAACGAAATACCATTATTGCACTGGTATTGTTGCTGGTTACTAATGTTTTACTTAGCCTTACTCTTATGCATATGTCAAAAAGAGCGCTTCGTGATCAGATGAATCAGCGCATGCTTGATATTGCCAATACAGCTGCATATATGCTGAATGGCGATGAGCTTTCTGAAATGACTGCAGAAGATGAAGGTACTGAGCCATACAACAGGGCGCTTGAGACGCTCCGTGCTTTTCAGAAGAATATACAGCTTGACTATATTTATGGAATAAAGGACATGGGAGACGGAACCTTTACGTTCACAATTGATCCTGATGAGGACGAACCGGGAGAATTCGGTTTTCCAATAGAGACGACAGAAGCTCTGATCAAGGCTTCACGAGGTGCGCCGAGTGTGGATTTGATTGCATATGAAGACAGATGGGGACGTTTTTATTCCGCGTATAGTCCGGTTTATGATTCGGATGGTAATATAGCCGGAATAGTCGGAGTTGATTTCAATGCTGACTGGTATGATGGCCGTCTGAATTCAAACAGATTAGCTGCTGTAGGTATAACAGGAGCTGCTTTACTCATAGGCGTTATTATTTCATTGATAGTTATCTCGCAGAACAGAAAACGTTTTGCTGATACGATGAAAACTATAGGTGAGCTTGATAAGGCGACAGAACGCCTTGACAAGACCATTATTCAGCAATCAAAGAAAAAGGATTCTCCTAATGGAGAAAATGCAGTATTGAAAGCGATTGCAGAGAATCAGAATAAGAAACAGAATGCAAACAATGAATATGAAGAATTAAGTCTTAGTCTGACTTCTGTTTATGGCAAGCTCAAGAATTATGTAGAGTATATTGATTCTGAGGTCTTCGTTGATCATGTAACTGATGTGGGCAACAAGGCTTCGTATAAGCTTCATATAGATAAGATCGATGAAGAGATCAAGTCTGGAATCGCCAAGTTTGGCGTTGCTTTTTTTGATATCAATGAGATTAAAAAAGTGTATTCCAATTATGGATACGAAGCGGCAGATGAATTGATGTATGATTGTGCAAGACTTATAAAGAAGTTATTTGGAGAACAGGGAATATATCATATAACAGGTGATGAGTTCATTGCAATTACTACCGGTGATTCACAGCTTGACATGGATATTCTCCTAGCAAAGTTTGAAAACGAACTGAAAAGTTATAATTCTGAACAAGGCCGTCTGCATAAGCTATATGTAGCGAAAGGTGCTTCTGTATACAAGCCTAACAAGCACAATGATTACAGACAGGTATTCGTTGAGGCGAAAGAAAAGAGTGACAAGGATAAAGCAGAATACTATGAAAAAAAGAAAAGAAAACAATCTGATAAGGAGAAGAATTAATGAGAATAAATGACAGTATGCATGGCTTTATTGTAACAAGGATCCGACCTGCGGGAAGTGTTACAGGTGAACTGATTGAAATGGAACACAGCAGGACAGGAGCTCGTCTTGCTTGGCTTGATAACGGAGATGAGAATAAGCTGTTCTCTGTTTCATTTAAAACGCCTCCGTCGGATGATACAGGAGTATTTCATATTCTTGAGCATTCGGTGCTGGGAGGTTCGGAAAAATACCCTGTTAAGGAACCTTTCCTGTATATGCTTAAGAGCTCAATGAATACCTTCCTTAATGCGATGACTTTTTCCGACAAGACAATGTTTCCAGTATCGAGCCGCAATGATAAGGACTTTATGAATCTGACCAGTGTTTATCTTGATGCTGTGTTCAAGCCGCTTATTTATTCAGTTCCGGAGATATTCTATCAGGAAGGACATCATACTGAATGGCGCTCACATGAGGAAGCTCCGTTATACAAGGGCGTAGTTTTCAATGAGATGAAAGGTGTTGAATCTTCAATATATAACCGTATTGAGGAAGAACTGATGAGCATGCTCTATCCTGATACCTGTTATCAATATGAATCAGGAGGAAAGCCGGCTGCGATTCCTGAGCTTACATATGAACAGTTTATTGCTGCTCATAAACGGTATTATCATCCCTCCAACTCATATTTCTATCTGGATGGTGCAGTTGATATTGAGCCGGTTCTCGGACTTATTGACAGCTATCTTTCTGAATATGAAAAGAGCACAGATGTAATAGATATTTCAGAGCAGAAGCCGGTTGCTCCTTCAGTGAAAAGCTGTTATTATGAAATAGCTCCTGAAGAAGAGGAAGCGGCTCATACTCATATCGCTCTGGGAAAAGTCATGACTTCCTGGGATGAAAGAGAGAAATGCATTGCATGTATAGTATTAGGTGAAGCACTTGCGGGTTCGAATGAAGCTCCGCTGAAGCGTGCCTTACTTGATACAGGAATGTGTCTCGATGTTTCGTTTGGCATTAATGATGGAATCGCTCAGCCATTCGGAGCACTTAAAATATTCAACACAGATATGGAGAATGCAGATGCCCTGCTGTCAACCGTAAAGACTACAGCTACTGAGCTCGTGAATAACGGAATAGGCAAGTCGGCTCTGGTCGCTGCAATAGACCGACTTGAATTCCGTATAAAGGAAAGCGAAGAGCCAAAGGGCCTTATACGTGGTATCAACTGTCTCAGTTCGTGGCTCTACGGCGGAGATCCGCTTATGTACCTTGATTGTGACAGTGTATTTGACCTCCTTCGCAAACAGGTTGAAACTGATTATTTCGAGAAGCTTCTTGAAGAATGGCTTCTTGATAAAAACGGTTCTGTTACTCTGTATATGCTTCCTTCACACACTTATGGTGATGAGCAGAAGAAGATAGAACTGGAACGCGTCAATGCAGAACTTGCAGCAATGTCTGACAAGGAAAAGGAAGAACTGATCGAGCTTAACAGAAAGCTTGATGAATGGCAGGCAACTCCGGATACTCCGGAAAATATAGCTGCACTTCCGTCTTTGCCGCTTTCTGAGGTCAGTGAATTGCCACTGGAATTCAAGACTAACATCGAAGAAAAGAACGGCCTTACAGTACTTCGTCATCCAGCGCGGAATAAGGGAATATCTTCTGTTAATCTGTATTTTGCTGCTGCTGATTTTACACAGAGAGAACTTGAAATGATGGCAGTTATGACTGAACTCATTTCAGAACTTCCAACTGAGAATTGTTCAGGAGCAGAGCTTCAGCAGCGTATAACTGGTACACTTGGAAATCTTAATATAAATGCGACAGTGTTTGGCAGGGAAGGTAATCCTGAAGAATGCAGTCCGTTCCTGACAGTAAAAGCAAGCTTTCTTGATCATAACACGGAAAAGGCGCTTAAACTGATTGGCGAACTTCTTACTGAGACAGTATATGACAGCCCTGAACAGATACGCGAGATCCTTCTTCAGTGCGATGAGGACATGAAACAGGATATCATCGCAAACGGTCACAGAATAGCAATGAGGCGTGTAAGAAGCGGGATGTCGGCAGAATCAGCCATGAATGAGCTCCTGTGCGGATACGAAGCATACAAGTCACTTCACTCAATATCCAAACCATCTGATGAAGAACTGACCGGACTTATAAGTGAGTTCAAGGCAATTGCCACGAAGCTTTTCTGTAAGTCGAGACTTACTGTTGGTACTGTTTCCACCGAAGAGATTTCTCTTGACGTCCTTTCATCAATGCTTTCTGATGGTAATGCTCCTTCAAACAAGGCAATGGCCTTCAGACTTGAAACTCCAGACAAGCAAGGTATCATTATTCCATCCGGAGTATCATATTCTGGTACAGCACTTCCGACATTTGAAACAGATAAGGCACTTTGGGGAGTTCTGTCAACAATGCTTTCCTATGAGTATCTGTGGAATGAAGTCAGGGTTAAAGGCGGAGCTTATGGTACAGGATTTGGTGTGAACAATATGGGCGAAGCTGCATTCTATTCATATCGTGATCCCTCTCCGTCCGGAGCTCTTACCGCGTATTCTGATGCAGCAGAGTTTATCAGAAGCTATTGTGATATGAAGCCGGATATTAGCTCATACATAATCAGCAGTATCGCACAGAAGGAACCTCTTATGTCTGACAGCACGTACGGAAGCACCGCTGATGAGATATATTTCCGTGGTATTACAGAGGAGAGCCGCCGTGATACACGAAGACGAATGCTTTCGCTTAAATCTGATGATCTTATGGCAGCAACAGAGTCGCTTTCAAAACTTGGAAGGCGCTGTATAGTTGGTCCTGCTGAGGCTATTAAAGCTTGTGGCGAAGATTATGAGATCAGTTCGATTTAATTTTCAAAAAAAATGTCCCGCTTTGAGTCGTAATAGAATGGCTCAAAACGGGACTTTTTTGAATTAGTTTCAATGGGAAAGATGTTTCAGCACGCCCAGAACTTATACATCTCGAAGTATATGACAGCAAGTATCACCAATACATTTGCAGCAATAGTCACGCCGTAGCGGAGCTTAGCCCACTTGTCCGACTTTTTGGATGCGATACCGACAATTGAAGCCGTAGCTGCTGCTACGCATACTGCTATGCAGATGATGTTTACTAAACCAGCACCAGTACCGACAACTTTTGGAAGTCCGTATGTTTCTTCTCTGCCTGAGTAGGCGATCATGACTACCGCTGCCATAACGGACAGGAGCTTTATTATTTGTGAAACAGTGAGCACTGAGCTGACTGCCGTGACCTTACCTCTTCCAGTGCGGACGAGCTTTAACTTATACAGCAGTACAAACACAGCGCCTATTGCTATCATGAAGTATGCGGCGAGGAGGCTTATCTCCAGCGGATAGGCGTTATCCTTGTCTATCTCCATAGCTCCGAGAATGAAGCCCTCGGTTCCATCGGAGCGGTTGCTCTCGCCGAGGAGCGTACTTCCGCCGAGCAGATATACGCCGTCGTTTATGCGTTCGAGGTCGGGGTACATCTTCGCATTTATCGGCTGGAGGTAGGACGTGAATTTCATCAGGCCCTCACGCTGAGAGCGCGATACGAGGTAGTATCCGCTGAAATTGCAGGTTTCTCCGCTGCCGTCGGAGTATTTTTCATAGTCAGCCTTGCCGAATATCCATTCAGGCACTTCTTGAATAACGAGGTTTACCGAAGTCTCGTTCGTGAGCGTTACCAGTCCCACCTTTGACTCGCGGTCGAACAGCATATTCGAGTGGCAGGCGCAAGTCGCGCCGTTGTGACCGATCGTGCGTACCCTGAACTCTTCCACTCCGAAGCCGTAGCTCGATGCCGGGATGTCGGAATTTCCGTAGAACAGCGAGCCGGAGAACATCTTCTCCTGCGTCTCCCTGTGCTCGAAGAGGGGAGCGTCGTCACTGACGAAAGCCTGCGCGTAGGTCGCAAGGTCGCGTATCGTTCCCGTCGCAGAGCCGGCAGGATAGAGGTTGATGTAGGATATCATGCTGCCGTCCGATTTGTACTTTGGCGGTATCGTGTTGAAGGTGTAGGACTTGAGCTTGTCACGCTGCGAACGAACCCACTCATTGTCACTGAAATCAGGAGCAATGGAGGTGTGCTCCATGCTGAGCCTGTCGAAGATGTTCTCGTGGACGTAATCAGCGTATTCCTCGCCCGTTATGCACTCTATCACATACGCGCCGAGAGCTGCTCCCCAGTTGGAGTAGGACGTTACCTCGCCGGGACGGTTGACCTGTGCGGGCTCGGTAGCCTGCAAAGCCTCTGCGAGTGGCATTATCTTGTCATGGTCGGTAGTGGATATCGAGTAGGTCGTCTCGCACCAGCCGCCCGTGTGATCCATTATGTTCATCATCGTTATGGGCTCATTGTAGCTGAGGTGCCGTAGGAAGCCGTCGGGGATGTAGTCCCTGATATCGGCATCGAGATCAAGCCTGCCTTGTTCCCAGAGCTGCATGGCGCTGACCCATATCATGGTCTTGGAGATGCTTCCCCACTCGAAGACGGAGTCCGCGTCGCAGGGAATATGGTTCTCGCGGTCGGTCTCGCCGAAGTAGCCCTCGTATATGATATCGTCGCCTTGGAAAACTATCGCCTCGAAGCCTGCGTAGTATTCAATGGGGTCATCTCTTTTGTCGAAGTTGAGATCACCCTCGAATTTGTCTGCTATTTTGCTGTATTTTATGCCCGAGGGTAGTCTCTGCTCCTCTTCCTCAGCCGCAGCGGTTGGGACGAGCATTGTTCCCGCCACAAGCAGTGCGGCTATGCACATCGAAGCTATTTTCTTCATTTCCATTTAACGCACCTCCTTACAGCTCGCGCTCTTCGTAGTCGATGACGGAGCACGCCGCCTTGTAGAATACGTAGCCGTAAGCTCCGAGTATCACGAATATGCACAGCAGAGCGCCGTTGTAAGGCACTGACAGAGCTGATAATGTCGTCATCAGCACCTGCAATGCCGCGTGTAGCGGCTTTACGCTGAGTGTCGATTCAACGATAAAAACTGCCGCAATCAAGGCATATGCTCCTACAAGTATCAGATATGCCCTGAACATTGAGCCCTTGGCACCCTTTCGGCCTGTTTTGAAGAAGCCGACAAGTACATTGGCATTGAATATCAGCGTGACTGCAAAGAACAGGCAGAGTATGACGGTGAACAGACCGTTGTCGTTCATCTTTATGCCCAGCACCTCGGACAGCGAATCGTCAATGAAAATGCTGATACCCATTGCGAATCTTATCTTCAGGATAATGAGGGATAGCGCTCCCACGATGGTCAGCACCAGCATTACGAGTGCATACCTCGCGATGACTATCTGCTTCCTTGTCGCGGGAATGACAGCGTAGGTCATCTCGCCCTCGTACTTATTGTTGAGGTCTATCATAGCCTGTGCCGCTGTGAAGGAGATAGCGAAAAGCAGAAAATACAGGAAGATAGGCGAGATAAGTCCGAGAACCAGTGACAGCAACGTCACAGCTGCGAACAGCTTCCACGGGCTCAGTTTTTTTGCCCTCATAGCGATAATGTCGAGCCGTATAATGTTAATTATTCGTTTCATGTCGACACCTCACATTTCCTTGTCAGCGGTCAGCTTTATCGTCAGTCGGCACAACATCCAGCCGAACGCGATGAATACCGCGAAGCAGGATACAACGATAAGTGTGACGAGCACGGGATTCGTAGGCAGGAAATCCTGCGGGAGCGGCAGTATGCCATAGTCGAGCGTGATGAAATAGAGTATCATCACCGCGCACATAATCACTAAGAACGGTATGCATATAATGATAGCTACTGTATCGCCCTTTATCTCCTTTATCGCGTAGAATAGACAGATTATTGACGTTAGAATAGCAAGTCCCGCCGCCAGCAGCACGAACCAGTTGCTGTAATTGAGACCCGTATTCTCTATGCTGGCTGTTGTACTGTCGTAGGTGTGCTCCTGTATGAAGTTAGGGAGGATGCCTGATTCTCCGATGGCTCTCGATATGAGCAGGCAGAGCTCGCCAAGGATGCCACCGACGATCTGCGGTATGATAATCTCTGCGAACAGCGCCTTTATGACGGATTCGCGTTTAACGGGCAGAAGCCCGTATATCTTCATAAAGTCACCCTTGCGTACAGCCTCGATGGGCGAGAACAGCGCCAGCGGAGCTATTATGAAGCCGATAGCAGCAGGATACGTTCCGAGCAGACACGCCGCAAATATCAGCGCGGCGAAGATGAATGCATATTTGCCGCCGATATCGATACAGTTGACGTAGTCGAACCGTATCATCTTTTTAATCTCGTCCATGTCCGTCCTCCTTTGCGATGTAGACGAGTATCTCGTCTATGGAAGCCTTCTCCGTCTCAAGCTCCTTCGGTATCTCGCCGAGCAGATCTGAGGATATTAGAGCGTCGAAGCCGTTTCTGTAGGCGTGGAATCCAATGCACTTCTCGCGCAGAGCTGAAGAGATGTCCTCCTCCGCACCGCGCAGAACGAGGTACTTCTCGTGGAGTTCATCCTTTGTGCCCGTGAACCACACCTTGCCGTTGTGGAGGATTGTGATGTAGTCAGCTATTCGCTCAACATCGGAGGTTATATGCGTTGAGAAGAGAACACTTCTGTTTTCATCTTCTATATATTCGGAAAGAATGTCAAGAAGTTCATCACGCGCTACAGGATCAAGGCCGCTTGTAGGCTCATCCAGTATCATCAGTTCAGCTTTATGAGAGAGAGCTACAGCTACCATGAGCTTCATTTTCATTCCCTTTGAGAAGTCTCCGATCTTTTGGTTATCAGGCAGTCCGAAAGCTTTTATCCTGCGGAAGAATTCCTCAGAACTCCAGTCTTTGTAGAAAGGGGAAAGCTGCTTGTCAACCTGCTTGATGTTTAGATGATTAGCGAGGTACAGACTGTCAAATACAACACCAAGACGTTCTTTGATCTCCACTGAATTATCTACGCTGTCGAGCCCGAATATGCTGATTTTTCCACTGTTTATCTTAGCCATATTGAGGATTGAACGTATAGTAGTAGTTTTTCCGGATCCGTTCTGTCCGACAAATCCCATGATATATCCTTTGGGCAAAGAAAATGAAACGTCTTTGAGAGCGAATCCTTCATAAGCCTTGTTAAGTCCGTTGATCTCAAGAATGTTTTCCATATCTTATTCCTCCATAAAACTCTTTAAAGCCGCAATTATCTCTTCGTCAGAAAGGCCGGCGTTCCGGCCGCTTGTAACTACTTTTTCGATAGCTTCTTCCATTTCACACAGCATACGCTCACGAAGAAGCTCGTTGTTTCGCGGCGCTACGAAGTAGCCCTTTCCTGCAACGGAGACGATAAAGCCCTCGTTTGTTAGGTCATTGTATACCCTCGTTGTTGTTATAACACTTATTTTCAGATCCCGGGCGAGCTGACGTATCGAGGGCAGCTGCTCATCCTCAGTTATCTTGCCCGCAAGTATCTGAGCTTTGATCTGTTCCTTTATCTGCTCGTATATCGGCAGTTCGGAACTGTTTTTGATTATTATTTTCATAAGAGTACTCCTGTTTATACTGTATATATCTGTATACATCTCTATATGTACAGTTTAGCATATGCCTGAACGTTTGTCAATACCTTTCAAAAAATTCTTGGTGAAGCAGATCTCCTCTCTGATATTGTTAAAAATAAAAGAGGTACCGAATCATCGATACCTCTTTTCAGGTCAATTGCTGGTATTCAGCTTTGTTTTTAGCTTGGAGATCATGCTGCGGAATAGCATCATTCCATAGTAGAGCGGCATGTCCGCTACAAGAGACAATCCGAACAGTGAGAGCGTGTAGAAAATGAACATCACAGGTAGCATGGCTGTGAATGCTGTCTGAGTCCGCTCAGAATAACGTCCTGCGAGCCACATTGCCCATACGGCGTCTTGTGTATGGATAATGTAAATATTGAATGAGTGCGGTGATACGAATTCGATTGCTTTGCATACGATTTTGGGAAGCTTCAGTTCGCGGAAGAATATTAGCAGTGAGAGAGCCTGAATGATAACAAGTGGCGACAGGTAGTTTGAAAGAGGTTCTATTGGTATTTCTGCACGGTAGTATCCGAGTGTTATAAGAATAGTGCCTGTACATGTTGTCATCAAGTAGCATATGAGTCCTGCCCAGCGTGGCACTTTTGCGGAAGAGATCGTGTTCGCGGACTGATGCTCCAACGATATAAAGAACTGAAAGCCACAGAGTACTGTATCCTGATGAAAGCTTGAAGAAGTTCTTATCAAATTCTTCATCAAAGAACATATACAGTATAGTAGGTATCACTGAAAAGAATACTGCTATAGCAGCAAAAGCTGAGAGACACTGTTTACGATCAAGGTGCTTCACAGCGGCGTTCAGGAAGGGAATCAGCAGAAACATTCCCAGGTACGCTGTAAAATACCAGTTTGCGTCGTATGCGAAGGGAAATATTGCGCGTAGCTTGACGGTTTCATTAATGACACAGCCGCTACGGAAGTGAAATACCAGAGGTATCAATATATTATAAAATGAGACAACAAAATACAGCCAAAGAATGCGCGAGAATCTGTATTTTGATTTTATACCGACATATCCCGATATAAGGGCAAAGCCGTTGACAGCGCATGTCACAGCGAAAAACAGTCCCATGACTACAAAACCTCTTCTTGGGTAGGCATCTCTGCAGACTTTGAACATACCACCTTTCTGCAGAACGTGGATGCCTACAACGAAAACAGTCATGAGTATACGCATAAGGTCGAGCCCGTAGTCTCGACCTTGCTTATTTATTTTGTTCATCAGTCAAGGAAATCCTTAACTTTCTTGCTTCTGCTCGGGTGACGAAGCTTACGAAGTGCCTTTGCTTCAATCTGACGTATACGCTCACGTGTTACATCAAAGCGCTGGCCAACTTCCTCAAGAGTACGTGCTTTGCCATCTTCAAGGCCGAAGCGGAGCTTGAGAACCTTGGCTTCTCTGTCAGTGAGAGTGCTCAGCACTTCATTGAGCTGTTCCTTAAGGAGGGTGTGTGAAGCTGCTTCAGCAGGTGCGGGAGCGTCGTCATCAGGGATGAAGTCACCAAGATGGCTGTCTTCCTCTTCACCGATAGGAGTCTCAAGTGAAACTGGATCCTGAGCGACACGCATGATCTCACGTACCTTATCAACTGGCATATTAAGCTTTTCTGCTATTTCCTCAGGACTTGGATCGTGACCGTTTTCATGTAGAAGCTGGCTCGAAACCTTCTTTACCTTTGTGATTGTCTCAACCATATGAACAGGGATACGGATTGTTCTGGCCTGGTCGGCAATAGCACGAGTGATAGCCTGACGTATCCACCATGTAGCGTATGTGGAGAACTTGAATCCCTTGGTGTAGTCAAATTTCTCAACTGCCTTGATAAGACCGAGGTTACCTTCCTGAATGAGATCAAGGAACTGCATTCCTCTGCCGACATACTTCTTTGCGATACTAACAACAAGACGAAGGTTAGCTTCTGAAAGGCGCTTCTTGGCATATTTGTCGCCTTTAGCCATACGCTGTGCAAGTTCTATTTCTTCTTCTGTTGTAAGAAGCGGAACACGTCCGATTTCCTTCAGATAAATCTTTACCGGGTCATCGATAGCGATACCTTCAGTGGAAAGAGCCATCTCGAGGTCGTCTGTAATTGATGAATCCATACCTATCTTAAGGTCGGTGTCTACATTCATATCCTCGACGATTTCAATGTTGAGCGCTTCGCATCTGTCATAGAAGCTGTTGATCTGATCAACGTCAAAGTCGAGTTCCTCGAGAGCATCGGTGATTTCCTTTGTTGTGAGTTTTCCGTTAGCCTGGCCCTGCTCTACGAGAGAGTCAATGGTATTTTTCTTTGAATCCATTATGATTCCTCCTGAATTTTGATTTACCTTAAGATTGGTATTCTTGATTTTATTAGGAGACTGATTCGTATCAGCCTTACTTTTTCTTCTGACTGAATAAACTGCGGAGATCGTCATCGGAAATATCTCCGTTGCTTCCTGTAGGAGCTTTATGCCTGCGCAGAGTTTCGGCACAGTCGAGCATCGCCTTTTCTGTTATGGGAAATTCGTGGTGAGCAGCTTCCATTCCACTTATTTTACCATTTTCTTCGTTTGTGAACTTGTTCGTGATAAGGGACATTGTGAACTGTTCGCTTCCCTGAATTTCTTCAAGTAAAGTGGAGTAAACCCGCTTGTTGAATGAAGTCACAAATATTTCAGGCGGAGCAGCGGCTCTGATTGTTTCAATGTCAGACGGACGTCTCATCAGATAACAGATAATTGTTTCCTCAGCCTTTGCTTCCTTTCGGAATTGTGTGGCTTCTGGATTGACATCATCCTTAACATAAGAGGTCTTTGCCTTTATGGTACGCCATTCTTCCTTTTTCTGGCTTCCTTTCTTTATTCGGATGAGTTCGTTTATATGGCTTTTGAGCACCTCTGAGGAGATGTCACATTTTTTCGCGGTCCGGGAAATGTATACCTCTCGTTCAAGTGAGGATTCTATTCCTGCCAGAACTCTTGATACGCGTTTAAGCAGTTCAACTTTTCCTGCTTCGGATTCAAGATCAAGTCCTTCCTCGCACCGGTCAAGCATAAAGTTGTTTGCGTCGTCTGATCCTTCGATAAGCATCTTGAAGCGCTGGGCACCGAATTTTTTTATGTACTCATCCGGATCCTTGGCACCTTCCATATGTAATATTCTTGTACGAAGTCCAACATCAGAGAAATGGTTTATCGCTTTCTGTGTTGCATTCTGTCCTGCTCCGTCACTGTCGTAGGCAACTACGACTTCATCACAGTAATGGCTTATGAGCCTTGCCTGGTCTGGAGTGATGGCAGTTCCGAGTGTTGCAACAACGTTTTCGAAGCCAGCCTGATTAACTGCGATTACATCCATGTATCCTTCACAAAGGATCAAACGTTTCTGTTCTGAATTCTTTGCGAAGTTCATCGAGAACAGATTGCTTCCTTTGTCAAATACCGGTGTCGTGCCTGTATTGAGATATTTTGGTTTGCTGTCATCAAGGACTCGTCCGCCGAATCCTATTATGTTGCCGCGAAGATCAACTATCGGGAACATAACTCTGTTGCGGAAGAGGTCATATATTTTTCCAGTTTTCTGTGAACGTCCTCCAAGCCACGCATCGACGATCTCATCTTCGCTGTAACCCTTTGAACGGAGCATGCCGGTCAGTTCATTGAATGAATCGGAAGCAAATCCGAGCCCATATTTCTTTATAGTAGCGGGAGTGAGCTTTCGTTTGTAGAAATACTGAAGGCCCGCTTTGTTTTCACCTTTGAGAAGGTTGGTATAGAAGAAATTAGCAGCGATACGGTTCATTTCATAAATGCGTGTGCGCCGCTGGGCAGACATGCTGTTGCGGTCATTCTTTTCGGGAACTTCCATTCCGCTCCTTTCTGCAAGGAGCTTTACAGCTTCCGTGAAATCCAGGTTTTCGGCTTTCATCACAAATGTGATGATGTCTCCTCCTGCACCGCAACCAAAGCAGTAGAAGCTTTGAGTATCAGTGAAAATAGTGCATGACGGTGTCTTTTCTGAATGAAAAGGACATGAGCACACATAGTTTTTACCACGCCTGATGAGATTTACATAAGAACCCATGACTGTTTCAATGGGATTCGCGTTTCTCAGGGCATATAAGAATTCATCGTTTCTGGCCATATTATCACTTCCAGAACTTCGGTACGAACAGATCAGTATAAAGATCTACAGCGTATCGGTCACTCATGCCGGAGATATAATCGCAGACAGCCCTGTCGGCATCAGTCTTTTTGGCGATGATACGATATTCTTCAGGGAGTTTGCTTATATTGTTTATGAAATACTCATACAGTTTACGTATGAGTTGTACAGCTTTTGCCTCTTCCTGCTTTGCCGCAGGATTAGTGTAGACCTTCTGAAACATGAAAGCTTTCAGATCATCATGTGCCTTACGGACAGATGGTGCGAAGTCTATGTCATACGATCCGTGTTCAATAACCGAGGCGATAAGCGTTGTGATACGTTTGGTTTTGGTGTTGCCGAGAACGTATACACAGTCATTAGGAAGCTCTTTGGGGTCGAGAATACCTGCCCGTACAGAGTCTTCAATATCGTGGTTAATATATGCTATAGTGTCTGCAAGGCGAACGATGTTACCTTCTTTTGTTGCTGCGATCTTATTTGTGTGGCAGAGTATACCGTCACGTACAGCAAATGTCAGATTCAGGCCTTCGCCTTTCTTTTCAAGCGCTTCCACAACACGAACGCTTTGTTCGTAATGCTTGAATCCGTGTGGACATATTTCATCGAGTGTCTTTTCACCACAGTGTCCGAACGGAGAGTGCCCGAGGTCATGACCGAGAGCAATAGCTTCTGTAAGGTCCTCGTTCAGCCTCATACCACGCGCAATAGTTCGCGCTATCTGTGAAACCTCAAGAGTATGAGTGAGACGGGTACGGTAGTGATCGCCTACAGGAGACAGAAATACCTGGGTTTTACGTTTTAACCTTCGGAAAGAGTTACAGTGAAGTATCCTGTCACGGTCACGCTGAAAGTCTGTGCGAAAAGGGCACTTGTCTTCATGACGCTCACGTTTTGTCATCTCTTCATTGATACTGGTGCAGGCGAATTTGCTGAGTATACCGACTTCAGTTATTTCGTACTGTTCTCTGACTGTCAAGGTTATCACTTCCTACGAATAAAAATGTATGTCAGATCTCAATGAAATCTGATGTATTAAGCAGTCTTGCTGCTTTGTTTTTGTGAATCGGATGAAATGTCCTGCCAAAGCAGGACATCAAATGATATGATATTCTTCCCTCTATATATTTTATACTTTGTTTAGAGGAAAATCCCTTTATTTTTTTCTGAAAAATTAATGAAAATTTTCAGTTGTTCTTGATAACAGACGAAAAATCGCCATACAGTTCGCATAAATCTTTGATCATGACGGCTCCGTTTGTGACTTCGGTCAGTTCTTTTGTCAATGACTCGAGTTTTTCTGACAGGACCAGAATCTCAAGAGTAACATCACTTCCAAAATCTAAGCTTTCTGTTATTGTACTGAAATTTGGCAGTATATAGCTGATTTTTCCGTACATGCCATAGTCAGCTGTGATCTGCAGTCTGTGGCACAAACGCATGTCCATTACCTTAGCTGCGTCACAAGCAAGTGCGGCTGCGTGTGAGTAAGCACGGACAAGTCCGCCGCCTCCGAGG
The DNA here is from genome assembly GCA_017960805.1 of Ruminococcus sp. Taxonomy (GTDB): domain Bacteria; phylum Bacillota; class Clostridia; order Oscillospirales; family Ruminococcaceae; genus Ruminococcus. Next base: position 93,063 of record JAGCYM010000086.1, read on the forward strand.
AGAATTCCGCCAAAGTAACGGGTTACAACTATGCACACATCTGTTAAACCACGTTTCTGCAAAACATCAAGAACAGGTACTCCAGCTGTGCCCTGAGGTTCGCCGTCATCAGAGTATCGGGAAATATTATCCTGTCTGACGATATATGCATAGACATTGTGTCTCGCTTTACGGTGCATAGCTTTTATCTTATTTATGAATTCAACAGCCTCGTCGCTGTTCTTTACAGGAGCTATATATCCGATGAATTCGGATTTTTTCTCAATAAACGATGCTTCAGCAGGCTGGGAAATAGTCAGATAATTCATAATTTACCTCTCTGAGTAGGAAAAAAGCCGCTCGTTGTGAGCGGCTTTATGATCACTTTTCGAGATTGAAACGCTTCTTGAATCTGTCAACACGTCCACCTGTATCAACAAGCTTCTGCTTGCCTGTGTAGAACGGATGGCACTTAGAGCAGATTTCAACCTTGATGTTCTCCTTAGTAGACATTGTCTCGATCACATTACCGCAGTGGCAAGTAATTGTGGTCTTATACATTGTAGGATGGATTCCCTCTTTCACGATTTTCACCTCCGAAATAATATTTCTGTATTATCGTGCAGCCCATCAGTTCCTTTAGACAGTAGTGCCAATATACATTACAGTAATAAATTATATCATAGGGAATGGGGACTGTCAAGAAGATAAAGAAATATTTCTTTTTTTTAACTTTAATTATGAAATGCATGGAGGATGTCACAGTTGTGTTCTTAATATTTATAGTATCTCGTATTATATAATATAATGTGCAAAGGGAGAAGATATAATGAATGAGACATATATTATACCAAAGGCTTTGGATGACTGGAACGCTCTGCCTCCGCATGATGATACAAAGCAGCTGACAGAGGAGAAAGAGCGCAGGAGGAGAGAAGGAGGAGCAGATGACATCATTGCTATGCAGTCGGCAGTCTGTATGCTGATAGCTGCTGCAATGATGATAACAAACATTTTTCGGCCTGATATATCCGGAGAACTGTTTAACAGAATTAGCGAACTTGCAGAAAGCTCTAAAGAACTGTTTCAAAATCCTATTGAGCTTGTTTTGGAGTTGCTTGAAAGATGAAGAAGATACATATAGGGTTCTCTTTTCTTCTTTTTAATGCATTCCTTTTCATGTTTTGTGATGGTATTATGATACTGTCATTTTATTTTGTTTGTCTTATTCATGAGATGGGACATCTTGTTGCGCTCAGGGCAACAGGAGGAGAATTGCTTCGTGTAGAGCTTTCATTTTTCGGAATAAGGATGGTAGCGGCTCCGACATCGGATTTAAGATGCGGTGCGATAGTTCTTCTGAGCGGTCCGGCAATGAATTTTATTACATATATGATGCTTAAAGTGTTTGATGTTGGGGGAAGAACTGCAGAACTAAGCCTTGCAGCGTGCTTGTTCAATCTTATGCCGTTTAGTTCACTTGATGGCGGAGCACTTCTGGAAATGTATGCATCAGGAAGGCCGTATGAGAGAAGAGTCAATCAGATCCTTACGCTTTTGAGAGCAGGGACGTTGGCTGTTATTATGGCGATTATTATTTTGAGAATAAACGACTGAAAATATCACCCAGATCAGTTTTTTAGTACAGAGTCACCCGTCTCTAACTTGATAGATGAATGAATGGTTAAGGCAATGAAAATCATACCTTCGGGTGATTGACAATTCATTCCTTCTGTGATAGAATTATGTAGAAAAAATAGAGCGAGCGTTGCTGCTCAGCTACCAAAAAGACAATTAATAACAGGAGGAAATAAGAATGTATTCTATATTAGCCGCAGTCCCGGCGACAGGTGATAACTTTCCGGCACAGAAGCTACTGATCGTGGCTGGAATCGCAGTAGTGATAGCCGCTATTACTATAGTTGCGGCTCTTCTGAGAAAGAATGACGATGATGACGAGGAATAATAAGTAAATTCCTTAGCAGATGAAATATAAGCAGATTCTGCGATAATACTTAATAATGAATGACTCCACTTTTCTATATTTCGTGGAGTCGTTTTTTTGATTGTTCGCTTTCGCTAAAACAGAATATGGGCGCAGTGCTTCTGCATACTATTTAATAAATGTATGCGGAGGTGATTTCAAATGATTTGCAGTCTTGAGGAAATACATTCCAAGGAAGTTATTGATTTAGGAACAGGGGAACGACTTGGATATATCGATGATATACGATTTGATACGGATACTTCTGAAGTCACTTCACTTATAATATATGGCACAAGAAAACCGTTCAGCTTCACGGCTCATGAGAATGACATAGAAATACCATGTTCGGCAATTGAGGTCGTTGGAGCGGAAACTATTCTTGTTCGTTGCTCTGATTTGACATATCATACAAATTCCAGCAAAAACAGGCTCAAAAGTTTGTTTGGATAAATTGCGGACGTGCTATTGCGGTCAATGGCATTTTGTGATATAATATTAAAGCAATTCGCACGCACGCGCTTTTACGGATTGGTGCACCCGACGGGTGTTGTTCGTAAGTTAAGCCATGCGGAGGATTAATAATAACCAATTTTTAAGGAGGACTACACAATGTCAGTAGTTTCAATGAAGCAGCTCCTTGAGGCTGGCGTTCACTTCGGACACCAGACAAGACGCTGGAACCCAAAAATGGCACCGTACATCTTCACAGAGAGAAACGGTATCTACATCATCGACCTTCAGAAGACAGTTAAGAAGCTCGAGGAGGCTTACCTCTTCGTTCGTGACCTTTCCGCAGAAGGCGGCGAGGTACTCTTCGTAGGTACAAAGAAGCAGGCTGGCGATTCCGTTAAGGAAGAGGCTACACGTGCAGGTGCACACTATGTAAACGCACGTTGGCTTGGCGGTATGCTCACAAACTTCAAGACAATCCAGACACGTATTAAGAGACTTGAGCAGCTCCACACAATGGAAGAGGACGGCACATTCAATCTTCTCCCCAAGAAGGAAGTTGTTAAGCTCAACCTTGAGATAGAGAAACTCGAAAAGTTCCTCGGCGGTATCAAGACAATGAAGAAGCTCCCAGCAGCTCTCTTTATCGTTGATCCACGCAAGGAAAAGATCGCTGTAGCTGAAGCTAAGAAGCTTGGTATCCCGATAGTTGCTATCGTTGATACAAACTGCGATCCTGACGAAGTTGATTTCGTTATCCCTGGTAACGATGATGCTATCCGTGCTGTAAAGCTTATCGCTGGTACAGTTGCAAACGCTATCATCGAAGGCAGACAGGGCGGCGATGCTGTTGCTGTTGAGGAGACAGAGGCTCCTGCAGAAGAAGCTGCTGCTGAGGATGCTGAATAAGCAAGAATTAATTGTAAGGGCGGAGAATATCCGCCCCTACTTGAATACTATAAATTTAGGAGGAAATAACAATGGGTAAGGTATCTGTTGCAGAAATCAAAGAACTTATGAAGTCCACAGGTGTTGGTATGATGGACTGCAAGAAGGCTCTCGAAGAGAACGATGGCGATATGGACAAGGCTATCGAGTTCCTCAGAGAAAAAGGACTTGCTACACAGGCTAAGAAGAGCGGCAGAGCTGCTGCTGAGGGCGTTGTTGCTGCTGTTGTTAATGGTGAGACAGGTGTTCTCCTTGAAGTTAACACAGAGACAGACTTCGCTGCTAATACAGACGATATCAGAAACTTCGTTGCAAATGTTGCTAATACAATCATTGAGAAGAATCCTGCTGACGTTGAGGCACTCAAGGAGATGCCTATCAGCGGCGGTACAGGTACAGTTGGTGAGGCTCTCACAGAGCTCGCTGGCATGAAGATCCGTGAGAATATCGTTATTCGTCGTTTCGTAAGACTCGAGGGTAAGCTCGCTTCATACATCCACAATGGCGGAAGCATCGGCGTTCTCGTTAAGATGGATACAGATCTTTCTGCTGATGCAGTAGCTACTATCGGTAAGGATGTTGCTATGCAGTCTGCAGCTCTCAATGCTCCTTATCTCAACCGTGAGCAGGTTCCTGCTGAGGTTCTCGAGAAGGAGAAGGAGATCATGATGGCTCAGATGGCAGAGGATCCTAAGATGGCTTCCAAGCCTGAGCAGGTTCGTGCTAAGATCGTTGAGGGTAAGGTTGGCAAGTACTATACAGAGAACTGCCTCCTTGAGCAGGCTTTCGTTAAGGATGACAAGCTCTCAGTTCAGGGCTATATTGACGCAGAGGCTAAGAAGCTCGGCGGTTCTATCAAGGTAACAGACGTTATCCGCTATGAGCGCGGCGAAGGTATCGAGAAGAAGGAAGATAACCTTGCTGACGAAGTAGCAAACATGATCAAGAAGTAAGAAATGATATGAATTCAGGCATAGGGATACAACCTTATGCCTGTTTTTTTATGCTTAAAACAGAGGGCATGATGCGAACATCATGCCCTCATTAATTATTACCAAACTCTGTAATCAGGTTCTGCTATTCTGTATGCAGTACCCGGAACATAGAGATCCTTAGGCTCGTGTCCCTGTTCTTTTGCCTTGCGGAGTTCTCTGAACGCAACGCTGTTGAACACGATACGCTGAACATCTTCCTGCGGAGGTCTTGTATTGAGGTATTCAAGAATAACCTGCTGGAGATAGAAATATGAGCGGAGCTGAGTCTTTCTGAACTCAAGTTTTGAATCTCCTTCTTCGCTGTTCGGATCACCTGTAAGAAGGAAGAGACTGTCGCCTTCCTCATAACCAAGAGTGAGCTTTGCGAAGATCTCGGGAATGAATATTCTTATCTCTGCAGCAAGAGCCTTGTTTCCTGTGAATTCATCAAGCTCTTTGCAGAATGCCTGATATTCTTCAGGATTTGTGATCTTGACCATCTTTTCAAGAGCGAAGTTTGCTGCGTTAACAACATCTTCCTTTTTGAAAGGACACTGGTCATCACCACGCTGTACGAATATTGCGAACTGCTTCTCACATCTGAATCCTTCTGCATTATCCCATATATCAACATATTCCTTGAGTGGTTTTGTCAGTTCGTTACATACTGATCCGTTAACACGAACTTCAACGATCTGTCTGTCACCCTGCTTTGCAAGGAATATTCTAATCCAGTAGTACTTCTTGGATCCAAGGTACTTAGGAATATCATTTGCTATGTATGCCATGAGCATCTTGGGATCATTATCATGTTGAGCACCTATTCTGACAATTGAATGAGCATACATATCAAAGTCGTAATGCTGACCAAGGAATGTTACAGGCACATGAACAGGATTCTTCTTGAAAAGCGACTGATCAATGGGGTGCCATAAGCCGCCATAGAATATCTCAACAGCCATGTTTACTACTTCCTGGTCAGAGGGACCATGAGCGTCAACCGGGTCAATGATTGGTTCATCAAAATTGTCACTGGTAACGAGGAACATGAACTGAACGCTCTTTATGCCGTCATGTTCTTCCTTCCTTCCGATTTTTACGTCGATAGTGATACCTCTTGGCATAATGATACAGCCATCATAGAGTGTACCATTGAGCTTTGCATTGAGTGTGGTCAGTACTGCTGCCTCATAGTCGAAGCCCTGATCTGCTGTTGCTGATGCAGCTGCTTCTTCGGTTTCCTGTTTTTTCTTTTTGAATAAAGCCACTTTAATCATTCTCCTTATTTATAATAGTTTTGATATTGTTTTCATATTCTCACAGACAAGTGTCTGAAATATGCTTATTTAGCGAACTGAGCAGCAGCCCAGCCCTCCTTTACGTTCACGCCGAGGCGTGTGAAACCGCAGCTTTCAATAGCGGTAAGAACTTCCTCCATGCGTTCCTCAATAATACCTGATACGATGAGGTATCCGCCGTCTTTAAGATAGCGTTTGAAGTAGTCTTTCATTGCGATGAGAACGTCTGCGACAATGTTTGCGGTGATTATGTCATACTGTCCGTCAATTGTTGAAGCAAGCTTTTCATCAGATAGGATGTTTCCGAAATATGTCTTGTAGCTTTCCTCCGGAATGCTATTTTTCAGAGCATTTTCTTTTGCGGTGGCGGCAGCGTTTTCATCTATGTCAACTGCTACTGCGTCCTCTGCTCCAAGAAGTATAGCTGCGATCGAGAGAATACCGCTTCCGCATCCCAGATCAAGTATCCTGTCACCTTCCTTGACACATCCTTCGAGTATTTCGAGGCAGAGTCGTGTTGTGTGATGCTGACCGGTTCCGAAACTTGAAGCAGGGTCTATTTCAAGTACTATACGTTCTTCAAGGTTATCATATTCTTCCCATGATGGCTTGATAACAAGAGTATCGCCGACCTTGAGAGGCTTGAAGTACTGTTTCCAGTTATTTGCCCAGTCTTCTTCACGGATGCTTGCGAGTTCGGCTTCGAGGCGTCCATAGATTCCTTCGGTATCTGTGCTTTTCATTTCAGAGAGCATAGCCCTGACCGAGTGTAGCATGTCTGCGCCCTGGTCGTTGCCCGGGAGATATACCGTTATACAAGTCTCACATTCAGTGAGACCCATGAGATCATCATCGATGTAGTCCCACTGGCCGTTTTTGTTTTCAAGAAACTCCTTGAAATCTTCAGAGTCTTTGATGACGAATCCTTTGATGCCGATATCTGTCAGCTTTGAGCAAAGCAGCTCGATGCCGTCAGCGGTAGTGTAAATGTTGACTTCGGTCCATTCCATTAGTGGAAAAGCCTCCTTCTTATTGTATAGCCGAAAGCAGAGCAATGAAATCTGCTTCGTCGACTTTTTTATCTGAGTTTATATCTGCAGCTTCTGTTTCTATGGCAGTGAGAAGCGATATGCCCTCGGTGAGTGACGCTGAACGCCTGATATACATGTTCAGATGTGCAAGGTCATATTTGTCAATAATGCCGTCGCCGTTGATGTCGCCTTTAATGTGCTTTGCAGATTCTGTTACCCTTGTCATCTTTGATACGTCAGCCCAGCCTGTGAAGTTCTGTGCTTCGATGTGTCCAAGGTTACCACGGCATTCAGTTACGTTTACGACCTCGCCTGAGTTCAGGGACATTATTGGTTTGCCGCCAAGTTCAGACGAGTATACTTCGGTCTTCTGGACACTGTCGAGGAAATACTCGCCGATAGGCTGTGATATTGTAAGCTTGATATTAGTCTCGCCAAAACCGTATTCGGTTTCTGTCCAGATGCTGAGTTCATAGTCTCCTGGATACTCAGGATTAAAGCATACCGAGTGGGCTATATTCTCTGCTTCTGTCAGTGGAACAGGATCTTCTTCCCATTCTGTGCCTGTGAGGTCCTTTCCTTTGCGTTTTACAACGCAGGCACTCAGGTCAAGCTGTTCTCCATATGCGTACATCGTTTTCGGAGGTGTTATAATTTCAATGTCTACATGGGGTTCGAATTTTTCTGGCGGAACAAACTCTATTTCAGGGGAGTTCTTACCTCTGAGGGCCCAGTACTCACCCTGTAATCCATCAGGATAAACCTCGTAGAGAAGGGGATTGATGTTTGCTGGATCTGACATATATATATCTTCACCATCAACACCTCGAATATATACCCAGTGCCAGCCGCCGTAGGCGGTATTGACACGCGCGATTATGTACCAGCCCTGAGAAAGAAGGCCCTGAACCTCTGCAGCCACCTTTGCCTTGTCGACAACCTGCTTGGTGACTTCTTCACCGTTCTCATCAGGTTCTGTTATCTCAATTTTGCTTTCAACACTCTTGAGATTGGTATCATATCCCCATTTTACACTGGGAACTATTTTTTGAATATCGAGCCAGCTCTTGATGGCTCCTCCTTCGGAGAAACCATCAACACTCGTATACCCTTCTGCAAGAACACCTGGGTTAAAGTCTTCTGCTTTCTCGATCTTCAGGTTTTTCATTGCGGCTTCATCAAGCGAGCCGGAGTCGACTATCATTATTGCGAGAGATGTTACCAGACATCCTGAACGTCTGATCGTAGTGGTGCCCATTGGAGTTTCACTCCAGCGTTCATCCATCTGACTCCATGTCAGGTATTCCTCCTGCTTGTATGCCGCATTTGCTTGCGGGAGCGAAGCTGTTAAGGCGCTGACAGCTGTCAGGACAGCTGTCGCGGTGCCAAGAAGTCGTTTCTTTAGGATTTCATGCATTTTCAATTACCTCCCTGCGGGGATTTTTTGAGCTTGCGTTTTTTCTTTTTACTCTCCTTCAGAGCTTCATAAGCGTTGAGGTAGTCAGTCATGGCTGTGTCTCTGTCGGCTTCAGTCATAGGTATCTCACCGTATGCTGATTTGCTGAACAGCGTTTTTGTAGCTGAAATATCAGCACCTGATGTAGCTGATATGAATTCCGCGGCTTCTCCGGCTGTATTTGTGGATGGAATACCATAAAGCTTGCACAGACGGTGCATTACTGCAGCCACAGCCTTATCAGGTTCACGTTTTCTGTTTATTATAATGAAGAATTTGTGTGTCAGATATGGCATAACCAGAAGCAGAAGCAGGAGTATTCCGGCTATAACGAGCATTACAAGACCTGCTTTTGAGAGCAGCACTGTTGTTGAGCTCTTTTCAGTGTTCTTCTTCTCAAGATTGGTTATATTTGACATAGTGGGCTCAAATGTGACCCATCCATATCCTTTGATATATAATTCTGGGAAGGCGTGTCCGTCGTTTGCAGAAACAGCATATAAATTTTCTGCTGAATAATTATTGTCTTTCTGTTCTTCGTTCATCAAATAGCCTTCACAGTAACGAGCGGGGATTCCGACTGCTCTCGCGAGCATTACCATAGCTGTTGCGTATTCAACGCAAACGCCTGTTTTGGTATCAAAGAGGAAGTTGTGTACATTTTCCCCCTGAGCTTTCTGGTAATCGAGGTCGTAGACGTAGCCGTTCGATATGAAATACCACTCTATTTCCTTTGCCTTGTCATATTCTGTATCACATCCTGCAGTGATCTGCTGGGCAAGGTCATATATCTGCTGATCGTTGCCGTAATCAAGCAAAAGATCGGTATAATCATCATAGAATGCTTCATTCACATTCAGTATCGCGCGGTAATGCTTTGTTTCATCATCAGCTCGCCATAAATCGTCGAGAATTGTGTATCCTTCTTTCAGCATTTCGCTGTAATCTTCAACTTCAGCCAGGACCTGAACAAGCTGTTTATTTTCTTCGTTTGCCAGAACGTCTGATGGAATGTAGTCAAAAGTGAATGAATCATTCAGATAGAATTTCTGATCTTTGGTGAATACTGCTCCGGAACGGCTGAGCACTAGTTCGTGTTCAAAATTGGTACCGGTAAGGGCGGTTGCCCCCTGAGGTACAGGAACTAATTCACCGCCGTTCATAACGCCATACTTGGCTGTAACGATCGCTTGACTTTTTTTAGGATAGTTTAGCATCTTTCCTGCATATTCTTCAAGTCCGTATTTCTTGGCAAAGTCTGAGTCCAACTTTGCAGTGAAAAATACAGCGTCTGCAAGCCCGTAACTGAAATCAATATCAAATGTGTTTTCTCCGAAATTACGGTAGTATGAATCGATGTCACTTGTATACCAGTTGTCGTTCTTGAAATTGTATGTACTGAATGTGGAGGTTTTCAGTCTCATTGGATCATCAGCCTGAATGATATAATGGGGAATGTTGCTTTGCTTTGCTCTGAATTGCTCGCCGGATGATGTGTCACGGAATACATCAAGCATGGCATTAAGCTGATCAGTGAGCTTGTCAGCATTGATAAGTGTTTCGAGGACTGTACGGTCTTCATGTACGACTGGTTTGGGAAATAAAGTTGAAAACAGAGCAAAAAGCATCGTGAATACAGCAACTGATTTCCAAGCCTCGCCCTTGTTGATAAAGATCTCTTTCTGAGATTCGTGAAGCTGTCTGAAATTGACCATCATCAGTACATATCCCACTGCTAGTGCGATTATGTATCCGATCGGCATTTTCTCATATTCTTTACCGTATATGGTAAATGGAATTATGAATATGAGAAAATTCATGAATATCCTGTATCGTACCCGTGTGAAATAATATACAACGGAAAGCATAAAGAAAAGGAACAGGATGAAAATGGCAAGTGTGTACCATTTATTGTATTTCAATGAGTCCTGAGGAGTAAAGAACCACAGGCTCCAGGTAATTGGGTAGTTCTCCTGTCCTATTTCCATGCATTGATAAGCGGAGCTCAAACCTAAGAAATATAGGGCCAGACAGACGAAGAATCCTATTATGTGGTGCTTGTAGACAAAGTCGAATATCCGGAAAACGACCCATCCTGAGATATAGGCAAGGAGGCCATAAGGGAATGCAAGGTTGCTCCGGTAGTGGTACATTATCGACATTATCAGCAGCACTGTATATAGCAGTACCGGATCTAAAAGTGTTTTTATCAGAAACGCTTTTAGGCCGCGCTTATTGTTTGCAGTATCAGTCATATTTATACCAACTTAAAGTTATTGTCGCCGTCAAGATACCACATCGGGAAATCCGTGAGGTTGCGGCTTTCAGGAGATACGCCGATCAGGCTGACATTGTCATCTTCCTTTACAGCGTTGGCTATCGCGTCAATATCGGAATTGCAGTCTGTTGATGCGATAACACAGGCACATACTGAGCCAGAATACATCTTTAGATCAATTCTCTTGTCAGGAAGTACCTTGATAGCCAGTATTTTAAGCAGGAGCTGCTCGGGATATTCCGGATTATCAACGCTTTCTGAAATGATTTCATCACCGGCACCACGATATATGAGCGTAGCGGCTATTCCCTGCTTTACAAGGAGTGAGAGCAGACCAAATACAGAACGGATGATCTGTTCTTCGGCGATTATGGCAGCTTCTGGTTTGGACGTACTGTTTCTGTACAGATCGAGTACGATCATTGGCTGTACGGAAGCTACTGCTTCATCGAGCCGCACCATAAGCTTGTCTTTCTTTGTAGACAGCTTCCAGTTAATGCGCTTTAGAGGATCACCCTGCACATATTCACGGTGTTCGTAACCGGGAGATGTGTTGGCCGAGAACATCAAAGCGGTATCATTTTCCTCTTCTTCATCGCTTGTGAAAACAACATCAGCAATATTTCGGAATAGCTGTGACGAAGCTTTGATCTGAGGTATTTCGGGGATAACGCCAACGCTTATAGGCGATGGCAGTTCATCAGCGAGAGCAAACCGTATAAAGCCAAGGAAACCACATGAGTATACAGTATCCAGGGCTATCTCACCGTTGCCGCCTGTCAGGGCATCAACAGTGTATGTGAAGGTTTTCTTGTCATCTCTGACGAGAGATAGGCGGTAAACCTTGTCATTCTGTGAGAAGACTTCACTCGCACGAGGTGTTATTTCGACGATGCCAAGCGGGAAACGACCGGTTTTTTCAACAGTAACATTGACTGAAAGCTTGCTTCCCTTCTGAACATAACCGTCACAGTTTATGCTGACTTTTATTCGCTTTCTTGCGTAAACGGCAAAGAACAGCGATATGAGCGGTGAAAAAAGTGTGAATGCGACCAGGATCATACCCATCTCACCATCAATGTAGAAGGTGAATATGAAGAGGAGGAATGCTACTGCCAGAATAGCGACGATAGTCTTGAATGATTCACCAAGGTTTGGACCTAACAGAAGAATCTTGCGTTTTTTCTTATTATCCATACAGATTTACATTGAAGGAACAGGAGCGTTCTCGATGATGTGCTTAATGTAGTTCTCACCTGTTCCGAATTCACTCTTGCCCTGAGGAGAGAGGATTATACGGTGTGCGAGAACAGAGACTGCAGCTGATTTTACGTCATCGGGAGTAACATATTCTCTTTCATATATGTATGCGAATGCCTTTGCAGCCTTGTAAAGGGCGATACTTCCGCGAGGACTGATGCCGAGCGTTGCATTTCTGTCGTCACGTGTCGAACCCACAAGGTCAACTATGTATTTCTTTACGGCTTCTGTTACACGAATATTACGTACTTCTTCCTGCATTGCGATAACATCATCAACATGCATTGCCGGTTCCTCGATGTTGAGGATTGGGTTATGATGTTCTGTACGGTCGAGGATCTTCATCTCTTCCTCGGGAACAGGATATCCCATGGAAAGCTTCATGAAGAAACGGTCCATCTGTGCTTCAGGAAGATGGAAAGTTCCGTATGTTTCAACAGGGTTCTGTGTAGCCATTACAAGGAAAGGCTGCGGAAGCTTGTGAGTCTCGCCGTCAAGTGAGATCTGTCTTTCTTCCATTGCCTCAAGAAGCGCAGACTGTACTTTCGGCGAAGCACGGTTGATTTCATCAGCCAGAAGAAAGTTGCACATAACTGCTCCGTCACGGTAAATAAACTCACCGGATTTGGAATCGAGCATAGTAAATCCCGCGATATCAGATGGCATTACATCGGGGGTGAGCTGGATTCTGTTGAATTTGCCACCTATAGAGCGGGAGAGCGCTGTTATCATCTGTGTTTTTCCTACGCCGGGGACATCTTCGAGGAGGACATGGCCCTCACATAGGAGTGCTGCTATGAGTCTCAATACTGTTTCGTCCTTTCCGACGATAACTTTTCCTATTGAATCTGCAAGCTTTTTTATATTGCTATTCATAAAATACCTCTTGTTCAGGAATTATGATACACTTGTGACAGTATACCTTTATAATTATAGCATATTTGAGCAGTTGCCGCAAGTGTTGTATATATAGATTATCATCGTGGATTTTTGTTAATGTATACAAAATTGAACTGCTGAAATTGTTGAAAACGGTAATTCTGTCTTTTAGCCTTCTTTGGCCCGAAAAAAACCGTATTTTCCCCCAAAAAAACTCTTGACAAGCGGAAGACGTTGTGATAAAATATTATTGCCGCTTGTAAACAGGCTTTTCAAGTCATGCCTATGCGCCTGTGACAGCGAGTTTTTATGAAAAGGCAGGTGCCATGAATGTACGCAGTTATTGAAACCGGCGGAAAGCAGTATCAGGTAAACGAGGGAGATACAATCTTCATCGAGAAGCTCGCAGTTGAGGCTGACGAGACAGTTACTTTTGATAAGGTCGTTGCTCTCGGAGCTGACAATGGCCTCAAGATAGGTACACCCTATGTTGACGGTGCAACAGTTGAAGCTAAAGTAATTAAGAACGGCAAGGCTAAGAAGATCACTGTTTTCACTTACAAGCCCAAGAAGGGTGAGAAGAAGAAGCAGGGTCACAGACAGCCCTACACTCAGGTGAAGATCGAAGCTATCAAGGCTTAATCTCACTTTAACGGAACAGAGAAATGATCCGTGCAGAGTTCCTTCAGTCTGAAGGAAGATACAAGGGTTTCAGAGTCAAGGGTCACGCGGGATATGCCGACAAAGGGCAGGACATCGTCTGTGCTTCGGTATCATCAGCGGTTATGCTGGCAGCTAACATTATTACGGACGGTTTTATGAGAGACGCTGACGTATTTGCGGATAATGATGCAGTTTCGTGTGTCGTTGCAGTTGCGGATGACGTTTCTGAAGCAGTCATTGGTATGCTGAAGGCTCAGTTTGAGATGATTCTTGAGGAATTCCCGAATACAATCACTATCACTATTTCGGAGGTGTAACTATGTTAAAGATCAGTATGCAGTTCTTCGCTCACAAGAAGGGTGTTGGTTCTACAAAGAACGGTCGTGATTCTGAGTCCAAGAGACTTGGCGTCAAGAGAGCTGATGGTCAGTACGTTGAGGCTGGCAATATCCTCGTTCGTCAGAGAGGTACACACATTCATCCAGGTGAGGGCGTAGGTATCGGTTCTGATGATACATTATTCGCTACAGTAAGCGGAAGAGTAAAGTTTGAGCGTTACGGTCGTGACCGTAAGAAGGTTTCTGTTTACACAGAGCAGTAATCAAATTATTGCGTCATAAATCCCGAGCGTTTGCTTGGGATTTTCTTTTAGAAGCTGTTTGAAGATGCTCAACAGCTTTTTGGAATGATTCTTGATCACAGAAGGCTATTGTGTTTGATGTTCGGCAGGAGGTCGTAAAATGTTCGTTGATCAGGCGAAGATAAAAATCAAGGCAGGCGACGGCGGAGATGGTGCCGTTTCCTTCCACAGGGAAAAATATGTAGCCGCAGGCGGTCCCGATGGCGGAGACGGCGGTAGAGGCGGCGATGTTATCTTTCAGGTCGACGACAATTTCTCGACGCTGATTGATTTCAGATACAAGCGCAAGTATGTTGCTGAGAGAGGCGAGAATGGTTCAAGCAGAAACTGTACAGGCAAGAGCGCTCCTCCTCTCATAGTAAAGGTACCACGAGGCACCGTTGTACGGGACGCGAATACAGGCAGAATCATGGCCGATATGTCTACAGACGAGCCTAAAGTGCTTGCCAGAGGCGGAAACGGAGGCAGAGGCAATGTTCATTTTGCCACTTCCACACGCCAGATACCTAAGTTTGCTAAGCCCGGATATCCTGGTGAGGAATTTGAAGTAACCCTTGAGCTTAAGCTTCTTGCGGATGTCGGACTTGTTGGCTTCCCGAATGTCGGAAAGTCGACTCTGATTTCTGTAGTCAGTGCGGCTAAGCCCAAGATTGCAAACTATCACTTTACAACCCTCACACCAGTTCTTGGTGTAGTTAAGGCTGAGGAAGAAAAGTCGTTTGTTATGGCTGATATTCCAGGACTTATTGAAGGAGCCGGTGATGGTGTAGGTCTTGGTCATGAATTCCTGCGCCATGTTGAAAGATGCCGACTGATCGTTCATGTTGTGGATGTATCAGGAATTGAAGGACGTGATCCCAAGGAGGATTTTGATATTATCAATGCGGAACTCGCTAAGTTCAACGAGGAACTCGCACAGCGTCCACAGATAGTTGCGGCAAATAAGTGTGATATGGCTACAGAGGAACAGATAGCTGATTTCCGCAGCTTTATCGAGGAGAAGGGAATACCTTTCTTCTGTATTTCCGCAGCTACGACACAGGGTACGAAGGAGCTTATCAAGAAAGTGTCAGAGGTGCTTGACACACTGCCTCCTATTAAGGAATATGAGGCAGAGCCTATTCCGCAGGCTGAACTTGATGAAATGCTTGGTGTTGACAAGAAATTTGATATTACAGTTGAGGATGATGTCTATTTCGTTGATGCTCCATGGATCCAGCCGATCATGCGAACTGTTGATCCTGATGACTGGTCATCACTTCAGTATTTCCAGCGTGTACTCATCAACAGCGGTATAATTGCCAAGCTTGAAGAAATGGGAGCTAAGGAAGGCGATACCGTAAGCATTGAGGGATTTGAATTTGACTTTGTTGAGTAATATGGAAAAAGAAAAGCTTACAGAGCGCGAAGCAAATAATTACAGCCCGCTGAGTCTTGCGTTTCTCGGAGACAGTGTGTATGACACACTTGTCAGGGAATATCTTCTGAGGATCGCAAATATGCCCGTTGCAAAGCTTCATTCTGCAAAGGTAAAGCTCGTGTGTGCGGAGTTTCAGTCTGAAGCTTATGGCAGGCTTGAGGAAGTTCTTGATGAAAAGGAACTTTCCGTACTTAAGCGCGGCAGAAACGCTACTGGTAATACTGTTCCGAAGCATGCGGACGCAGTTGAGTACAGGCGTGCTACGGCTGTAGAGAGTTTGTTCGGGTATCTGTTCCTTATCGGAAGAACAGATCGCATCTATGAGCTGTTTGACATAATAATTGCGGATACCGATGTATCCGTTGAATAATAATAAAACGGAGGTAAAGGGAATGAGCTTTATAAAGGGCGTTTTGGCAGTATTCAAGAGCCTCAAGCTTGGAGGCGTTATCCTTGGAGTAGTAGGCGGCTTTGTTTTCGGTTTCATTGCAGGAGCTGGATTAGTTGCGATACTTGACTACCGCGACGAGAAGATAGCACGTTTATATAAGCTTCGTCACGATACCGACGAGAACTATATCTATTCAGAGTAAAGGAGAAAAAAGGCTATGTCAGGTCATTCAAAATGGAATAACATCAAGCGTAAAAAGGAAGCGACAGACGCTGCTAAAGGTAAGATATTCACAAAGATAGGCAGAGAGATTACAGTTGTTGTTCGTGAGGGCGGTCCGGATCCTGCTAACAACGCTAAGCTCCGTGATCTTATCGCAAAGGCAAAGGCTAACAACGTGCCTAATGATAACATCGACCGCGTTATCAAGAAGGCTGCAGGCGGCGAGGATAAGAACAACTATGAAAACCTTACATATGAGGGATATGGTCCTAACGGTGTCGCTGTAATCGTTGAGTGTCTAACTGATAACAAGAATCGTACTGCTGGTGATGTTCGCCACTATTTCGACAAATTCGGTGGTAACCTCGGAACTACAGGCTGCGTTTCTTTCATGTTCTCAAAGAAGGGAATCGTTATCCTGGAGAACACAGGTCTTGACGAGGACGCTGTAATGGAAGACGTATTCGAGTGCGGCGGTGATGATTTCGACATCTCTGAGGACAGTGTTGAGATAGAGTGCGCTCCTGAGAATGTTTCTGCTCTCAGAGAAGCTCTTACTGCAAAGGGATACAATGTACTTTCAGCTGAAGCTGAAATGGTTCCTGCAACTTATACAACACTCACTGATGAGGATCACATCAAGAAGATGAACCTCCTTCTTGAGCATCTAGAAGACAACGATGATGTTCAGAACGTTTACCATAACTGGGAAATGCCTGAAGAGGAATAATTATCATTAAGGACGGCCTTAGGCCGTCCTTATGTTGAATATAGGGGATTTTTCCGGGCATAATAAAAAGGAGTCAGGTTATGACAGTCGAAATCAAAAAAGTCAAATACCTTCCGGAACTCCGGAGGGTTGCCGAACTAGCAGATGCCATATGGCATGAATGCTTTGTTGATATAATAAGTGAGGGACAGATAGATTATATGATTGAAAAATTCCAGTCCCTTGACGCAATGTGCCGTCAGATTGAGGAGCAGTCATATGCATATCTTTCTGTATACGATGGTGACGACTTATGTGGATACATTGCTGTTAAGCCAGAAAGCGACGATCGTTTCTTTCTGAGTAAGCTCTATCTGAGAAGCGACAAGCGTGGACAGGGAATCGCTTCACTCATGATTGAACGTGTTTTCAAAGAAGCTCGTTCTGCTGGAAAGAGATATGTATATCTGACTGTTAACAAGCATAATGACCGAGCGATAGCTGTCTATAAAAAAACTGGTTTTGAGATAACTGATCAGGTTGTAACTGACATTGGAAACGGTTATGTTATGGATGATTATATCTTTACGTATACGCTATGATGTTATTTCGTGCAAACTGTCTTGAATTGACTTTATTATGAATATACTGTATAATAAATGCTGTCAGATGAGGGAGTAGTTAGCGCTTTGGGGCGTTGCAAGCCGACATACTGACTGCTTATCTGCAGTCCGGTTTTGTATTAAATAATGAGACTCATGTATAGCTTTATTGCTGTACCTGGGTCTGTAAGTTCGGGTATGGTAATGCCCGAATTTTTTTGTTTTGTGAGGTAAAAAATATGACGTTAACAGAATTGATCCTTCTTTCACTAGGTTTGGCTATGGATGCGTTTTCAGTTTCAGTCTGTAAGGGACTGAGTATGAAAAAAATTGATTATAAGGGAGCGTTTCTGACAGCATTATTCTTCGGAGTTTTCCAGGGAGGGATGCCTTTAATCGGTTATTTTCTCGGAAGCAGATTCGAGTCATTCATCAGCAGATACAGCCATTGGGTAGCTTTTATTCTTCTGGGATTTATAGGCGGTAAAATGATATTTGAAGTACTTCGCGGCGGCGATGAGGATGAGGCTCAGGCAGAGTACAAGCTAAATATAGGCGAGCTTTTCGTACTTGCAATTGCTACAAGTATTGATGCGCTTGCTGTCGGAGTTGTTTTCGCCGCACAGAAAACTCCTGTTATTAGTTCCGTAATTGTAATTGGAGCTATTACCTTTGTTACCAGTCTGATCGGTGTCGGAATAGGCAACAGATTCGGAAGCAAGTATGAGAAAAAAGCGGAGTTTGCCGGTGGTGTAGTACTTATTCTAATCGGAACCAAACTACTGCTTGACGGCCTAGGAATACTATAAGAAAAGCGGAAGGGGATTGATGTGATTCAAACCCCTTCCGCTATTTATTTTCAGAAAACAGCTTTTTTTATCAGTGCGAGTTCGTCCAGAGATATACAGTGCTTGAAACTGCCATCGTCCATTACAGCGAGCAGTTCGTCGATCTCAGCCCAGCATACATCAGATACTTCTGATGACTGGAGAACCAGTCTGTCAACGTCAACGTCTTCGCGGCAAAGATAAACCGCACGGAGTTCATTGTCATTTATACCTTCAGCAGTGTAACTGCTTCTGAGAAGGCCAATAAGTTCCAGACGGCTTCCATGTATCTTAAGTCCGAGTTCCTCAGCTGTCTCACGGACTGCTGTGCTGCGAAATTCTTCGCCCTGTCCAACATGTCCTGCTGCAGAAACATCAAAGCAGTCAGGAGAAATGCGCTTCTCATGCGAACGTTTCTGGAGAAGAACATATATACCCATGTCCTTACGTTTGATGATCCATATATGTACTGCGGGATGGAGTTCACCATCACGGTGTACCAGGCTGCGCGGTTTTGATTCTGATGTGAGTCTTGCTTCACTGTCAATGAGATTCAAGAATTCATCTTCAATAACCTCCATGGAAATATGGGGGTTATTCTTTTCGGCTTCGCTGAAGACACTTATTATCTCGCGTACAGAGTCGTTGATAATATCCTCATTAGACTCATAAATCATGTATTTTATGTCATCGCTTACGGAATTAAGAATTCCGAGGAGCTCATCACTGTCAGAAATATGTTCTTTACCGAGCTTTTTTGCAGCCTCAGCATAAAGTTCTTTTTGTGAGGCTAGTTTGCTTAGGTATATTTCGATTTGATCCATAAAAAGCACTCCTGTTGAAGTTTTCACGCGACTGTTATTATATACCCTTTGTCGGAAAAAGTCAATGCTTTTCGCAATATTTGTCCGAAATATACGCTTGTTTTCTTATTTAACGTGGAAGCCCATGCATTGCACGTTTGCGACTTTTGTTCCAAGATCATCTGTTATATCTACATTGTATAAACATGTTGATCTTCCGTCCTTGATCATAGAGGCACGAGCTATAAGCTTTTTGCCTTTAACAGCTGAGAGATAAGCGATGCTGTTGTTGATCCCTACAACGCCTGGTTGCTGCCAGTTTGAAGCGACTGCAAAAGCAAAATCGGCAAGTGTATAGTGAACGCCTCCCATGACATTGCCCATAGCGTTCAGATGTCTTCCATCGATCACCATGCTGCATACTGAACTGTGATCACCTATCTCGTCGATCACCATTCCTGCGTCAGAAGCGAATTTGTCATTTTTAAAATACTCTCTGACTTCTTCAATAGTATTCATAAAAACTATTCCTTTCAAAAAAACAGTGCAGACATTTCGGGGCCTGCACTGTGATGTCTTAATTCTTTATCTGCTTTGCCACAAGGCTCTCGCCGCAGTAGATCTCGCGAAGCTTAGGCTTTTCGATCTTTCCGGTTGGATTTCTCGGAACGTCAGCAAAGATTACTTTGTGAGGTCTCTTGTATCGTGGCATCTTCTGGCAGAAGGTGTTGATCTCATCTTCTGTACATGTCATGCCATCCTTTATTGAAATAATAGCAGCAGCAATTTCACCCAGACGTTTGTCAGGAAGACCTATAACAGCAACATCCTTTACAGCCGGGTGTGCACGCAGGAAGTCCTCGATCTGTACTGGGTAGAGATTTTCTCCTCCGCTGATGATAACGTCCTTCTTACGGTCAACAAGATAAATGAAACCATCTTCATCTTCCTGAGCCATATCACCTGTAAGGAGCCAGCCGCCCTTAAGAGTTTCGGCTGTTGCCTTTTCGTCATGGTAGTAGCAGGTCATTACTCCTGGTCCCTTGACATAGAGCTCTCCGACCTGTCCGCGCTCTACTGTATTGCCGTTTTCATCAGCAATCTTAACTTCCCAGCCAAAGCCGGCCTTTCCTATAGCACCAACCTTGTGGATGTTTTCAACACCGAGATGAACACAGCCTGGTCCGATGGACTCACTGAGACCATAGTTTGTGTCATACTGATGATTCGGGAAATGTTCTTTCCAGCGTGCGATAAGCGACGGAGGAACGGGCTGTGCGCCTATATGCATGAGTCTCCACTGGGAGAGATCATACTGGGTTGTATCTATTTCTCCTCGGTCGATCGCGTCGAGGATATCCTGTGCCCACGGAACGAGAAGCCAGACAATTGTACAAAGTTCATTTGAAACTGTTTCAATGATTGACTTTGGCTTTACGCCTTTGAGCAGTACAGCCTTACTTCCTGATTGAAGGCTTCCGAACCAGTGCATTTTCGCTCCTGTATGATAGAGCGGAGGAATGCAGAGGAATACATCATCACGTGTCTGACCATGGTGGTTCTGCTCACACTTGGCAGAGTGGACGAGACTGCGGTGCTTATGGAGAATAGCTTTTGGGAATCCGGTTGTTCCGGATGAGAAATATATAGCCGCATCATCGTCATCAGTAAGCTTGATATTTGGAGCTTCACTTGATGAGTTGGCAACATTGCTGTCATAGTGCTCAGCGAAAGAAGGACAGCCTTCTCCGACGTAGAAGAGAAGACGGTTCTTGCTGATGTCCTCAGCGATCTCCTCAACACGGCCTATGAATTCAGGTCCGAACATGAGAATGTCAACTTCAGCGAGATCAAGGCAATACTTTATCTCATCTGCTGTATATCGGAAATTGAGAGGTACAGCCAGAGCACCTGTTTTAAGAATTCCAAAGTAGATGGGAAGCCATTCGAGGCAGTTCATAAGCAGTATTCCGACCTTGTCACCTTTCTGAACACCTCTGTCCAGCAGCATGTTGGCAAAGCGGTTAGCCTTTTCGTCAAAGACCTTCCATGTTATTTCACGGCGATAACGGCATTCAGGGCTTGGCTCGATGAGCTCATACTCCTTCCAAGTCTTACGACGCATCTCTGTAATCTCAGGGTTTACCTCAACGAGAGCAACATCACTGCCGTAAAGCTGGGCGTTTCTTTCTAGCAATTCCGTAATTGGCATTTTAGTATGTCCTTTCTGTATTGATAAGACTTTGAACGATTCAAAGCGATAAAGCTGTAAAGCCATAAATCACATAAAATCATTTTAACACAAAAGAATAGAAATGTAAATAGTATCAGGGTATGCGAATTCAACAAAAAAGAAATATGACCTGTGTGCAGTTTCACGAATTTAATTTTATTCGTATTTTTCTCTTTCATTATTAAGCAAAAAGTGATATAATTTACTTATAAGCAACATACTTTTCTGTGAAAAGGAGAAAAACATGGGGAAAACTGTTAATTTAGCTGTATTTGTTGCGGGACTTGATGAAGAATATCAGAATAACATAATTACCGGTATTAATGATTTCGCCAAGCGAAGCAAGATAAATGTTACTTACTTTGCGGCATATGGGGGGATGCTCGACAGTAAGGTCTTTGATATAGGCGAGTACAGCATGTATGATGTTGCCAATCTTGAGTATTTTGACGGCGTTATCCTTATGACAAACACGATCAATGATGTTAGAGTTAAGGAACGCATTATAAACAATGTTAAAACGGCAAAGCTTCCTGCTGTTGTATTTGACTGTGCTGATTATCCTGAGTTTATCAATATCAGCATCGACAACAGTGCGGCAATGCGTAATATGGTACGTCATGTCATTCAGGAGCATGGAGCAAAGATCCTGAATTATATATCTGGTCCTATGTCTAATCCGGAGGCTGTTGATCGTCTCAATGCCTTCCGTGAGGTAATGGCTGAGAATAATCTTCCTGTTGAAGAGGGACGTATCTTCTACGGTGAATTCCGTCCGTATGATGGTAAAGCAGCAATTGAGCAGTATATGGAGTCCGGACTTGCATTACCGGATGCCTTTATCTGTGCTAATGATGCAATGGCCCTGACAGCTGTCAGCACACTGGAGAAATATGGATTCTGTGTACCGCTGGATGTTATTGTTACTGGTTTTGATAATACATACAGCGCACGTAACTACTGCCCGGCACTAACTTCTGTTAAGCGTCCGCTTGACCGGGCCGGAAGTGAGGCATGTCGTGTCCTTCTTGATATTATAGATGGAAAAGAGCTTGAGGTAGAGCGAATGGAGGCGGAGTGCGTCTTCACTGAGAGCTGCGGATGCAATTCCGGAGGCGTAAGTGAGTTCAGCGAATACCGCAAGCGTACTTACAATAAAATAGAAGACAGCAACGATAATATCCATAAGCTGAATATTCTCTCTGCAAGACTTGCTGAGACAGAGAATACAGATGATACATTTGCAGTAATTAGAGACTTTATCGCTGATATAGGCTGTGAACGCTTTGCACTTTGTCTTAAGGAAGACTGGCAGGATGCATTTGCAAACACTTCAGCAAATATTTGCCTTGAAAGTGATATGACTGCTCCGCTCATATGGGATAAGGGTGAGACAACTTGTGTTGAGTACTTCACATGCCGTTCTATGTATCCTGAGCCACTTGAAACAGCTGGAAATGTAAGTTATTTCATTCCACTCCACTTCAAGGAGAGAGCGCTTGGCTATTTCATTATTACAAACGGAGATTTCCCGATTACAAATCTTTTGTGTCATTCGTTTGCGATGGACATCAGTAACTCACTCGAGAATCTTCGAAAGCTGTCACATATCAATAAGGCTATGGAAGAGCTTAACAGGCTTTACGTTATTGATCCGCTCTGTAATGTCTATAACAGAAACGGCTTCATAAAGCTTGCTGATGATATGTTCAGGACAAGTGTTTCCCAGAAGCGTAAGATCATGCTTACTTTCATAGATATGGACGGGCTGAAGTTCATCAATGATAATTTTGGCCATAATGAAGGCGATTTTGCGATTCAGAGACTTGCTGATGTTATCAAGGAATGTCTGAAAAGTGACAGTATCTGTGCTCGTTTCGGCGGAGATGAGTTTGTAGTATTCCATCAGAGAGCCTCAGATGGAGATGAGGCTGCCTTTGAGAGACGTCTCAATACGAAGATCGACAGCATTAATTCAATAATCTGTAAACCGTATACACTTTCGGCGAGCGTCGGAAGCGTTATCAAGGTTCCTGGTGAAGATGAAACACTTTACAGCATCATCAAGCAGGCAGATGCTCTGATGTATGAGGTTAAGAAGGCAAAGAAGAATTCACGTGCAGGAACTGAGGAGAAAAAATAAGTAAAAGAAATCCCCGTCACAGCTCACATTCAGTGAACTGTGACGGGGATTTTATTATTTTTCTGCGGGGAATTTTGTGATCAGCTTTGCATCGTACTGCTGTATAGCAAGTGCGTCCTTAGCAGTAATTCCCTTTTCACCGTCAACATCAGCGTTGACCTCGCCTGACGGATTAAGACCGTATTTATCACGGTTGCCAAGGTGCTGAAGTATTGCAACAGAATCTGCTACAGTTACTTTTCCATCACAGTTTGCATCACCATAGATGATTTCTTCTGGTATTATAGAAGATACTGTGGTGTTTGATCCGGTTGCGGTTGTAGATACAGTTGTTGATGCAGAAGTAGTGACTGTTGTAGTTTCGGAGGATGTGATCGTTGTGCCTTCTGGCGCGTCGCCGTCCTCCCAGACAGCCTTGAAGCTTATTCCCATTCCCGGGATTGCTCCCAGTACCTTGTAATCTTCTCCTGCTTGATAGATGCTGCCATCATTGGTTGATTTCCAACCGGCAAAGTGCTTGCCTTCAACAGTGATACCTGGGTCAGGGCAAGTGATTACTTCATCTGTAGATGCGGGGATCTTGATACTTGTACCTCCGTTTCCAGGATTGAATACAATCTTATATTCAACCGGATTCCATACTGCGGTAAAAGTTACATCTTCTCCCGGCATTACAATTGTTTCTGTGGGTTTGTAAACTGTTCCGTCTATGCTTGATTTCCAGCCGACGAGTTCGAAACCGTTACGAGAGAAACGGTCTCTTCCAGCGAGTTCGTCAGATGAACTCTCCATTTTTTCATATGAATATTCTGAATTGCCGTTGAGTCGGTCAACGTCGCCTGCAAAATATGTAAGCTGAATTTTCTTGTATAAAATAGGGTAGAGGGTTATATCGTGGTCGGGCATAACGAGCTGAGTACCGTATCTGTATACTCTTTCTCCGTCTGTCAGCCACTTGCTGATGTATTTGAGGGTTCCGTCTTCAGTTTCCTTTTCTACGAAAACAGTCGTGTCGTTCGGGTTGAAGACTTCATTGGGGTAGTATGACTCTTCTTCGAGCCAGTCAGGATTATCAAATGTAATACCATCACGTTCGAGCACATATTTAACAGTGTGCTTCTCCTGTGTTGTGTCTATCCAGCAGATGTGAAAGACAATTTCATCAGCATCTTCAGGAAGGTCGACAAATTGTCCTGATGAATATCCGACTACATCATCATATGTCCAGCCTGAGAATACATAGCCTTTCTTGAAGAATGTTCCTGCCGGAATATTTGTGTGTCCTGTAGAAGTGGTGGAATCCTCGAACAGAGTTAAGTCCGTGGTTTTGCCTGGAGTTGCATCTTCGTCTATAACATAGACTAGCTTAACTTCCTTTTTGTCCTCTGTGTCAGCAGCTGAAGCAGTGAATAAAGCTCCGAATGCGCTCAGAGAGACAGCTGCCGCCAGCAGAACGGCTATTGGTCTGCGGTGTGATTTTTTCATTTTTCCCTCCTGTTTCTAACGCTAGGCGTCAGGTGAAACAATTTCTTTCTTTGTTGTAGGAATAGCCGATTTTTGAAAGTTTTGAAGCTATATCGTCCGCTGACAGGTCAAGGCTCCTGCACAGTTCGTCGAAGCTAGGGTATTCGTCTCTCAGTTTTGTATTTATATAGCTGAGAAGTATTACCGGATCGTTCGGAATATTCAAGTTTTACCCTCCCTTTTTTCGATACAGCCATTTTCACCCGCAGTGCAAAACAGGCGAAAATTGCCCCAAATCGAGTACTCTTACAAAATAAATATACAATAATCATATATTTTTGTCAATGAAATTAGTGAAACATTGATTTTGAATTTTACATGAATTTGTTAAACAAAAATGCGATACAATTCTCGGCTGTATCGCATCATATATCATATACTGTCCATATCGCTGGGAATGTGGACTTTTTCATACTTTTCCAGTTGGTCCTGAGTAGAGCCGATGTCTGTCATCTCACCGGCCGCTCTTTTTTGTATCTCCTGCATCCTTCTCTGGTAAGGATCCATTATTTCGCGTTCACGTTTATGTTCATTATACTCTTCATACCGGGGATTGAAATGAGGAAATCCTTCCTGTTCTTCAAGCCAGTGATATTTGATTACTGCTCCAAAGTTAAATGCCCCTGTAATAATACATGCAACAGCGTAGATTGCTTTGCCATAGAAGGCTATTGGAATTCGCTCAAAGAATCCTTTGGTGAACAGAATTATCATTATAATAAAGCTTGCGACCTGCAGCGCTATTACCAGCATAGCTGAAAGTGAGTGATGAAGAATGCTTGCCCGGTAAGTCAGATAGAACGAAAGGGGACAGACAATAACAGCATCAATAATCATAGCAAATGAAACATTCATCAGGGTGGACTGATTTGTCAGGATAGGGATCCAGTCCCAGCTTATACCGACAAGGCTTGTGAATGAATAGCAGATCATAAGGATACCGCCGATCAAATACACGAAAAAAGCAATAGAATTGATCTTTCTGACTTTTTTCATTGTTGTGAGATTCTTTGCGAATTCTGCTGCTGTTCTATTATCAACAAAGTAAGGTGTATCCATAATAACTCCCCCAAAAAAATGATGCTATATGAATTATTATAATATTAAGTATAGCATTTAATATAAGTCCTGTCAATAGAAATAACAAGATTTACTGTTAAATTATATATAATATTTCCAATTTCTTCTTCAAAAATACACAAATATGGTGATTGCCAAAAAATAACGAAATATTGATAGATATAAAACTTTGACACTTGTAAATGTTATGATATACTAACATAGTTTGAGAGTGCAGATTTGTTAAAAATACACAATGATGATAGGCCTAATTAGGCTAATTTAGCGATAGAATTTTTTCTTATTATATGTTATAATACAAAATGATATGTGAGTCATAATATTTCCGTCGCCATACGGTTTGTTATTTATTTCACAGAATTTATTAAGGAGGTTCATCTAAAATGAATTCAGCTAAATCCACTGTTCCCTTCAAAGGTACTCCCGAACAGGAGGCACAGCTTCTTGCTGTTATTGAAGAGAAAAAGGACACTCAAGGCGCTCTGATGCCTATCCTGCAGAAGGCGCAGGAGATATATGGCTATCTTCCCATCGAGGTCCAGACTATTATTTCCGACAAGACCGGTATTCCGCTTGAGAAGATTTATGGTGTTGTTACCTTCTATGCTCAGTTCTCACTTTACCCAAAGGGCGAGTACACTATTTCAGTATGTCTCGGTACTGCTTGCTATGTTAAGGGTTCGGGAGATATATACAACAAGCTTCAGGAGACTCTCGGAATCGCAGGTGGCGAATGTACACCTGATGGCAAGTTCTCCCTCGATGCTTGCCGCTGCATAGGCGCTTGCGGACTTGCTCCCGTTCTTACAGTCAACGAGGATGTTTACGGACGTCTTACAGTTGATGATGTTGAAAAGATACTCGCTAAGTACACAGCATAAACAATAACATTATAGGAGGAAAACATATGAAGACTCTTGAAGAACTCAAGGCTGTCAGAGAATCAATGGAGGGCGAGGTCGCTCTCAGAACTCATGGCAACGCTTCTTCAAAATATGAAAGACACGTACTTGTCTGCGGCGGTACAGGCTGTACTTCTTCAGGCTCTCCAAAGATAATCGAGTGCCTCGAGAATGAAATCGCTTCCAACGGACTTAAAGATAAGGTTCAGATCGTAAAGACAGGATGTTTCGGTCTCTGTGAAAGAGGTCCTATCATGATCGTTTACCCAGAGGGTTCATTCTACTCACGTGTAAACGTTGATGAGATTCCACGCATCGTAAAGGAGCACCTTGTTGGTGGCACTCCTGTTAAGGAGTTCCTCTATGAGGAAACCGTTGTTGGCGATAAGATCAAGTCACTTGACGATACTGCATTCTACAAGAAGCAGAATCGTGTTGCTCTTAGAAACTGTGGTGTTATCAATCCTGAGGACATCAATGAATACATAGGAAGAGAAGGCTATAAGGCTCTCGGCAAAGTGCTCACAGAGATGAAGCCTGAGGATGTTATCCAGACTATCCTTGATTCCGGTCTCCGTGGAAGAGGAGGCGGCGGCTTCCCAACAGGTATGAAGTGGAAGCTTGCAAGAAATATCGTTCCTGATGCAGACATGAAGTATGTTTGCTGTAACGCTGACGAGGGAGATCCGGGTGCATTCATGGACCGTTCTGTTCTCGAAGGCGATCCTCATGTTGTACTCGAAGCTATGACCATCGCAGGTTACGCTATCGGTGCAAAGCAGGGTTATATTTATGTTCGTGCTGAGTATCCTATCGCTGTTGAGCGTCTTAACATCGCTATCAAGCAGGCTCGTGAAGCTGGTATGCTCGGTAAGGATATTTTCGGTACTGGTTTTGATTTCGATATAGATCTTCGTCTCGGTGCTGGTGCTTTCGTATGTGGTGAGGAGACAGCTCTTATGACTTCTATCGAAGGTAACCGTGGTGAGCCAAGACCAAGACCTCCTTTCCCTGCTGAAAAAGGTCTTTTCCAGAAGCCAACTATTCTCAACAACGTTGAGACTTATGCAAATATTCCTCAGATCATACTCAGAGGTGCTGACTGGTTCGCATCTATGGGTACAGAAAAGTCAAAGGGTACTAAGGTATTCGCTCTTGGTGGTAAGATCAAGAACACAGGTCTCGTTGAGATTCCTATGGGTACAACTCTCCGCACAGTTATTGAAGAAATCGGCGGCGGTATCCCGAATGGCAAGAAGTTCAAGGCTGCTCAGACAGGTGGTCCTTCCGGCGGATGTATCCCTGCAGAGCACTTCGATATCCCGATCGATTATGATAACCTCATCAGCATTGGTTCAATGATGGGTTCAGGCGGACTCATTGTTATGGATGAGGACAACTGTATGGTTGATATCGCTAAGTTCTTCCTCGAGTTCACTGTTGACGAGTCATGTGGTAAGTGTACACCATGCCGTATCGGAACAAAGAGAATGTGGGAGATCCTTGACAAGATCACAAAGGGCAAGGCTACTCTCGAGGATCTTGATAAGCTCGAAGAGCTCGCTTACCATGTAAAGGCAAATTCACTCTGTGGTCTTGGTCAGACAGCTCCAAACCCAGTTCTTTCAACCCTCAAGTGCTTCAAGGATGAGTACATCGCACACGTTGTGGACAAGAAATGTCCTGCAGGCGTATGTAAGGACCTCCTCAGCTTCGAGATTGACAAGGATAAGTGTATCGGATGTGGTATGTGTGCTAAGCAGTGTCCTGCTTCTGCTATCACAAGAACTGATTACATTGCTCCTGGCAAAAAGCTCGCTGCAATGGAGATCGACAAGAGCAAGTGCGTAAAGTGCGGTGCATGTATAGCAACTTGTAAGTTCAAGGCAATCATCAAGAAGTAAGCGGAGGAATAATCAATGGAAAATATCACAGTTAAAGTTAATGGTGTTGAGATCTCCGTCCCCAAGGGTACTACTGTTCTTGAGGCTGCTCATGCTGCAGGTTTTGAGATCCCTACACTTTGCTACATGAAAGAGATCAATGAGATAGGTGCTTGCCGTATCTGCGTTACTGAAGTTAACGAGGGCAGAGGCTTCCGTCTCGTAGCAGGATGTGTATATCCCTGCTCACCTAACATGGAGATCGTTACAAATTCTCCTAAGGTAATCGAGTCTCGTAAGAAGACTCTCGAGCTCATTCTTTCAACACATGACAGAAAGTGCCTCTCCTGCGTAAGAAGCGGCAACTGCGAGCTCCAGAAGCTTTGTAAGGACTATGGCATTGATGACGCTACAACATATGATGGCGTTAAGAATGAGTATACAGTAGATGATTCTGCTGCACATATGTACCGTGATAACAACAAGTGTATCCTTTGCCGCCGCTGTGTGGCTGTCTGCTCAAAGACACAGGGTATCGGTGTTATAGGTGCTAATGAGCGTGGATTCAAGACATATATCGGTTCTGCTTTCGACATGGGTCTTGGCGAGACAAGCTGCGTATCTTGTGGTCAGTGTATCGCTGTCTGCCCTGTTGGAGCTATCGCTGAGAAGGATTATACAAAGCAGGTAATGGCTGCTATTGCTGATCCTGAGAAGACAGTTCTCGTACAGACTGCTCCTGCAGTTCGTGCTGGCCTTGGTGAAGCATTCGGTCTCCCGATAGGCACTAACGTAGAAGGCAAGATGGCTGCAGCTCTTCGCAGACTCGGCTTCGATAAGGTATTTGATACTGATTTCGCTGCTGACCTTACTATCATGGAAGAAGCTAACGAATTCATTGAGCGTGTTCAGACTGGCGGAAAGCTTCCTATGATTACTTCCTGCTCACCAGGATGGATCAAGTTCTGTGAGCATTATTATCCTGATCTTCTCGATCATCTCTCGACATGTAAGTCACCTCAGCAGATGTTCGGTGCTACAGCTAAGACATACTGGGCTCAGAAGATGGGCATTGATCCTAAGAACATCGTTATGGTATCTATCATGCCTTGTACAGCTAAGAAGTTCGAGATCGGCAGACCAGATCAGAGCGCTGCAGGCGTTCCTGATGTTGATTTTGCTCTCACAACACGTGAGCTCGGCAGAATGATTGAGCGTGCTGGTATCAACTTCCTTGGACTTCCTGATGAGAAGTTTGATGATCCGCTCGGACTTTCAACAGGTGCTGCTGTTATCTTCGGTGCTACTGGTGGTGTTATGGAGGCTGCTCTCAGAACAGCTTACAATACTCTTACAGGTGATACACTTATCGATATTCCTGAGGTTCGTGGAACAAAGGATATCAAGGAAGCTACTTACAAGGTTGGCGATCTTGATGTTAAGGTTATCGTTACAAGCGGACTTTCAAATGCGCGTAAGGTTCTTGATGATATCAGAGCTGGCAAGTGTGATGCTCAGTTCATCGAGGTTATGGCTTGTCCTGGCGGCTGTGTAAACGGCGGTGGTCAGCCTCAGGTACCAATGGGTATCAGAAACTTCGTTGACATCAGAGAAGAGAGAGCTAAGGTTCTTTATAACCTTGACAAGTCCATGCCTCTTCGTCAGTCACACGAGAATCCTGCTATCAAGAAGGTTTATGAGGAATTCTTTGAGAAGCCCGGCAGCCACAAGGCTCACGAGGTTCTCCATACATCTTATGTAAAGAGAAAGGTAAATGAGGTTTGATGACCTTTTTATCCTGAAATGAATATATCCCTCCGATGATATGTCGGAGGGATTTTCATCAAAATGAAGGAGAAATAATCATGAAAAAACATAATTGTGAATTATGCGGAACAAAGCTTATCAGCGGAAAACTTTTCACAGCAACTCCTCACGATGTTCTGTTCTATCCTTTTGGTGAGGAATACAAGACGGATCCGCAGCGCAGCACTATTCACTGTGAGGCTTGTCCGAAATGTGGCCATATTCAGAATCTTACACTTACTGCTCCTGACAAGATTTTCGGTGAAAACGGAGAATGAGCAGTCTGTTAACTTCGACTCGCAATACACGTGCTATACTGCCCGACAGTCTTCGCTATATAAGGAGCGACGCACTTTGTAATCCGACAGAAGATGAGTTAGGCTGGCTTTTGCATAATGGTATAACCACTATTATTGATCTTCGTTCTGAGGAGGAAGTGAGCAAGCGTCCAACTAAGCTTTCTGAAACAGAGGGATTTACGTACAGGAATATGCCTGTTACCGGCGGATTTGCCATACCTGATACACCAGATGATGTTCCTCAGTCCTATGTGGATATGATTGATGAACAAATGGATGATATTATCGTAACTATTATGTCGGCAAAGACGAATGTGATGTATTTCTGTTCGGCAGGCAAGGACAGGACCGGTGTTATATCGGCTATCCTGCTCTATAAACTTGGCTTTGATGAAACATATATCATCGAGGATTACATGCAGTCACTGGATGAACTTCGCTCCATGCTAGAAGCTTTCGCAGCGAGCGGAGCAGCGGATCTGAGTGTAATAACGCCGAGACCGGAGAATATAAAAGCTGTGTTGTCTGAGTTGAGAATCAGAGAAAAATGAAAAAAGGTCTGAACAGTGATTGTACCGTTCAGACCTTTTAATTTAGCTTAATTCATCAAATGCAATTAATACTCTTGTAATAAGAAGCTTTCTTAGTACAATTACATCGAATGAATCTACAATGTTATCATCAGTCATATCTTCATAACATTTTGACTGGATTTTTCCCATTGCAAATTCGGCGCAGCAGACAAGATCCGCAACTCCGACAGCTCCGTCGTGATTGACATCTCCGTATTCATATTGAGGAACAGGTATTGTTGTGGTTGTTGTTGAAGAAGTTGTAATGGTTGTAGTAGGCTGTGTTGTAGTTGTAGTTGGAATCGTAGTTGTAGTAGTTGGTACTGAAGTAGTTGTCGTAGTTGTGGGAACAGTGGTCGTTGTGGATGGAATTGTAGTAGTTGTTATAGTTGTTGTAGTTGTTGGTTCGGTTGTAGTTGTAGTGGTGGTTGAAGGTTCAGTAGTAGTACTTGTTGTAGTCGTAGTGGTGGTTGTAGTTGTAGTAGTGGTTTTGGTTGTTGTAACTATAGGCTTTCTCGGATCAAAGTCATTAGTAGAAATGGTTGGGTAAGTGAAGTATGCAAGTGCATATTCAGTGCTTTCTGTGTGTTTATTAAAGAATGATTTAGAACCTTTCAGGAAAAAGTCATATACTATTTCATAGCCGTAATTTCCGTCATAGTCATCCCAAGTTACGTCCATTCCATACCATTGCCCGTCTTCCATCTGGACATAATTCCACAAGTGAGCAGTCTTATTCTCTATGTCGTAGTTGCCAAAGACACATACACATGGTATTCCTAAACGGTCACATATCAGCTTAAACGCTTTTGCATAACCTTCACAAACGACGCCCGGAACAACTAGTGCGCCAAGACATGATCCTGAAAACTGACCATCTACATCATAGTATGTGAATTTCGCTATTTTGTCATGTATGCATTTTAACTGTTCATAGCGTGTATTGCCAGTTACTTCAAAGTTTTCTACGGCTTCCTCAAGTAAGGTTTTATACTCAAAGATTTCATCAAAAGATGAGAAACCGGCATAGTAATCAGGTGAAATTGTGATCTGATTAACAGTATAGGTATATTTTCTTGAAGAGATCCGTTTCTGCTGTACTGACTGTACTCCGACTCTGATGTTGTTAACATCAAGCCAGAAGAGTTCTGGAATATCAAATGAAGCACATTCGATTCCGCTACGGCATGCCTCAAATACTGCATTTGAAGCAGCGGTTGTATTAATGTCGAAAACCCATGATGTACTCTCAATTACCAGCGGTTCGGGAAGCGTGACTACTATTGTGTCAAGGCTCGGATTGATGAGTGCCATCATCTTCATATAAACTTCGGCGTTGTTAGCGTCGAGGTAGTATCCGAGGTTGTATGCACCGTTTTCGTAGTCATAGTTTGAACCGATCTGCACGGTTCCTCCGTCGCTGAGAGCCAGCTCGTCGAGTTCGCCGATAGTGATTGTGGCGTCTTCATCAATATCAATGAAGTTTGTGTTACTGTCCTCGGCGAATGAAACCGAAGGGGCAGCTCCTACGAGCAGGGCGACAGAAGTTAAGAGAGAAAATGCTGATGAGAATATCTTTTTCATGATAAGACCTCCGTTTCTCAAATTCAGTATCTTCCCAATTCCTATATCTATCTAACTTACATTATATCAGAATGGAATACACAAGTCAATGAATTCAATATAATTTCGTTAATATTACACAAAAGCTGTCCGTGACATACGTACACATTACCGCCGTATATAGACGTATTCCTTAAATAATATGCTGAAAGCGCTAAAAAATTGCGAAATAAAGCCGTATTATTTGTTATCTTGTCACTTGCAAAAAATAACACGGTATGGTATACTTTTAGATGGCAGTCAATGCTTTGACAAGCCACATATTTTGCATGATTTGAAAGGTGAGGTCCCGACATGAATCTATCGGAAATGAACAAGGAGCAGCTCATCAACTTTAAGAACGAGACAGAAGCACTCTATAACGGCTTTAAAGCACAGAGCCTTTCCCTGAATATGGCAAGAGGCAATCCCTGTAAGGAACAGTTAGAGCTCAGCGTAGAAATGCTTGATGTTTTTGATGACGGCGACTTCCTCAGCGAGAACGGCATCGATGTAAGAAATTACGGTATGCTAGATGGTATTCCTGAAGCAAAGGAATTCTTCTCAGACATGATAGGAGTTCATGACGATGAGATAATAATTTTCGGAAACTCTAGTCTTAATGCCATGTACTGGACTGTTCAGATTGCTTTCAACAAGGGAATACTTGGTAATACACCCTGGTCTAAGCTTGAGAAGGTTAAGTTCCTTTGTCCTGTACCTGGATATGACAGACATTTTAAGGTAACTGAATTTTTTGGCGTTGAGATGATAAATATTCCAATGACAGCATCTGGCCCTGATATGGACATGGTTGAGAAGCTTGTTTCTGAGGATGAATCTGTAAAGGGTATCTGGTGTGTTCCTCAGTATTCTAACCCGGATGGCATCAGTTACAGTGATGAAACTGTCAGACGATTTGCTGCTCTCAAGCCAAAGGCTAAGGACTTCCGTATCTTCTGGGATAACGCATATTGTATTCACCATCTTACAGATGATCCTAAGCCTATCCTTAATATTCTTGAGGAAGCAAAGAAAACCGGAAACGAAAATATTGTTTACATATTCGGTTCAACTTCAAAGGTTACATTCCCTGGTGCTGGAGTTGCTGTAATGGGCGCTAGCAAGGAGAATGTTGAAGAGTTAAAGAAGTTCCTGGGTATCAGCATTATCAGTTATGATAAGATGAATCAGCTTCGTCATGTTAAGTTCTTCGGTACTTTTGAAAACATGATGGAACATATGAAAAAGCATAAGGCTATCATAGCTCCTAAGTTTGATCTCGTTTGCAGCACACTTGAAAAAGAGATTGCTCCGCTTGGTATTGGCGAGTGGACAGAGCCAAAGGGTGGATACTTTGTCTCATTCAATGCGCTGAACGGCTGCGCAAAGAGAATAGTTAAACTTTGTGCTGAAGCTGGAGTAACTTTGACAGGAGCAGGCGCAACATTCCCGTATGGAGTAGATCCGGACGATAAGAATATTCGTATTGCTCCGACATATCCTTCGATAGAAGACCTCGGAAAGGCAATGGAACTCTTTGTAATCAGTGTTAAACTTGCTAGTGCAGAGAAACTTCTTAATGAGATGAATTAACAGCTATCCCCTTGAGACTAAATACTAAGCTCAAGGGGATATTCATATTAAATAACAATGGCATCTTCCAAAAAGAAGATGCCATAAATTTTTATTTAAAAAATCGGTAGAAATACCTTATTCTTCATTTCCTTCTTCTGTTATGAATTCAGGCATTCGATAGCGCTTCTTGTATTCTCTTGGAGTCATTCCAACATATTTCTTGAATATTTTTATGAAGTAACTCTGAGAACTAAAACAGAGAAGTGTGCTTATTTCAAGATCGGTGTATTCTGAAAATCTGAGCAAGCTGGAAGCTTCTTCGATCTTTTTGCGGTTTACATAGTCACTGAAAGCCATTCCTGTTTCTGACTTGAAAAGTCTTGAAAGGTACGCAGAACTGATATGAAGATGTCTGGCTGCTTCATTGATCATTATACGTGAATGAAGATGCTCGCTGATGTAGTCGAGAACACGAAGTATCTGCTTTGAATAAATGTTGCTGTTGCGGACAAGACGCATTCTTCTGGAATAGTCTTCGATCATATCGGTATGAGCTGCATGAACTTCTGCTTCAGTTTTACATTCATCAGCTTTCATAATGTATACATCACTGAGACTATATGCTTCTTCAGGAGTCATTCCGCTTTTTATGCAGAATCGCGCAATTAATGCGGCTGAAACAGTGAAATGATATTTCAGGTTCTGAAGAGGGTCCTTGCTTAGGATACCATACCCTTCACTGCAAAGAGGAGTAGCATATACACGTACTAGTTCAATATTACCAGCACAGATGCTTTCGTAGAAAGCCATTTCTCTGTCAAATGAGGCGTATTCAAAATCCTCTTCACGTCGTGAGAAGAGGTGAGAAGCTAAATATTGCTGGGAGTAGCTGTTCATGATGTACCTCCAACGATGATGATACAATTATTATATCATGTTTCTGTTTAAAAAGCAACAGGAGCTAAAGAAAAATACGTTACTTGCAACGAATAAAGCGAGGACTTGCGTCCTCGCTTAATCGGGTATATTATGTTACTGCTTATTGTAAGTTACCCACTTATAATATGCAGTGAGAGGCTTTGTACCAGGATAAGCCTTGAGCCAGTCATCAACTGTGAGACCAGGCCATGCATTCATCATGATCTTGGAAGGAGTTACAGGGATATCACCAGACATTGACCATACTTCCTTACCATCGATGTACCATGTGATCTTGCCAGGCTGCCAGTTGAATCCATATCTGTGGAAGTCCTGAGAAGCATCAAATCCGAGGTCAATCATCTTTTCGTGACCGCCCTGGCCGTTACGATAGTAATTGAGCTGAACCTTTGTTGTGTCTTTACCGAGGATTTCGATATCGATCTCGTCCCAAGGATTCTTCTGTCCGTTTACTACATCTGAAGGACCTGTGTAAGTAAAGAATGATGAAACAACACCGTCGCACTTGATTGCCTTCATCTCAGTTTCATAGTAACCATAGTGATAGAAGTTGTTTGTACGGAATTCGCCACCTGAATACTTAGGGTTCCAGTCAGGGTTAGAATCATTTGACCACTTCTGATCAATCTTGAGTTCGAGCAGACCATTCTTGATCTGAGCGTTCTGTTTATACCACCAGCAGTCGAATGGCTTGCCGTTTGTCCATCCGTCTGATGCGAAGAAGTCACCTGCATTACCAGTTGTGAAGTCAGATACCATAGTGGCATTTCTGTTCATACCTGTCTGCTGCTGACCCTGGTTAGGATCCTGCTGCTGTCCCTGGTTGGGATCCTGCTGCTGACCCTGGTTAGGATCCTGCTGCTGACCCTGGTTAGGATCCTGCCATGGATTCTGTTGCTGACCCTGACCGTTCTTGCCGTTTTGGTCATATGTTACCCACTGATAATGAGCAACAAGAGGAGTGTTACCATTGAATGGCTTGAGCCAGTCATCAACTGTGAGACCAGGCCAAGCGTTCATCATAATCTTTGAAGCAGTTACAGGCACATCACCAGACATTGACCATACTTCTCTTCCGTCAATGTACCATGTGATCTTGCCAGGCTGCCAGTCGAATCCGTAAGTATGATATGCTTCAGAAGCATCAAATCCAAGGTCGATCATCTTTTCGTGACCGCCCTGACCATTACGGTAGTAGTTGAGCTGAACCTTTGTTGTATCTTTACCGAGGATTTCGATATCGATCTCGTCCCAAGGATTCTTCTGTCCGTTTACTACATCTGAAGGACCAGTGTATGTGAAGAAGGATGAAACAACGCCATCATTCTTGATTGCCTGCATTGAGCATTCATAGTAGCCATATGAATAGAAGTTGTTTGTACGGAACTCACCGCCTGAATACTTAGGATTCCAGTCTGGGTTAGAATCGTTTGACCACTTCTGATCAATCTTGAGTTCAAGTGCTCCGTTCTTGATCTGAGCATTCTGCTCGTACCACCAGCAGTCAAATGGCTTGCCGTTTGTCCATCCGCTTGAAGCAAAGAAGTCACCAGCATCACCAGTTCTGAAGTTGGAAACCATTGTTGCGTTTGCGTTCATAGGTGTTCCAAGATCTCTGAGTCCGTTCTGTGGCTGTGTTGTAGTAGTGGAAGTTGTTGTGGGTTCTGTTGTAGTGGTTGTAGTGGTTGTTGATGTAGTTGTAGTAGTTGTAGTTGTTGTGGTAGTTGTTGTCGTAGTAGTTGTTGTGGACTCTGTGGTAGTTGTAGTTGTCGTAGTAGGCTGTGTTGTAGTTGTAGTTGTAGTAGTTGTGCTGGTTGTAGTAGGCTGAGTGGTTGTAGTTGTAGCAGGATCGTCGTAGTTTGCACTATAAGATTCTGGGAGCTCTCTGATTGCACCAGCATCGTATTTCTGGATAGTCAGTGCATCAGCTGCTGTGATTCCATCACCGCGGTTGGATACATCAGCATTGAGCTTGCCCTGCTCCTTGAGCGGATATTTGTCTTTGTTAGCAATGTACTGGAGTATAGCAACTGCATCAGCTACAGTTACATATCCGTCCAGATTTGCGTCACCTGCGAGTGTGCTTTCAGCTGCGTTGATACTTGCACTGATATCAGCAAATGTCAGGCTGTCCGCAGCGTTTGCAACAGAAGCAAATGGAGCTGTCGTAGCCATCATAGCAGCCGCAGAAACTGCTGCTAAACAGCGCTTGAAGCTGTGGTTCTTCATATATAAGACCCCTCTCCTTTTTAATAATATACTCGATTTTTTTGCATATGTTTTATTAACACAGTATGCATTAGACAAATTTATTATACAGTACACAGATTATTCTGTATATTATTATTGTGACAAAAATGGTAAAATCATGACCTCTGCAAAAATGAATTTGCTTGAAATTGCGGCATATCGAGAAATATCATTTACATAATT
Source organism: Ruminococcus sp. (assembly GCA_017960805.1). Lineage (GTDB taxonomy): Bacteria > Bacillota > Clostridia > Oscillospirales > Ruminococcaceae > Ruminococcus. The sequence continues at coordinate 130,874 of JAGCYM010000086.1, forward strand.
GGAGAGCGTGATAATTTGTTGACGTAACTGGTATTTTTGTGACTATGATTGAGCAGACATTTCCAACTCTTTGCGGTACTGGCTCGGACTCTTTCCAGATTCCCGCCGGAAGGCTTCAGCGTAATAGCTTGCCCCTGAGAAACCGCATGCAAGAGCTATTTCCGTTACCGTCATATCCGTGTTTTTTAGCAGTTCTATACTCCTTTTCAGGCGATGTTCGTTAAGGAACTTCATCGGAGAGATATACAGGAAGCGCTCAAACAGGTTACCACAGGTGCGTTTTGAGACAAAGCCCGCCGCTGCAATGTCATCGAGCGTTATCTTTTCTGCGTAATGCCCATCAATGTATGATATCATTGCCTTTATTGATGTCAGCTGATTACATTCGGCGTGCGGTTTCTCATCAGGAGTGATATTTCCTGCAATCTCGCTCCATATCAGGTTTACAAGTCCAACGACCGCTGGTTTTTCGGATTTATCCACGTTTTCCTTGAGCAGTGAAAACTCCATTGGTGCAAAAGATTTAGGCATTGATTTGTCAATGTGTCGTTCCTTAATGAGTGAGAACCAGTGAAGTATTCTTTCGTGCCAAGGTGTTCCTTTCTGCAGGAGGATATAATCAAATGATGAGCCGATAATAGGCTGTACCACTTGCTGTTCAATTTCCTTTGAGACACACAGAATCATAGGGTGGAATATCAGCAGGTTATAAAAACAATCACGCTGATCCACAATAGAAGATGAGTGAATCCTGCGTGAATTTACAAGCAATCCTTCACCCGCCTTGACTTTAAGCAGTCTGCCATTGATGTTATACATAACTTCTCCGTCATTAGGAACGATTATTTCAATATCTTCGTGCCAGTGTGCGGGGACAGAACCGTTTTGATAGGCAGAATGACGACCTTTGAAGAAACCTATCGGTATATCAGTAAAGCTGTATCTGACAGTTTCACTCCTGTCACTGTTGACCTCCAGCTCATATGCTTTTCTTAGTTTCATAAGCGGTATTTCCTTTTTGTTATAGTTTTGTGCAAAATTATAGTAGACAAGCAATCTGCTTTGCAATATAATGGTATCATACAAAAGCCTGGAAGTCAATTGTCAATTTAAAAAAAGAAGAATGGAGAGCCTATATATCACCGAATATCTGCATTTGTAATAATATTGTAACTAAAAAAGAATACTTTTTCCTTGCTTTGCATTTAGGTGTGTGATATAATGAGAAAATACTTTTAAATGAGGAGATGAAAATAATGGCACCCGTCATAGATATCAAAAACATCACAAAAGAATTCAAAGTCCTCAATCGTCGTGAGGGACTGGCGGGAAGTATCAAGGATCTATTCTCGCGTGATTATAAGATAGTTAAGGCTGTCGATAATATCACTATGAGTATTGATCAGGGAGAAATCGTTGGATACCTTGGACCTAACGGCGCAGGCAAATCAACCACCATCAAAATGATGACAGGCGTTCTTGAGCCTACATCTGGCGAAATACTTGTCAATGGCAAGTTACCGTACAAGAACAGATCGAAAAACGCCCAGAATATCGGAGTTGTTTTCGGACAGCGTTCGCAGTTGTGGTGGGCGCTTCCTCTTGTTGAGTCATTCAAGCTTCTTAAGGATATTTATCAGATCAGTGATGAACAGTATGACAGCATGATGAAGCTGTATCAGTCTCTTGTTGATATTGAGCCTCTTCTTCATAAGCCTGTTCGTCAGATGTCGCTAGGTCAGCGAACGCTAAGTGATATTTTAGCAGCTTTTCTGCACAATCCGAAGATAGTTTTCCTTGATGAGCCTACTATCGGCCTCGATGTTTCAATGAAGGCAAAGATACGTACTCTGATACATGCACTCAATAAGGAAAAGAATACTACAGTAATACTGACAACTCATGATATGGGTGACGTTGACGCACTTTGTCAGCGTATCGTAATTATTGATAAGGGCAAGATGCTCTATGATAACGATATATTACATCTTAAAGGTTTCTTCGGATCATATCGTACGTTAAAGATACGAGTTGACGGCAATCTCAAGAAAGCGTCAGAAGAAATATCAAAGGAATTCCCTTCTCTTAAGGTAACAGCAGACGATGAGTGGATTTCAATTCTCGTTGATGAGGACAAGATAACAGTAATGGAGGTGCTCACAAAACTGCAGAAAGAACGTCGTGTTCGTGATATGCAGCTGGAAGAAATCTCCACAGAAGATGTTATCAAGAAGATATATGAGGAGGGAGTTAAATGAATCTGAAAAAGTATCTCTCTCTTACACGTGCTGGCATTATGGAATCTCTGCAGTTTCGTATGTCAACAGTTATCATTTTTGTCGGCAACCTTCTTTACCTTATAGTCGTATACTTTCTCTGGAAGGCGATATATGCTTCATCCGGACAAGAGGTCGTAAACGGAATGACCTTCTCTGATACACTTATATATCTTGTTCTGGCGACTGCGTTATTCAACTTTATGGAGATGTATGCGGTATGGGAAATAGGAAGGGCTATCCAGTCAGGAAAAATAGTACTTGATCTTATCAAGCCGATGAAGTACAGAACATATCTATTCTGGTCGTATTCCGGAAGCTTTGTTGTTAACTTCTTTGCGACTTTATTTCCGACATTTATAGTTGTGTGCTTCGTTACACACGGAGCTATTCCTCTTGGACTTAATCTTCTGTATTTTGTCATTTCTGTAGTATTGGCGGTAATGATAAACTATAATATTGATTTCTTCGTTGGTACTATCTGTTTGTACACAGAATCAATCTGGGGTATCAACATAATGAAACAGGTTATCGTACTGCTTCTTTCAGGTGCAACCATCCCGATAGCGTTCTTCCCGGAGACTATACGTAATATCGTATACTACCTGCCTTTCCAGTCAATATATAACGCACCGCTGACACTGCTCCTTGGTAAGTCACCTGAATTAAAGGATACTGCAATCGTTATCGGAACACAGCTTATCTGGTTCCTGATAACATATGCTATCAGCAGGCTCTTCTGGAAGATATCACTTCCGCAGATCACAGTGAACGGAGGTTGATAAAATGAAAAGAAAAGGTCTATTATTCTATTTGAAGCTCTATTGTAAGATACTTGCTCAGGATCTGAAAAGCAAAATGAGCTATCGAGCTGATTTTATTATTTCCACCATTGGAATGATCTTTACTAATATTGCTGGATTTGTGAGTTTCTGGATCCTATTCCGCAATTTCTCGACCATAAATGGTTGGGGTTATTATGAGATGCTGTTTCTGTATGGTTTCTCTCTTGTTTCGCTTACACCGGCACAATGCTTCTTTGACAACAACTGGAGTCTTCGTCAGTATGTTTATTCCGGTGATTTCATTAAGTACTGTTTCCGTCCGATAAATCTGTTTTTCTATTATCAGTCGGAGGTATTTGATATCAAGGGACTAGGACAGTTAGCATTCGGACTTGGCACGATCATTTATTCCTGGATAAAGCTGGGACTCGGATTCACACCGCTTATGCTTATTAAGATGATAGTGTTCCTTATTACAGCATCACTTGTTATGATAGCATTGCAGACAGCCGCTGCGGCAACTTGTTTCTGGATACACAATTCATTCTTTGTACTTGATCTTGCATTCAGATTCAAGGATTATGCGAAATACCCAATAACTATATTCAGTTCTGTATTCAGATTCATTTTCACATTTATCATGCCGATAGCTTTTATTGCATATTATCCAAGTCTTGTTATTCTTCGTCCGGATGAGGTGCCGTTACTTTCGTGGCTGTCACCGCTGTTTGGAATAGCATTCTTCTATATTGCTTACAGGATATGGATGTATGGAGCGATGAAATATAACGGAACTGGTTCATGAATAACTAAAAGGACAGCCACAATCAGTGTGACTGTCCTTTTTTTAATGTGGTCCGGCAGCGGCGGAGTGAACGTTCCTGTAAGAATAGAGGCTGCCTGATTGTAAAGTGTAATCTTAAATGCTGATCTTATTATTTAACTTTCGTTCTTTTTTAGATGCGAGAGGTTTTACCGATGCACTCGAATACTTCATGCGGTTTACTACAAGAGCTATGAGCATCAGCGCTATCGCAAATCCAGATTCGATGAGCATATACATCGCAAGTCGCTTGCCGTCGAACGCCTCTGTGCCCTTAAGCATCTCTATGACCTTGACGTACCAGTATGCGGGGAGGAATTTCGCTGCCGCAATAACGCTGTCACTGAGCAGCGACAACGGTACGAACACTCCGCAAAGGAAGCTCGAACCAAGTCCGATCACCTGCGTCATAAGGTTAACAACTGTATCAGACGGCTCGAACGAGCATATCAATAGAGCAAAGCCTGTGCAGACGAGTGTGTAGATGAAGCTGTTAAGTACTGCAAACCACGCGTTACCCCTGAAAATACCGCCGTTCTGTGTGAGCGATACTATCATCATAAGTCCCCATACGAACATGATGAACACAACGCTTCCTGCGATGATCTGTAATGAGTACGAGGAGGATCTGATACACGAGCAGTTCGTGCGGAAGCGGAACTCCTTCTTGCTAAGCTTCAGCAGTACGGGACATAGTGCACTGATGATGACCGATACGAGAATGTATGCGAGATAACGAAAATATGACGATACTGATGCACCGAAGTCCTCACTGGCTTTGTCACGAGCGATTGTAACCTCTGCTTCACTGAAAACCGCATCTGCGGCGTTCTGCTCTGCGTCAGAAGCGTCCATTCCGCCTGCCATATACGCCCTCACGGAGCCGACATAGCTGTCAAGTAGCTGTGTCATCATAACGGTCGAATATGAATCGTGCATGTGATACGTCGAGAACATTCCGGATGTTTCGCCTGTCGTGAGCTTCTTGCCGTAACCGTCGTTGATAATTAGAACATAGTCGACGCTTTCGAAGTAGAGTGCCTGCAATATCTTGTTCTTGTCGTTCTCTAGCTCTGTAATTTTGTGCTTTCTGCCAATGAACTCCGTGAGTGCTTTACTCTCCTCTGAGCCGTCCTCATCGAATACCACGATTTTGAGCGAAGTGTCCTTGAATGCCTTGTCAGCCGACGCAGCCTTCGACATCGGTATTGATATTGATACGAACACTATGATGAATATGAGAGGTGTCATTAAATTCTTCCTGAGCACCTTGAAATACAGTTTAAAGACTTGCATATTTCCTCCTCCTTACTAAAAGAAGACCGAGTACATAGAATAGAGCAGACTCGATAAGCATAACGATTATCTTTTTCGTGAAAACTTCATAGTCACTGTAAAGGTTGAGTGCGGAAATGCTGTCCGTGACGAGCGCCGCAGGGTTGATATTGTTGAACCATGGTGCCTTTTCAGCCATGATTGGCTTCATATTGCCAGCCATAAGTCCACTGAGGAAGCACATAACCATTGATACAGTCATACATATACCGACCTTTGCACCTTGTTTCATCTTGCCGATTGAGCCTATGAAGAAGCCAAACGATACGCCTATGATACCGCCGCATATTGCTGCGATGTACACGAACGGCAGTCTGTCGCCGTAATCGACCTTGAGTACGAACGCCGTGAACGATACGCAAATTAACATACATACTGACTGCACAACCCATGTACCTGTAAGCGATGCAAGTATGCCTATCGATTTGGGAGTTGGTGAACAGTTTTTGCGTGCACCAAGCTCCGAGAGATTCGCCTGTTGTCCTATCGCGATGTGGAGTCCTGTTATCGAGCCGTACATCGCAACCATTGCAATTAGGTTGTAGAAGTACTGGATATAGAAGTCGGTGTTGCCTTTGGTGAGCGGCTCCTCCTCGGAAGTCGATATCTCCTCGGACAGTGCCGCGATTACTGCAGGTATCTTTGTCGGATCATTCGCAACAGCATCTGTGATTATCTTCTCGCGTATCATATACTGCTCAATGAACAGCTTGAGCACAGACTGCTCAACACCGTCGCCCGATACTGTGAGCGTTATCTTTTCGCCAGTGTATATCACACCCTTGACATCGCCGGCCTTGAGTTTTTTCAATGCTTCCTCTTCAGTAAGGTATTCAGCACTAAGGAGCGGTTCATCAGTTTCTGACATGCTCTCTACTACCGAGCGGAAGGTCTCGTTTTCTTTTGTTTCGACTATCGCAGTTGGTATAGTGCTGACCGTCGTCTGCTTTTCGTATAGGTCACCGAATGCAATCTTAAAAAATGTACCAAGAATTATCGGGAAGAGTATCAGCCAGAACAGGAGATCCCTGACTCTGAGTGAGCTCTTTATCTCATATAAAAAGTTGTGCAGGAACATATTCATTCCTCCTTGTCTCTGAGTGCTTTACCTGTTATCTCGAGGAATACCTCGTTGAGAGTCGGAAGCTCGGAGTAAACTCGTCCGAATCCGACCTCGCGCTTCTGCAATACGTCAAGAATACGGATGAGGTTATGCTTGCCGCCGGAACAGCTTATAACCAGCAACTTTTCATCGTACTTGACGTCATATACATGGGGGAGTGTTCTTATCTCTGTGAGTATGTCCTCGCCGAGTCCAAGCACTTCTACTGAGATAGTTTCGGTGTTCTTTATCATGCGCTTAAGCTCGTCCTTGGTGCCTTCAGCGACTTTTCTGCCCTTGTCCATGATAGCGATGCGGGTGCATATCTGCTCGATCTCCTCCATATAGTGGGAGGTGTAGATTATCGTAACTCCATTCCTGTTGAGTTCCTGTATGCCCTCCAGTATCTTGTTGCGGCTCTGCGGGTCAACTGCTACCGTAGGCTCGTCGAGGATTATCAGCTTTGGTTTGTGTGCGATACCGCAGGCGATGTTCAGCCTGCGGAGAAGTCCTCCCGAGAGCTTCTTTGGGTAGAACTTCGTGAAATCTTCAAGCCCAACGAATTTAATCGCTTCTTCAACGTACTGCTTACGGAGCTTCTTATCCGTTATATACAGGCCACAGAAGTAATCGATGTTCTCATAGACGTTGAGTTCCTCGCTGACTATGACGTTCTGCATGATTACTCCGATCTCCTTCTTGATGTCGTAGCTTACGGGAGTCATCTTCTTGCCGAATATTTCAATGCTTCCCTTATCGAATGAGAGAAGTGAAAGAAGGCAGTTTATCGTTGTGGTCTTGCCCGAGCCGTTGGGTCCGAGTAGTCCAAATACCTCTCCCTCCTTTATCTCAAGGCTGAAGTGATCGAGAGCTACGAGCTCGCCGTATCTTTTGACAAGATTGTCTATTTTTACAACAGTATTTTCCATATTGATATCCTCCTTTATGGCATCTGTGTTTCTCACTGTACTCATTTTAGCATACGATAGCATGCATTTGAAGTGTCGCCTGTCAGATTTTTAACATGACATTTGTCATATTTGCGTTGTCATTGACTTTTTGCTTTCTCTCAACGTGTGGTGTAAGTGTGGTATAGATCTATGGAACTGTAATAATCGTCTGAGTAATTGCTTTTGTATTGATTATGTGGTATAATTATACCATTATTAAGAAAGGAGCAGGCAGATGGGTTTGATACTCGACAAGCTCGCACTGCTATTTTTGTGCGGCATTTGTTTCTCGTTCTCGGATAGTTCCATTGTTTCAGTGGCGGGTCTGCTCCTGCTCCTTATCGCGTCCTCGGTCGCAGAGGTACTGAGAAACACCAGATTCAGTTTTGTATTCCCGCTTGTGTATTCATGCGGGTGCATATTTCTTCCCGAGCTTGCGTGCGGAGCTCCGCTGATAATGTATGACTCACTCAGAATGAAAAAATGGTGGGCTGTTCTTCCAATGTGTACGGTTCTGTTCAGGCTTGACCACTTCAGGAATGTGCAGATAGTTATTCTGCTTGCGGGACTGTTTGTTGCGGCAGTATTCTACATACGCGTGTTCAGACTTGAGGAGCAGGTCAACATACTGCGCTCGAAGCGTGACGAGGTCGCAGAGAAAAACCTTGAGCTCGACGACCGTAACCGTGAGCTCGCCGACGCACAAGACAACGAAGTCCGTATCGCCACTCTGCGTGAGCGAAATCGTATCGCTCGTGAGATACACGATAATGTCGGGCACATGCTCACGCGCTCGCTGCTTCAGTCGGGAGCGCTCATCGTCATAAACAAGGATGAGAAAATGAAGGAACCGCTTGAGGAACTGCGCTCCACGCTCGACAGTGCGATGACAAGTATACGGCAGAGTGTACATGATCTTCACGACGACTCGCTTGACCTGAAAAGGATAATTGAGGACAGCGCATCAGCCGCACACGACAAATTCAAGGTGAACCTTGACTACGATATCGGGGACAGTGCTCCTGCGAAGGTAAAGCTATGTATTGCGGGCATTGTTAAGGAAAGCGTGTCCAATGCGATAAAGTATTCAAACGGTGATAGGCTTGATATATCAGTCCGTGAGCATCCTGCATTCTATCAGCTTCTGATAATGGATAACGGAAGTTCAGAAAAGATAAACGAAACAGGCATAGGTCTGAAAAATATGAAGGACAGGGCAGAGAGCGTCGGCGGCTTCATCAGCTTCACTCCCTCGGAGGAAGGCTTCCGCGTATTTGCTTCACTCCCTAAAAACAAGGAGAACATATGAATATTGCAGTTATAGATGATGACAAACTCGTAGCGATCTCACTGAAAACAATACTCGAGAGCACAGGAAATATAACTGTCGCTGAAATGGGTGCCAGCGGCGAGGAGGCTATTTCAATATACCGCGATAGCCATCCCGATGTAATACTCATGGATATACGCATGGAGGGCATGAGTGGCATCGAGGCGGGCTTGCAGATACTTGCAGAGGATCCGTCTGCACGTATTCTCTATCTCACGACGTTCGCGGATGATGAATACATAATCAAGGCACTGAATATGGGTGCGAAAGGATACATTCTAAAACAGGACTTCGACGGCATAGCTCCTGCACTCGAAGCGGTGATGAACGGTCAGACCGTCTTTGGTGAGCGCATTATCACGAAGATACCAGAGCTTATGAAGCCAAAGAACGACTACGATTTCGCCGCCCACGGAATAAATGACAAGGAGCGCGAGATAATGGAACTCGTTGCAGGGGGACTGAGCAACAAGGAGATTGCTGCTAAGCTCTATCTCGGAGATGGTACCGTCCGCAACTACATAAGCACTCTGCTTGAGAAACTCTGCCTTCGCGACAGGACTCAGCTCGCAGTGTACTATTATACTGAAGTACGACGATAACAACAGAAAAAAGCCACAGAACACATCATTGTTCCGTGGCTTTTTTTTAACCTCTTTTCGCTAGAAGTCTCCGACCTCTACAGGTGGGAGATGAATAGCGCTCCTATTTACTAAATATACTTGACAATGCAAACAAAGTGCAATATAATAAAATCAGTTGACTATAGCGCAAACTAAAGGATAGCT
>JAGCYM010000087.1 GCA_017960805.1 Ruminococcus sp.
AGAGATGTAAATGCTGCAATAAACATAAGGAATGAAGGCATGCGAATAGTTCTCGCATAGCCAATAATACAGAACCGTGGGGCACACGGGGTTAGCTCGCTTATGCTTAGTACATTGGTGCTATCGAACGAGAACCGACTGCTCGCCAGTTGGCGAGAGGAAGCCCCCGCCTCTACAGGCGGGGGAGGATGTCACAGTTTTGCTTTAAAGTTTCATACTCCTAACGATAGAATTATCAGATTTGGAATATTTTCTAGTTGACAATAGTATATTTAGTGTGGTATAATATAAAAGTCGTAATGAAATGCGCAAAGGGGAGCTGTCTGTAGGGATAGCTCTTTTTCTGTATCCGGAGAACGAAAATGAATATCGGTCAATAATTTTTGATAAACTATTGACAATCCGGAAAAAGAGTGATATAATACTTAGTACAAATGACTGATGGTCATTTTTGCAAAGGAGGTTCAGTATGGCATCTGAGGCAGTAAAAAGGATACTCGAAGCTGAGGCTGAGGCTGACAAAAGGTCTGCTGAAGCGCGTACCAAAGCTGATGGTATAGTTACTGAAGCTGAAAGAAAAGCGTCAATTGCTGTTCAGAAGCGTCTTACGGACGCAAAGACGGAGATGAGCAAGCTCCGTGAAGAGAATCGGCGGAAGCTTGAGGAGTACAGTGATAAAGCCGAGAAGTCTTGTTCTGAAAAACTTAGTGAGCTTGAAAAGACGGCTGATTCCAACAAACCAAAGGCTATTGAAGCTATTATCAGCGAGTATTTCAGCTGATTCTGATCATAGATGATAAGGAGGAGGGTGATATTTTAGATGGCAAAGCTCAGAATGAAAAAGATTGAGCTGATAGCGCCCCTTACCGATAGTAAACAGATTATCGAGCTTCTTCAGCGCCGCGGCGTTGTTGAACTGTGCAAGACTGAAGAAGATTGCCTTGAACAGACGAATGTAACTGCTGTTACAGGATCGTTTGACAAATTCAGGGCAACGGCTATTCAGGCACTTGACACGCTTGAGAAATACGTTCCTGAGAAATCCGGCATTTCTGATATGCTTGGAGGACGTACCGAAGTTGAAAAGCACGACTTCGGAAAGAGAGCGGCACAGCTCGAAAAGACTATGAATATCGCCAACGAGGTGCTCAGATGCGGAAGAACGATCTCTGATTGTGATTCCGAGTGTCAGCAGCTCATAATGAAGTGTGATACACTTACCCCGTGGCTTTCACTTGATGTTCCTCTTAATTTTCATGGAACTGATACTACAACTGCTTTTATCGGTACTGTGCCCTACCAGGCATCTTCTGAGGATCTGGAAGCTCAGCTCCCTGAAGGAACAAGTGTTGAGGTGGTATATGCCACCAAGGAACAGACAAATCTCTTCATACTGTGCTGTGACGATAAGGCACAGGAATGTGAGGACGGGCTTCGCAAGCTTATGTTTGCTTCACTGAATGAGAATGAGAGGTATACGCCTTCAGAGCTCACTGATCAGTATACGAAGCGGCATGAAGATCTTACAAAGAAGAGCGATGAAGCTAAGGCTCGTATTGAGGAACTTGCAAAATCACGCAAGGATCTGAAATTTGCGGTCGATTACCTTACAATGCGTAAGGATAAATATGATGCGCTCAATTCGCTAGGATTCACTGAGAGCACATTCGTGCTTACAGGATATATACCTGAAAAATACTGTGACAGTATCCGTAAGGAGATAGAAGAAAAACACGTTGCATATATCGAATTCACAGACCCGGCAGAAGATGAGGATGTTCCTGTTCTTCTTGAGAACGGAAAGTTTTCATCTCCTCTTGAGGGAATAACTAAGATGTATGCCATGCCTTCAAAGGGCGATGTAGATCCGACACCGGTAATGGCGTTCTTCTATTATCTGCTCTTCGGCATGATGCTTTCAGACGCGGGATACGGTATCATGATGGTCATCGGTACAATGATCGCGCTGAAGAAGTTCAAACTGGAAGACAGCATGAGAAAGACGCTTAAGATGTTCCGCAACTGTGGTATATCGACCGTTATCTGGGGCGCGCTTTTCGGAAGCTGGTTCGGTGATATCGTCCAGGTCGTAGGCAAACAGTTCTTTAATAAGGATATCGGAAGCATAGCATTGTGGTTCCAGCCTCTTGATGATCCTATAAAGCTGCTGCTCTTCTCTTTCGGAATTGGTATTCTTCACCTTTTCCTTGGTGTTGCGGTGGCGTTCCACATGTCGTGGAAGGATGGAAGAAAGCTGGACGCTATATTTGATGCCGTCCCGATCTACCTGATCATTCTTGGCGTAGCTCCGCTCGGAGCGGGCATATTGACAGAAGTTCCGCAGATACTGAAGACAGTCGGCGGTTATATGCTCATAGCAGGAGTTGTTATTCTTGTCCTGACGGCTGGAAGAAGCTCCAAGAACATATTCGGCAAGCTGTTCGGCGGCCTTTATGCACTTTACAATACCGCGACAGGATGGCTCAGTGATATACTATCGTATTCACGACTGCTCGCCCTCGGACTTGCTACAGGCTCTATCGCGAGTGTTATCAACCTCATCGGTACGATGCCTGAAAACAAGATAATAAAGCTGGTTCTGCTAATCGTTGTCTTTATAGTCGGACATACAGCGAACCTTGCGATAAATCTTCTCGGCGCGTACGTCCACACAGACCGACTTCAGTTCGTTGAACTGTTCTCGAAGTTCTATACGGGCGGCGGCAGAGAATTTGAACCACTTACAGTCAATACTAAATATTTAAAATTCAAGGAGGAAAACTCAAATGACTAACGGACTTGTACTTGCTATTTTAGGAGCGGCTCTTGCCGCACTTCTCGCGGGAATCGGATCTGCAAAGGGTGTAGGACTTGTTGGTGAGGCTGCAGCAGGCGTTGTATCTGTTGATCCTTCAAAATTCAGCAAGGTGCTCATTCTTCAGCTCCTTCCTGGTACACAGGGCCTCTACGGACTTCTTACAGCTATTCTTATGCTCAGCCGTATCGGTGTTATCGGCGGCAGCGCAGCAGAACTTACAGCAGCTCAGGGCTGGAGCTTCTTCATCGCAGCTCTTCCTATCGCAGTCGTAGGTCTTATCTCAGCTATTTTCCAGGGCAAGACAGCTGCTGCCGGTGTAGGCATCACAGCAAAGAAGCCTGAGCACAACGGTAAGGGTATTATCATGTCAGCTATGGTTGAGACATACGCTATCCTCGCACTGCTCGTATCTATCCTTCTCATATACAACATCAACATCTGATCACGGAGGTGCATGAAATGCCAGGAATTGACGAGATACTTAATATAATCGATTCTCAGCAGAAGCAGACTGAAGAGAACCTCGTCTCCGCAGCAGAGCACAAAGCTTCCGCAATTATATATGACGGAAACGAAAAAGCTGAAAAGGCTTATGAAGAGCATATAAAGAAGATGAGCGAGCAGCTTGAGCATGATTTCGTTAACTCATGCTCATCAGTTGACGCGTCTATGAAGAGAAAAGTCCTTTCAAGAAAGATAAGTCTAATAGACGAGACAATAGAGGCTACGCTCAGCAAACTTGATAAGCTACCTGACAAAGAGTATTTTGACGTTATCGGAAAACTTGCGGCAAAAAGGATAAGAAGCGGGGAGGGTATACTCTCACTCAGCAGACGTGATCTTGACCGCGTTCCCGATACCCTTATGAAGACTCTTACGGAAGCAGCCGTTAAAGCTGGCGGAAGCATCAGACTTGACAGCAATCCGGCTGATATAGAGAACGGCTTTATTCTGACATACGGTCTTATTTCTGAGAACTGCAGTTTCCGCGCGGTAGTTGAAGCCGAGCGCGAAGGTGTAAGAGATACAGCCGCAAGAATACTCTTCGGGCAGGTGGTATGATGAGTACTACTAAATACGCCAACGCCGTTGCCGCTATAAGGGCGATGGAAAACTCTCTGCTCTCCAGAAATGATCTTGATCAGCTCATTAACTCAGCTACGAGAAATGAGCGTGAAAATATCATTGCTTCAAAAAGAGGCTCCGGTCAGGAAAACATGACTCTTGAGGGAGTATGGGAGACGCTTCGCGCTTATGCTCCTGACTGCAGGGAACTTGAGATCCTTCTCTACAGGAATGATTTCCACAATCTGAAGGCGGCACTCAAATCAATGATCGCGGGAAAGGAACCGGGTGAGTACTATATCCGTCCGACAAACCTTGATCTTGATTCATTTTACAGCACGATTTCCTCAAAGGAATACGAAGCGCTTCCTGAATATTTAAGGAATACCGCGCAGGAGGCATATGAACTCCTTACAAGAACTCTGGACGGACAGCTTGCGGATTCACTTGTGGACACCGCGTGCATGAATGCCATGAAGAAAGCTGCAGACAAGACCGGAAGCGATTTCATGAAGAAATACGCTGAGCTCATTACTGTTTGCGCTGACATAAAGACAGCTTACAGATGCAGCCGCATGAAGAAGCAGCGCTCTTTCATTGAGACGGCTATCTGCGGTAGCAGTGAACTTGACAAGGATTCGCTTGTACGCGCATCACTCGGCGGTACGGAAGGACTCTTCAGTTACCTTGAGTCGACAAGCTATGGTGACGCGGCCAAGATGCTCGCTGATTCTCCTGCTAAGTTTGAGAAATGGTCTGATGATGTTATCATGGATCTTGCTGAGACAGCACGTATGGAGGCTTTCGGCGCTGATCCTCTCGCGGCGTATTTCATAGCAGCGGAGGCAGAGCTCAAGAACCTCAGGATCATAAGTGTCTGCAAGGAGTCAGGTACCGACAGGGAAACGATAACAGAAAGGATGAGAAAGCTGTATGTCTGATACACATTACAAGACTGCCGTTATCGGCGACACCGCAAGCGTATCCGGATTTGCGGCTCTCGGACTGTCTGTATTCTGTGAAACTGACGGATACAAGATATCAAAGCTTATAAACAGACTCGCGCAGAATGATTTCGCAGTCATATATATAACAGAACCTGCCGCGGCACTTGCGGCTGATACAATAAAGAAGTACAGGAGCAGCAGACTTCCGTCAATCGTCCTTATTCCCGCTATTGAAGGCAATACAGGCGACGGAATGAGATCTCTGCATGATGCAGTTGAAAAGGCTGTCGGCTCTGATATCCTTAACTGAGAAAGGAGAAGCTACTTTGGCAAGTATAGGAAATATAGTCAAGATCTCAGGTCCTCTTGTTGTTGCTGAGGGCATGAGAGATGCCAATATGTTCGACGTTGTCCGCGTTAGTGAGAAGCGCCTTATTGGTGAAATAATAGAGATGCACGGTGACCGTGCTTCGATTCAGGTTTATGAGGAGACATCGGGTCTCGGCACAGGTGAATCCGTTGAGTCAACAGGTGAGCCTATGAGTGCCGAGCTTGGTCCCGGACTCATCGGAAGCATCTATGACGGTATACAGCGTCCGCTCGATGATATCCGCAAGGTCTGTGGAAACAACCTCGCGCGCGGAGTTGAGGTACCTTCTCTCAAGCGTGACAAGAAATGGAAATTCACTCCGTCTGTCAAGGTCGGTGACGAACTTGTCGGAGGAGATGTGATCGGTACTGTACCTGAAACGGATATAGTTCTTCACAAGATAATGGTCCCCAATGGTGTAAGCGGAAAAGTAAAGTCCATTAAGGAAGGCGAGTTCACTGTCGCTGAGACAGTATGCGTTCTCGAGACTGAAAAGGGCGAGAGAAACCTTACCATGATGCAGAAGTGGGGCGTAAGAAGCGGCAGACCATACAATAAGAAGCTTTCACCTGAAATGCCTCTTGTAACAGGTCAGCGTGTCGTTGACTGTCTCTTCCCGATCGCTAAGGGCGGCGTTGCTGCTATCCCCGGTCCTTTCGGAAGCGGAAAGACCGTAACACAGCACCAGCTCGCAAAATGGGCTGAGGCTGACATAATCGTATACATCGGATGCGGCGAGCGCGGAAATGAGATGACCGACGTTCTGAATGAATTCCCTGAGCTTATAGATCCTAAGACGGGCAAGTCACTCATGGAGCGTACAGTTCTTATCGCTAATACATCTGACATGCCTGTTGCTGCTCGTGAGGCTTCAGTTTACACAGGTATCACTATCGCTGAATACTACAGGGATATGGGTTATTCAGTTGCTCTCATGGCTGATTCCACATCACGCTGGGCTGAGGCTCTTCGTGAGATGTCAGGACGTCTTGAGGAAATGCCCGGTGATGAAGGATATCCTGCATACCTCGGAAGCCGTCTTGCTCAGTTCTATGAGCGCGCAGGACGTGTTATCTCCACAGGTTCAAATGGAAGAGAAGGTGCTCTTTCCGTTATCGGTGCCGTATCGCCTCCAGGCGGTGATATATCCGAGCCTGTTTCGCAGGCTACACTGCGTATCGTAAAGGTTTTCTGGGGACTTGACTCCAACCTTGCGTACCAGCGTCACTTCCCGGCTATTAACTGGCTTACAAGCTACTCGCTCTATGCTGATTCACTTGCTGACTGGTACAACAACAATGTATCAAAGGACTGGATGAAGTGCCGTGCGAGATTCATGTCAATCCTCCACGATGAGGCAGAGCTCAAGGAAATCGTTAAGCTTATCGGTATGGACGCTCTCTCAGCTAGCGACAGACTCAAGATGGAGACAGCCCGTTCCATCCGTGAGGACTTCCTGCACCAGCTCGCGTTCCATGAGATAGACACATATACAAGCCTTAAGAAACAGCTTTACATGATGAAGCTTATCCTCGCATTCAACGATGAGGCTGAGACAGCTGTAGGCAAGGGTGCTGATATAGAAGCAGTTGCTGAACTTCCTGTTCGCGAGAGAATAGGTCGTTTCAAGTATGTTCCTGAGAATGAGACAGATATGGAATTTGAAAAGGTTTCCGTTGCGATCTCCTCAGAACTTGATGAACTTCTCAATAAGGAGGAAGACTGATGCCAAGAGAATACAGAACCATCGAAGAAGCAGCAGGTCCTCTGCTACTTGTAAAAGATGTTGAGAATGTAACATATGGTGAGCTCGCTGAGATCAGACTCGCAAACGGTGAGAAGCGCCGCTGCAGAGTGCTTGAGATAGATGGAAGCAACGCACTTGTTCAGTTGTTTGAGAATGCTGCTGGTATTAACCTTAAGGACAGCGCAGTAGTTTTCTCAGGCCACCAGATGGAACTCGGAGTTTCCGAGGATATGCTCGGCCGTGTATTTGACGGTCTCGGCCGTCCTATTGATGATGGTCCTGAGATCATTCCTGATAAGAGAATGGATGTTAACGGACTTCCTATGAATCCTGTTGCGCGTAAGTATCCTCAGGAATTCATCCAGACAGGTGTATCCGCTATAGACGGACTTAATACCCTTGTACGTGGCCAGAAGCTCCCTATATTCTCAGCTAGTGGTCTTCCTCATGCGCAGCTTGCTGCCCAGATCGCTCGTCAGGCAAGGGTTCTTGGTGACAATGAGCAGTTTGCCGTTGTATTCGCTGCTATGGGTATCACCTTTGAGGAATCAGAGTACTTCGTACGCAGCTTCCGTGAGACAGGTGCTCTTGACCGTACCGTTCTCTTTGTAAACCTCGCAAACGATTCAGCTATCGAGCGTCTTGCTACACCTAAGATGGCTCTTACAGCTGCTGAGTACCTTGCTTTTGAAAAGGGACTGCATGTACTTGTAATCCTCACAGATATCACCAACTACGCAGACGCGCTCCGTGAGGTTTCCGCAGCTCGTAAGGAAGTTCCCGGACGTCGTGGATATCCCGGATACATGTATACTGACCTTGCTTCGCTTTATGAGCGCGCAGGCAGACAGGACGGCAAAGAGGGAAGTATTACGATGATACCGATCCTTACAATGCCAGAAGATGACAAGACTCACCCGATCCCTGACCTTACCGGTTATATCACTGAGGGACAGATAATCCTCTCCCGTGAGCTGTACAGAAAGGGAATCAATCCACCTGTTGACGTTCTTCCGTCACTTTCAAGACTTAAGGATAAAGGTATCGGTAAAGGAAAGACACGTGCTGATCACTCAGACACTATGAACCAGCTCTTCTCCGCATACGCACGAGGAAAGGACGCAAAGGAACTCATGGTAGTTCTCGGTGAGGCCGCTCTTACACCTACTGATCTTCTCTACGCAAAATTCGCTGATGAATTTGAGAAGAGATATGTATCACAGGGATTTGAGAACAATCGCAGCATTGAAGAGACTCTCTCTATCGGCTGGGAACTCCTAAAGCTTCTTCCAAGAAGTGAGCTGAGACGTATCAGAGAGGAGTATCTCGCAGAGTACTACGACAAGAAGGACTGAGGTGACCTGCATTGGCAAGACTTAACGTAAATCCTACGCGTATGGAGCTGAGTAAGCTCAAGAAGAAACTTGTCTCAGCCCAGAGAGGTCACAAGCTTCTGAAAGACAAGCGTGATGAGCTGATGAGGCAGTTCATGATCATGATAAAGGAGAACAGACAGCTCAGAAGTGAGGTCGAGGCAGCAATCGCTGAGGCAGACAGATACATGGCTGTTGCCGGTTCTGTAATGCAGAGAGAAGCACTTGAAACGGCGCTTATGCTTCCTAAACAGGAAGTTGAGCTCGAGGTAGGGGAGAAGAACGTTATGAGCGTATATATCCCCGTATTCAGCCCTAAGTACCGAACAAGCGATACTAATGACATTTATTCTTATGGTACTGCATTTACTTCTACTGATCTTGACGGTGCGGTAAATGCTCTGAGCGATATTTTCCCGAAGATGATACGGCTTGCTGAGGTAGAAAAGGCATGCCAGCTCATGGCTGATGAGATTGAAAAGACCCGTCGCCGTGTTAATGCTCTTGAGCATATTATGATACCTGATTATCAGGAGACCATAAAGTATATAACCATGAAGCTTTCTGAAAATGAGCGTTCTACTACAACATCACTCATGAAGGTAAAAGACATGGTTCTCAAGCAGAGTCACAATTTTACATGATGAAATAAAAGAGCTGGCCAATTAAGGTCAGCTCTACTTAGTTGATTAAGGTTTTCAAATTATACTTAGATGTCAGCAGAGAACAAGCTCAAAAATAGTTAATGCTGCTTCTTATTTAACCTTTTTTCACTATTCATCTCCCACCTGTAGAGGTCGGAGACTTCTAGCGAAAAGAGGTTAAAAATGAAAAAAATACTTTTTGTGTCTACTTATATTGACTGCAACACGGAAATATTGTAAAATTAGAATAACTAACTGCTGTCTGGCTTGTATATGCTGGATTAACTTTTTCTACAAGTTGATGATGTCTCAAGGCCTTGTAATACAGCTTGACTGATATGGATTTTGACACAACAAAATTTTTGATTTGGAGAGATTGCAATGAAACTATTTGATAAGCACGATATAACACGTGACGCATGTATGCTTAAAGGAAAACTTGCTCGTAAAGGATATGACTGGTGGTGGCACTCGTTTACAGGTGTTGATGAGGAAACTGGAGAAGAAAAAGCTTTCTTCATTGAGTTCTTTGTTTGTAATCCTGAACTTGCTGAATCTGTGCCTGTACTTGGTCAGCTTCCTGAGAACCAGTTTGCAGGCAAAAAGCCGTCATACCTTATGGTAAAAGCTGGCTGCTGGGGAAAGAACGCACGTCAGCTTCATCGCTTTTTCTCATGGAATGATATAAGCGTTTCTGATGGAGTACCGTTTTCAATAATAGCTGATGATTGCTATGCTTCTGAGAATAAGCTTTGCGGAAGCGTAAAGGTTACTGATGAAGAAGCAGCTTCACATCCTGAATGGATGTGTGATGCCGGTGAAATGACATGGGAACTCAAACTGGATAAGAAGATACCATTTAATGTCGGTTACGGAGCAGGGGATATTATGCGTGCGCTGAATGCTTTTGAGATGTACTGGCACGCAGAGGGCATGAAGACTCTCTATTCCGGAACAGTTACATTTAATGGAAAACGCTATACAGTCACTCCTGAAACTTCTTACGGATATGCTGACAAGAACTGGGGCGGTGATTTCACATCACCCTGGATCTGGCTCTCTTCTAACTGTATGGAGAGCAGGATAACCGGAAAGAAGCTTGAGAACAGTGTATTTGATATCGGAGGCGGCAAGCCGAAGGTATTTGGTATTTCTCTTAATCGTATTCTTCTTGGAGCTTTCTACTACGAAGGCAGGGAATTTGAGTTCAATTTCTCGAAGTTCTGGACAAGACCGAAGACATTATTCAGATGCTTTGAGACTGACAAGGAGATCGTATGGCATATACAGCAGTCAAATCAGAAGTATGTTATGAGGACCTGTATTCATTGTCCAAAGGACGAGATGCTTTTTGTAAACTATGAAGCTCCGGATGGATCAAAGCAGCATAACCGTCTCTGGAACGGAGGAACAGGTGTAGGCAGAATAAAGTTGTTTGAAAAGAAAGGCGGCTCGCTTGAGTTGATTGATGATATTTCAGTATCGCATGTCGGCTGTGAGTACGGTGAATTCTGTTGAGTAATTGATGTTCCTGAGTGTTAGGAATTCAAAGATTCCTTCCTTCAGATTTGAGTTGTTTTTACTGTGATATTAATTCGATGAGAAGTGGTGTTCATTGCCTTCAGGGCAGTGAATACCACTTTTTTGAAATGTAAATAATAATAATAGTTGTTTATGGCTAAGGTTTTTAACAATCTTCAAATTCGAAAAATCTAAAGTTATACTTTGGAAATTGCAGAAAAAATATTGACATTCTATAATCAAAATGATAAAATAAAGTTGTACTTTAGTTTTTGCACTAAAATGTTTAAGGTGGGTGATAATAGTGTATTCAATAGAAAGACACATAGCGCCAATTATAGAGCGAAGGGCGAAAAATAGTAAAGCAATTCTACTTACCGGTTCTCGTCAAGTCGGGAAATCGACTTTATTTAAGCATGTTTTTTCTGATGTGAAACAAGTTACGTTTGATGATGATTTGCTTTTAGCACAGGTTTCTGATGACATCGGATTATTCCTTTTGAATAATCCCGTACCACTTGTAATAGATGAGGTACAGAAGTGCCCTTCAATATTTAATAAACTGAAGATCATACTTGATAATTCTGATGATTATGGTGTTTTTTTTCTAACTGGTTCTCAAAAGCTACAGCTTATGGAAGAAATCAGCGATTCTCTTGCAGGACGAATTTCTGTTGTTGAACTTGACGGCCTATCTCTTAGAGAGTTAAATGGTATTAATTTCAATAATCATTTTGTTCCTTCTATTGATTATCTGACTGCTAGAGAGAAACACCTAAAGAAATATGATGATCTATGGATGACAATACATCGTGGAAGTTTTCCTGAGTTATATTCAAATCCAAATCGAGAATGGATCGATTATTATCAATCATATGTTAAAACCTATCTTGAACGTGATGTTAATAAACTTATTAAAACCAAGAATCATTTGACTTTTGTAAAGTTTATGACTGCTGTTGCTGCAAGAACTGGTCAGATTTTAAATTTTGCTGTTATAGCTGATCAAGTTGGCGTTTCTGAAGTTACAATCAAGGAATGGATTTCAATACTAGAAAAAAGTGGAATCGTTTATTTACTCAAGCCTTATACAGCCAGTGTATTAAAACGTGCCATTAAGTCACCAAAACTGTATTTCAGAGATACTGGTCTATGTAGTTATCTTACAAGATGGCTAACTCCTGAAACATTACAGAACGGAGCAATGGCTGGTGCTATGTTTGAGACATTTGTAATTAATGAAATCTTAAAATCATACACTAATGAAGGGCGGGACTATGATTTTGATGTATTCTATTACAACGGATGCGATAAGAAGAAAAAAAGAGTGGATGGATTGATTGAAGAAGTAGAGGGCGAAATAGATCTAATTATTCAGGAGGGAGAGATACTTCATCCTGTTGAGATTAAGATGTCTACGATTCCTAAAGCAATCATGGCTTCTGAATTTGATGTTCTTGACGGTATTCCAGATAAGAAACGTGGCTTGGGCGCGATAATATGCCTAGTTGACAGCAAGATGTATCTTCGAGAAAATCTTGTTGCATTGCCTATTTGGTATATCTAGCATACAGAAAAAAAGAGTAAAATAATACTCCGATCTACGGCTCAGAGATGAGTGGTAAATCGGAGTATTTCATTTTTTATAAATTAGTTGTCGAGACGGTCTTCGAATTCATCAACTGGAAGAGGCTTATCAAAGAAGAATCCCTGTGCGAGTGCGCAGCTGTTGTTCTTGAGCATCTGAACCTGGTCCTGAGTTTCAACGCCTTCAGCGATACATTCTAAACCTAGTTCTTTGGCTATTGCTACTATGTATTTGAAGAGAATATTTCTTGTGCTATGAGGATTCTCATCATTTGATGGAAGAAGACTCTTGTCAATTTTAATAACGTTCCATGGTATTTCACGTATAAGGTTAAGTGAGGTATGACCAATACCGAAATCATCAACAGATGTGCATATACCTTCCTGCTGAAGTTCACTGACTATTCGTTTTATTTCTTTGAATTCGACATCAGTTGTTGATTCAGTTAGTTCTATTTCAATAAGGTTGTGGGGGATATTATATCTGTCGACTATTTCAAGGATCCTTTCAGGAAGTTCAGAATCTCTCAGATTTTTGTGGGAGATGTTAACTGATACTCTTACTGCATTTTTTCCGCTGTCGAGACGATGACGAAGATCACGGCACACCATCTCAAGCACATAGAAGTCGAGCATGCATATATCCGCGCTCTGTTCAAGGATCGGGATGAAGTCTGAAGGCATAATAAGCTTGCCTTCGTGTTCCCATCTGCAAAGAGCTTCAGCTCCAATTATTTCTTCAGTCTGAATATCTGTCTTTGGCTGATAATAAACCCTGAATTCTCCGTTATCAAGTGATTTCGGGAAGATACTCCTGATATTGGAAAGTTTCTCGATGCCTTCCTCGGTCTTGCTGTCAAAGAAGACTATGCTGTCTGAGGGATTTTCCTTTGCTGTTCTTGAGGTCATAGTGATCTTGTCCATGATATCTCCGAAGGCTTCATAGACAAAACCGTCAGGGATTCTGAATATTCCTGTGCTTGCGGATACTGTAACACGTTTTGAAGTGGTGCTGTCATATGTAACAGGAACTCCCTTAAGAATCTCGAGTACATCGATGAGAAGACTGTCATCGAAGATGGCAACGAAGTTATCTCCTCCGGCACGGCATACAATACCTTCATCTCCGATAACTTCCTCAAGCATTACATAGTAGTTCTTTAGTACTATATCACCGTTGTTTCGCCCGATTTCCTGATTTATCTGGGAAAAGTGGCGAAGATTGAAGTATGCAGCGGTGTGCGTACCAAGCTTTTTCTTTTCATTAAGCTGTTCTATGTACCTTATATACGCACGAATGTTGCGGTATCCGTCATCATCATAGAAGGTAAGACGTTCAACGACCTTTTGTGTTCTGTAGTTGCTGATAAAGTTGAGGACAGTCTGCATTATAAGGTCAACTTTCTCAAGTTCCTCGTCATTCAGCGGCTTTGCTCCGTTGGTCATGTAAACACGACATTTTGCAACGGCCATAGACTCATTTACAATTCTTCTGCCCATGATCTCTTTTCCGCCTTCTCCGCTATCATAACAGACAAAGATATCGCCGCGTCCGGATTTTTCGTGGGCCGCGCTCTTGTAAAATTCCGTAACTCCTTTGGAGATACGGAATAACTTGCACAGTTCAGCAAGAGGCTCGTTTATCTTTTCTACACTGAAATTCTCAGTATCATTTGTTGTTATGATGAGTTTTTCGAGCAGTTCATAGTATTTGGTGAGTTTTTCGCTATCCATTACACACCCCTCCTGTATAATGATTCAAAAAAGTATTTGGTTAATTATACCACATAAAAAGGTGAAATGCAAGATTTTTGAAAATAATTGGTGCTTTTGTTCATTTTTTGGTGAATTTTGCTGTGGATTTTTTTGCCGAAATTCTGTTTTCGATTTTCAGTATTTTTAGAAGCTTCTTTTGCTTGACAAAGCAAAAATCATTGTGTTATAATATAATTTGTATTGATATGCGAAAGATAGCTTTTTTCGCGATACAATTCCTATTTTTGGAGGTTGCACAATGGAGTACATCAATGAGATCGCAGCTCGTATCCGTGAGCTTCGCGAAGTATGCGACTATTCACAGGAGCAGCTTGCTAAAGAGCTTGGACTAACTACTGAGCAGTATGCAGGCTATGAAGACAATGGAGATTTCCCGATTAGCGTCATCTATGAGATTGCAAATAAATTCCGAGTCGATTTTAATGAGCTTGTTACCGGAGAACCCAGCCGTATCGACACATACCAGGTCGTTCGCCGCGGCCATGGAAAGAGCGTAAGCCGTTTCCCCGGTTACCGTTTCAAAGATCTTGCCTTCCGTTATGCTGACAAGATCATGCAGCCACTGCTTGTTACTCTCGAGCCTTCTGATGAACCGGCTAAACTCGTAACACATACCGGTCAGGAGTTCAATCTTGTTCTCAAGGGCAGCATTGCTGTTATATTCGAGGACAAGGAGATAATCCTCAATGAGGGCGATTCAATTTATTTCAATCCAACCTATCCGCACGGTCAGCGCTGCCATGGCGACAGCAAGGCGCGTTTCCTGACAATGATAGCTGAATAGGTTTAACGCAAGAAGGAGTTTAGATAAAAATGCTTTTAGACCGCTATCTTCCCCGTATAGAATTTGATTCATATGAGGATTTCGTAGAAAACTACCGCGTAAACGTTCCTGAGGATTTCAATTTCGGATGGGATATCGTTGACGAATGGGCTAAGCAGGAGCCGGAGAAGAAGGCTCTTGTATGGCTCAGTCATGATAAGAAGGAGCGTACGTTTACTTTTACTGATATATCAAAGCTTTCAAATCAGACATGTCATTATTTCCGCAGCCTCGGACTCAAGAAGGGCGATGTTGTTCTTCTTATCCTTCGCCGTCGCTGGGAGTACTGGGTAATCGCCACTGCGCTTCACAAGCTTGGTGTTATCCTTATTCCTGGAAATCTTCTCTTTACAACACATGATATCGCTTACCGCGGCAATATGGCAGAGATATCCGCTATTATTGCGTGTGATGACGAATACATACGTAAACAGATAGACGAAGCCGCACCTCAGATAAAGACTCTCCGCAGAAAGATCGCTGTTGCTGAGCCTCGTGAGGGATGGGACTATTTCGAGGATGAGATCGCTAAGTATCCTGATACTTTCGAGCGTCCTACAGATGATCAGGCTACAAAGGCTTCCGATACGATGCTTATTTACTTCACTTCCGGTTCTACAGGTATGCCAAAGATGGTCTGCCATAATTTTGCTCATCCTCTTGGTCATATAGTAACCGCTAAATACTGGCATCAGGTACAGGAAAACAAACTTCATATGTCCATTTCTGATTCCGGATGGGCTAAGTTCGGTTGGGGCAAGATCTATGGACAGTGGATATGCGGAGCGATCCAGTTCGCGTATGACTTCACCGGAAGATTCAATGCAAAGGATATTCTTGAGGTTATAAGCCATTATAAGCTTACAACATTCTGTGCTCCTCCTACTATGTATCGTTTCATGCTTCAGGAGGATATGACTCAGTATGATCTCTCCTCGATCCAGAACTTCTGTAATGCAGGAGAGCCTCTCAATCCGGAGGTATTCAACCGTATCTATGAGCTTACAGGCAAGAAGATGCGTGAGGGATTCGGACAGACAGAGGGTACAGTATTAATCGCTAACTTCCCATGGATAGATCCTAAGCCTGGTTCGACCGGAAAGCCTTCACCTCTCTACAATATCCATCTTCTTCGTGCTGACGGCACTGAGGCTGATGATGGTGAAGAGGGAAGCATCATGGCTTGCGGAATAAACAAGCAGCATCCGACAGGTCTGTTCTGTGGATACTATAAGGATCCTGAGCTTACCAAGGCTGTGCTTGGCGGCGAGAACTATGATACCGGTGATGTTGCATGGCGTGATTCACATGGTTATTTCTGGTTCGTTGGAAGAAATGACGATGTTATCAAGTGCTCCGGTTATCGTATCGGACCATTCGAAGTTGAAAGCGCTCTCCTTACACATCCTGCTGTTGTAGAGTCAGCTATCACAGGTGCACCTGATCCTATCCGTGGACAGGTTGTTAAGGCTACAGTCGTTCTTGCAAAGGGGTATACACCTTCTCCTGAGCTCACCAAGGAACTTCAGGATCATGTTAAGCGTGAGACCGCGCCGTATAAATATCCTCGTGTAATAGAGTATGTTGATGAGCTTCCAAAGACTCTCGGCGGAAAGATAAAGCGTGCACAGATCCGTCATACTGATGAAGAGGCTGCTGCAAAATAAATGATCATAACGCGAAATAGAGTCGTCTGATCTGTTTAACCTCTTTTCGCCAGAAGTCTCCGACCTCTTTAGGCGATGAGATGATGTCGCACTCTACCGGAATGATAACTGAATTATTTTATAAACATAGACGGCGTCCTGATTCAGGACGCCGTCTATGTTTATATGAAAATTGCCATATACAACGGAAGTACGATTTTCTTGCCATTGACACCAACATTCCCAGAAATCAGTTTGTATCCAAACGGTATGTCAGGCTTCTCAAGCAAAGAATTCAATGAAATAGTTGAACTGTTGCCTTTTACTTCAATAGGAATTATCTGTGCGTCCTGAGATATCAGGAACTCGATTTCTAAAGAACCGTTTTCTGTTCGGTAGTAGCTGAGCCGATAGCCGCGTTTACTGAGCATGTCAAGGATCAGATTTTCATATATTCCGCCCTTTGCATTGCCTTTCAATGTATTGTCGATAACAACCTTTTTCATATCAAATCCATATAATGCTGTCAAAAGACCAATGTCCGAAATATAAAGCTTATACTGATTGTCTTTCTCATATGCAGTAAGTGGAAAGTCAGGTGCTGTCACATTATGTATCATTCTGGCAAGACTTGCATCCCGTAGCCATTCAATGCTGTTTTCGTATTTTCGTGCGGTTGCTTTCTTCTCAACAACAGAGAACTGGAATTTTTTGTTTTCTTTGGCAAGCTGTTTCGGAATGGACAAATATGCGTTTTTTACCTTTGGTTTTTCAGTTTGCGCTGCATATTTGGAAATATCATCATAGTAGCTAGATAAAATCATTTCCTGTAGATTATGTGCTTCTCCGTAATGATGTGTTTCCATGAAATGGTCAACTACCGCAGGCATCCCGCCAATCGCAATATACTCGCGAAGCAATGACATCATTTTTTCGTGAATAGCATCAGGGACCTTCTCCTTTTTGTCGAAATATTCATGGAGTGCATCGATCTTAGCATTATCATATCCGGCGGCCCATAAGTATTCCTCAAAATCTAGCGAATACATCTCTACTGGTTCTTCGTAACCAACAGGAATCGACGTTACTTCCTTATAGCGTATGCCAAGCAGCGAGCCGGAAGCGATTACATCATAACGTTTATCCTGAGCAAGAAATTTCAATGCTGTTCTTGCGTTGGGGCATTCTTGTATTTCATCAAGAAAAATAAGAGTGTCGTTCTCGATATATTTGCTTTCTGGAAGCACTAGAGTAATGCGTGAGTAAATTGATTCTGCTGATAGTTCTCCGTTGAATATGTCTTTTGTCTGCGGCATTTCTATGAAGTTGATATAAATGTAGCTTCTATAGTTCTCTTCACCGAATTTTCCGATAATATATGTTTTTCCGATCTGTCTTGCCCCTTTTACAAGAAGACAGGTCTGAGGCTTGCGTTGTTTCCATGCAAGCAGTGTGTCATAGAATTTGCGTTTTAACATGACATACAGCCTCCTTTTCGATAATCATAGCAGAAAATCCGTATATTGTAAAGAGAAAAATGCATATTTAAACGATGCTTAGACACAAAAATGCAGAAAATATGACACTATAATATGCAAAAATGCATATATTTGTTCTTGCCAAGAAAAGGCACTCAAAATTTGTACTTGCTGCCATATTCCAATAGAAGTCAAGCTTTCGAATAACGCTTTGATAATACCCAAAATGATAGATATACTCTCAGTTTGTTCGTCGAATAGTGACAAATGTAACTACCAAAATGATATATGTAATCTTTACATTTTGGCTGGATGGTAATATAATTTAATTGATGGCAGCGGTGTAAGGAACGATCCAGTTTTCGATTTACCAGCCCCCTTATTCCGTTGCACCATCACCAAGAGAAAGAAAAACATGATTTCTATAATTAACCTAGACAACCACACACTCTTTTTTCCAATTTTGATGAAACAGCCTTCAAACGTAAGTAAAGCGTTTTGAAAGCTGTTTTGTTTTTATGCAGATAATAGAAGAAGGCGGCTCAATTTCATCTTGAACCGCCTTCAATTTTAATATAGATCAAGTATTATCTTGAAAAAATGTATGAATTTCCTGTAGAGTTTTTAATAACAAAACTGAAATGAACATCATCTAGTGTTACCCCATTTTCTGCATCAACGGATACTTGTAGAATATCATCTTTTTTGCTTAGATTGCAACCGTCTTGAATTGAATAACCACAAGTAGCAGATAATACGCCGTCACTTCCTAAATCCTTGTGTATAAGATTTACTACAAGTTCTCCTCCACCATCAATAATGGCTGTGGTACCTACGCCTATTAAATATGCTGCTGTTGGTTCAACCTCGCCTAATACATAGCCTAAAATGATATCTTTTGTGATATTCAATGGTACGGTAATGCATTTACTGATAGCTAAATTTTTATCGTATTTAGGATCTGTTACATCTATTTCAGTTGCATAAATACCATAATTACAGCTAATCATTGGATCATCACCTTTAACAATCATCATTCCAAGCATATTGTTTTCGGTTACTTTTATAAACGGCTCCATAGAATCCTCATCTAGACCTTTATGTGCTTTGAATTCCATTATTTCAATAATTATCTCGTTCATTCCTTCATCTATTGCTTTTGAACTAACTGCGAGATAATGTGATGCACTAAATGAGATTAGTCTTATTTCACCATTTGTTATTATATCTCCTTTAAGGATCTGTGCACCTTCTGGATCAGAAGAAAAGACATTCGGTCGTTTAGCTATATAATCATTTGTAACATCGGCTACATAATCAGCTTTAGATAATCCATTGTAACTTCTGTTACTTTGAACAAGAGTATATGTCTCTGATTTATCGTTTGCTCTGATAGTGAAATGAGCTTCTCTTGTTTTATCGTTCAGATCAAATGGGAACTGATCCATTTTCACATAAACAAATGATGATCCGCTATTTCCACCTGTTACTGATGCACCATTTTCATTCATGAAATGAACACTGCTGTCGTTTGATGAGATTGTCCAGTCAACATTTGAAGTTACATACAGCTGCAGGTATGTTTTGTTATTGACGTCACCTTGTAAAAATGATGTATTTAACCAAGTGTCAATGGTTCCATCTGAACGCAGATAGAATGTATCGGAATCATTGTCCTCAACTGAAAGTTCTCCGACAGCAGGAATATTAGTTGAACTATCATATGTACATCCTTCTCGAGTACAGTATTCTCTTAAATATCCAGGTGAAGTTGTCGTTGCAGCAACATATTCCGTTTCAAGAAGATGTCCAAGAGGTGGAAGAATATAATTCTTATCGACCTTTAAACAGTTCGGACATTTGTAAACCAGCTCACCGGATTCTGTACATGTAGCTTTCTTTGTTAACTGCCACTGGAACTTGTGACCGAAAGCTGGTATTTCTTTATTTGTTGTGCTTGTGCAGCGTGAACACTGATAGATACCAACTCCATCTGTTGTACATGTTGCTGCCTTAGCAGTGAGCTTAAATACGCTGTAATCATGTCCTAAAGGACTGCCTACAGTCTTTGTTTCCTTCATAAGACAGTTAGGGCATTTTCTTATCTGTATCTTTGGTGAAGTACATGTTGCTTCAGCTTCAGTCGTCCATTCGCCCCACTTGTGACCATATGCGGGAATCACTTTTTCCGTAGTGCTTGAGCAGCGTGTGCACTGGAAGATACCAACTCCGTCTGTTGTGCAGGTTGCAGCTTTTGCAGTGATCTTCAGACTGCTATAGTCGTGACCGAGAGGACTGCCGACAGTTATTCTTTCAACTCCGAGACAGTTCGGGCACTTTCTTATTCTTACTTCTGCTTCTGTACAGCTTACCGGGGTTTCGGTTACATATTCACCCCACTTGTGACCAAATGCAGGTATTACTTTATTTGTAGTGCTTGAGCAGCGTGTGCACTGGTAGATGCCAACACCGTCAGTTGTACATGTAGCTGCTTTTGCAGTTATTTTGAATGTGCTGTAATCATGGCCGAGGGCCTGACCAACAGTGCGGGTTTCAACACCTAGACAATTCGGGCATTTTCTCTTCTGGATCTCGCCTTCAGTACAGGTTGCTTCTGAATCAGTCTCCCTTTCACCCCACTTGTGGCCATATGCTGGGATTACTTTATTTGTAGTGCTTGAGCAGCGTGAACACTGA
>JAGCYM010000088.1 GCA_017960805.1 Ruminococcus sp.
ACTACTTCAACAACTACGACTACCACAGAATCTGAAACAACTACAACAGCTTCTGAGACAACAACAACTCCTGTAGCTTCTCTCCTTGGAGATGTTAATCTTGATAAGAAGGTTTCGATTGCTGATGCAGTAGCTATTCTTCAGTACGTGGCTAATAAGGATAAATATCCTCTAACTGCTGAAGCGGTTGATAATGCGGATGTATATGCAAGAGGTGATGGTGTAACTTCAAGAGATGCACTATCTATTCAGAAACTCGATGCCGGTGTTATTCAGACACTGCCAGAGGTATAATATTGCAAGCTCCTAGGAAAATAATGATAAAGGAAAAGGGCTCTTCTGAGTCCTTTTCCTTTGAAAAAAAGCTCTGCTTCAGAGTCTGCGGTAGTACCGACAGATCAAAAAAGCAGAGCTTTTTAAGCTTAAATTTTAGTAAAAGCCTGTTTAAGATTAGATACAGGAATGAGTTCAATTTCGTAGTTTTCTTTGTCAAGTGCGGACATGCACTGTTTGGGGATTATCACCTGCTTGAATCCCATTCTTTCAGCTTCACGGATACGTTGGGAAGCGTGGGGAACAGAACGTATCTCTCCACCGAGTCCTATTTCTCCGAAAGCAACAAGTTCTTCATTTATTTCCTTGTCCATAATTCCAGAATAAAGAGCCATTGCTACAGGAAGATCAGCGGCTGGTTCATCAAGTCTGAAACCTCCGACAATATTTAGATATACATCAAGGCTACCCATGAAAATGCCAAGACGTTTTTCAAGAACCGCTATTATGATGTTAAGCCTGTTAAAATCAAACCCAGTTGCCATTCTTCTTGGCGCTGCATAGCTTGTCTTTGAGGCCAGCGCCTGTACTTCGGCAAGGATAGGACGACTTCCTTCCATTACACAAGCAACACAAGTACCTGATACGTTTAGAGGACGTCCGGAAAGCAACATCTGAGAAGGATTAGCTACTTCAGCCAGACCCTTGTCAAGCATTTCAAATACACCGATTTCATTGGTGGATCCAAAACGGTTTTTTACTGCACGGAGCAGACGATAGCTCTGGTGACGCTCTCCCTCAAAATATAGTACTGCGTCGACAATGTGTTCCATGACCTTAGGTCCGGCAATAGCACCGTCCTTATTAATGTGTCCTACGATTATGACAGGTATTTCCTGAGTCTTTGCAGTACGCATGAACAGGTTCGTACATTCACGAACTTGGGTAAGGCTTCCCGGACTCGAAGAAATCCGGCTGATGCTCATTGTCTGTATTGAATCGATTATTACGATATCTATATTGCTTCCGGCGATAGTTGATGCTACAGCTTCTGCGTCATTGGCAGTGAGAATATACAGATTTTCAGTATCTACTCCAAGACGGTTTGCACGAAGCTTGATCTGTCGTGCAGACTCCTCACCAGAGACATATAGAACTGAGTGTTCTTCGCCAAGGAACTGACATATCTGAAGCAGAAGAGTACTTTTCCCTATACCCGGTTCTCCGCCGAGAAGAACGAGTGATCCTTTTACTAGTCCGCCTCCAAGAACACGGTTGAGTTCTCCTAGGCCTGTATCGTATCGGACATCGCTGTCTGCTCCAATATCCGCAAGTTCCTGTATGCTGTCATAAAGATCCGGAACATTTGCAAGAGAGGCATTTCCGCCAGCAGGAGCAACATCAGCAAGTTCTTCCTCAAAGCTGTTCCATGCTCCGCATGATGGACATTTACCATTCCATTTTGAACTCTCATACCCGCATTGATTGCAGGTGTAAACGTATTTGGATTTAGCCATATCTTATACCAGTGATGCGTCGATTCCGGCAGTTGTCAGAGCAAATCGTCTTCCTGTCTCCATTATGCTACCGGAGCTCTTATACTTATCAGCGGTGAAACCGCTGTCAGCAATGCTCCAATATGTCATACCTGTTTCAGATTCATTGTAGAAGACAAGACTTCCGATGTCGAAGAGCAGTCTTCCATATCTTCCGTATTCTCCATCAAGCTGTTCTATATCGTTTCCGCTGAAATAGTAAACTGAGCATGACGAATTAATTGAGGAACCTGATGATACAATGATTTCAGGTGTATCATCTCCATTGAGATCACACAGCTCAAATGATGCGTTCTTCTTGTCGGTGCCCATTTCGTCTGCAATTTCCAGCAGCTTTTTCTTGCATTTTGCCTTTCTGTTTGATCCGAGAACAGCGCCCCAGCTTTCAGCTCGACGTATTGCGTAATTTTCTGCGTCATCTCCGAATGTATACTTTCGGCCGAGATGCATAGTGAGAGTATCTACATAAGGAGCAAGTTTAGATTCATACTCTGTGAGCAATACTTCCTGGCCGTTTATTTCATGTTTGATTGATACACCTGATGAAGCGGATTCAGAGTTATCACTGTATGTGAGAAAATCGATAAACTCTTCGCCTTCTAACTGGCGGAATTTTCCAAGAAGGAAACCATCTCCATGGTATTCTTCTCTTGTTAATTTGTATTCAGGAAGGAAGTCAAAATAACCTTCAAATCCTGCAGTCCCAAGAGAAGACAGCGAACCACCGGAATATGTATATATTTCACATGCTGAGTTTTTTTCAGTTCCCTGTGAAATGATGAGTTCAGGATTTCCATCATCATTCAGATCAAAAATGTCAAATGCTGAATCAGATGTAAAAGCATCTGATTTTTTGAACTCATCAAGCTTGTCCTGATATGATTTTTGCCATTCAAATGATATGCTTTCAGGTGATATAGTCTGGTCAATCGTTTCAGTTTCTGGCGATGATGGTTTTGTTTTTGTATCGGAGCAGCCGACAGTTGTCATTGATGCTATGAAAATAGCGGCAAATATTATTGGCTTTAGTGATTTCAACGTTAAGACCTCCGTTTTTTTGTTCTATATATCTGTATCTTCTATTTTAGCATATCCATTCTACAGTGTCAATCAGAATGATATGTAATACAAGGAATGAATATGCAGATGAAAAAGAATCATGCTGATAAGGATATCAGCAAGAAGAAATTATCTGAAAAAGAGCACCCTCAGATAGAAGGTGCTCTTGATTCTTACTTGAAATACTTCGAGAAGTTCTCGCTGAGCTTCTTCTCAAGTGCCTGAGCAGATTCAAGATCTGGCTGCTTGGCTGTGATATATGTTTTGATCTTCGGCTCTGTACCTGAAGGACGAACGATAGCCTTTGAACCGCCTTCAAGATAGAAAGCAAGCACATTAGACTTAGGAAGAGTAATTTCGGTTTCTTTTCCTGTAAGAATATCCTTGCGGACAGAAGTCTTGTAATCCTCAAACTTTACTACCTTTAATCCAGCTATTTCTGTTGGAGGCGTGTTACGAAGATTTGTCATAATCTCGTCCATGCGCTTCATACCGCTCTCGCCTTCAAATGTGAAGCTGTAAAGAGTCTGATAGAACATACCATACTTCTTGTACATGTTCTCGCGGGCCTGAAGAAGAGTAATACCCTTTGTACGGTAATAAGCTGCCATTTCACAGATAAGCATTGAAGCATCAACAGCATCCTTATCACGTACATAACCACCTGAAAGGTAGCCGTAGCTCTCTTCAAATCCGAATATGTAACGCTTTTCTTCGCCCTTAGCTTCAAGGAAACCTATCTGCTCACCGATGAATTTGAATCCGGTGAGAACATCTATCATCTCAACGCCGTATTCCTTGCATATTGAAGCAACGATGTCGGTTGTAACAATTGTCTTGACAGCGACTGGATTCTCAGGCATAGTTCCCTTTGCCTTACGCTGGCTGCAGATATATTCAAGAAGGAGAGCACCTACTTCGTTACCGCTGAACAGTGCGTAGTCGTCTCCGTCCGGAACAGCAATACCTACACGATCACAGTCAGGATCTGTCGCGAGAAGAAGATCAGGCTTAACTTCACGACAGTACTTAAGACCAACTTCAAGAGCTTCACGGATCTCAGGGTTCGGATAAGGACAGGTCGGGAAGTTACCGTCAGGATTCTCCTGTTCCTTAACAACTGTAACATTTGTTATTCCGATGCGCTTGAGGATCTCACGAACAGGTTTGTTACCAGTTCCGTTGAGAGGAGTATATACTACTTTGAGTCCGCTTGAAGCACAGAGCTCAGTATTGATTCCCTCTGCCAGAACACGCTTATAGAATGCTTCGATAACATCCTGATCAATGTAGCTGATATTGCCCTTGGCAAGTTCTTCGTCAAAGTTAGAGGACTTAACGTCTTTGAAAATATCAAGTGAATTGATCTTTTCGAGAATGATTTCAGCTCCGCGAAGTGTTATCTGACAACCGTCCTCGCCATAAACCTTGTAACCGTTGTATTTAGCAGGATTATGACTTGCGGTTACCATGATACCGCCCTGGCACTTCAGTTCGCGTACTGCGAAAGAAAGACAGGGAGTAGGCATCAGTTCAGTATAGATATGTACTTTAACTCCGTTAGCAGCTAGAACTTCAGCAGCAGCTTTTGAGAATACATCACTCTTGATACGGCTGTCAAAAGAAATCGCAACGCTTGGATTATCATACTCCTGGTTAAGATAATCTGCAAATCCCTGTGTTGCACGTCTTACTGTGTATATATTCATACGGTTGGTGCCTGCGCCTATGACGCCGCGAAGTCCTCCCGTACCGAATTCGAGATCGCGGTAGAATCTGTCGTTTATCGCTTCCTCGTCGTCCTTTATCTCAGCCAGCTCTGCAGTGAGATCAGGATCGACAACGGCGTTTTCGCACCATACGCGATAAAGCTCTTTTTCTTTCATGTTATTCCCTCCGAAAAAATTAAATATATGTCAAGGCTCGCTTCTTTGCATGCCTTTTTCCTGATGCCATAGGCTTATACCAATCACCTTAGCATCTTTCTGTTTTTCCCTAATGACCAATGAGGCACAATCTGATGTGTCCATTGTTTGAACGGAAAGAGACAAATACCGATTTCTAACAGTGCTATCAGATAAAAATGAGTTTTTTGTCCTTTCAGCTCAGATAAGTTTTCTACAATTAATTTGTTCTCTTCTGACACTTATACATGTTAATATTATATCACAAACAGGAATTGTTGAAAAGGGAAAGAGGATATATTTTGTTATTTTAACATTTTTTTGGTGAAACAGTAAGCTTATCCTAATATTATACATCACTATTCTATTCAAAAATAATCAAATTGATTCATAACAACAAAAAGGGACGCCGAAGCGCCCCAAAAATCGTATTATTCAGATGCGAGAAGAATTTCGACCGCTTTGTTATACTGAGCGTCGACTTTCTCATCCTCATTTTCAACCTGATAATCAGGAGTAAGGCCTATACCATCATAGCATTCAGAAACAGTTGTGCTGTACTTGGCAACTGTAAGAATTACAGCTCCTCCGTTGTCCATTTCATTTGTTTCCTGCATAACGCCCTTGCCGTAGGTCTGTGAGCCAACAACAGGAGCCTTTCCGAAATCGCGGAGTGAAGCAGCAAAGAGTTCAGCCGCACTTGCGGTATTGCTGTTTACGATAGTTACCATTGGAAGGTCAAGTTCCGAGTCATCAGAGTACAGAATAGTTTCAGTATGTCCATCTTTGTATTCCGCAGTTGCGATAACTCCTTCCGGGAGAAGCGGATCAACGCACTCCTGAAGTGCTGTAATAAGCCCGCCTTCATTGTCACGGAGATCAAATATCAATGATTTAGCACCGTTTGTTGTGAGTTTTTCAAGTGCTGCGATAAACTGATCAGGAGTGTTCTGCTTGAATCCTGTGATCTTTATATATCCGATCTGACTTCCGAGCATTTCAGACTTTACTGTTTTGATCTCAATGGAGCGGCGTACAAAAGAGTACTCCTCGTCTTTTCCGTCACGGCGGACAGTAAGCGTAACAGGAGAACCTTCAGTGCCACGCATAGCATCCATAGCCTCGCTGAATCCGGCCTCTTTAACATCAAGCCCGTCAATGAATGTGATTATGTCACCAGTGAGAAGACCGGAATCATTAGCAGGGGAGTCATCCATTATTTCAGATATACGCATATATCCGCTTGCATCTTCTGCAAGAGTAAGACCTAGACCAACTAGTTCACCGGAATTCTCATTCTTTTCAGTAAGGTATTCAGCAGCAGTCAGATAGCGGCTATATTTGTCACCAACACCTGAAACATAGCCTTTCATCAGACCGTCACTTAGTTTGTTTTCGTTGATCTCTCCATAATAATTCTCTCTGATATATGCATCGAGAATCTGAAGGGTGTTGTATTTCTTTGACTTCTCATTGACATCTACGACCTTTTTGTTGAAGCTCTGGAGTGAGAAGAAAGAGGTCAGTATAAATGTTACTGCCATTGAGACAGCGATAAGACTCAGCGCAAGTCCGAGACTGATTTTTTTATTCATAAATGAATCTTTCCTTCTGAGGGATTTAATTATGAGGGGCGCACAATGTGCGCCCGATTCATGTTATGCTATTCTTTTTTTATGGTGTTTTACCATGTTATGGACAAACATAGCTAAGGGGATCATAACGTCCGCCGTTAACATATACCTCAAAGTGGAGGTGTTCACCGGTTGACCAACCAGTTGATCCAACATATCCGATGACATCCCCTTGATTTACATAAGTTCCGACTGATACAGCAACTGATGTAAGATGTCCATAGAGTGTGGAATATGTACCGTCATGTGCAATAACAACGTAGTTTCCGTATCCGCCGCCGCATCCGCAGCTATAGGATTTACCGTAGTTATGAGTACATGTATTGTTCATTCTAACAACAGTACCGCCCTTTGATGCGCATACAGGAGCACCCATGATGCCTCCGTCGCTTATATCGATACCACCGTGAAGAGTACCCCAGCGGTAACCATAGTAGCTGGAAATTCCACTGTGACCTGGAACCGGCCAAGCGAATCCGCTTGCACCTGCGCTGACATCATAAGTCATTGGACCGTTATATGTGAATGAGCCACCGCCTGAACTCTGCTGCTGAGCAAGTTGAGCCTGGCGCTGCTGTTCTGCGAGAATAGCTGCCTGACGAGCAATTTCAGCTTCAATTTCTGCCTGCTCAGATGCAAGTTCAGCATTATCAGCTTCGATGTCAGCCTTCTCACGTTCAAGGTCAGCCTGAGCAAGAGCAAGTCTGTCTATCTCAGCCTGTGTCTGCATGAGTTTTGTGTTAAGAACGGATACTTCGTCAGCTTTTTCCTTTTTACGTACTTCCTGCTCCTCAAGTTTCATTTCAAGAGAGAGCTTCTCGGTTTCCATTTCATTTTTTGATTGCTCAAGGGCTTCGATTTCACCAAGAATGTTTTCGATGAGCTCGTCGTCGTATTCAGCAATACGGTTTATCATCTGAACTCGTGACATTACATCATAGAAGCTGTCAGAGCCTAGAATAACGCTTGCTGATGATTCGTTGCTGCTTACATACATAGCGCAGAGGCGCTGTTTGAAGAGTTCGATGTTTGAGTCGATTTCTTCCTGCTGTGCAGCGATATCCTCGTCAAGAAGGACGATATTTCCCTGTGTAGCGTTGATATCAGTTGCAATTGCGTCGAGTTCCTGATTGAGAAGATTGATATTCTCCTGGATGTAGCTTATCTGTTCATTCAGACTGTCCTGATAAGCTTTTTCATTGTTCTTATCGCCTTCAAGGCCGTCGATCTGTCCCTGAAGAACTGCGATTTTTTCGTTGTTTGCCTTACGTTCTTCCTGGATCTCCTGTAAGGATTTTGCAGAAGCATCCTGGCATCTGTCAGTGATTACCGGATATGCAGTTACAGCTCCGATTGATAATGCTGTGCAACATAGGTATGAGAGTATCTTCTTAGTTACTGCTAGTCGTCTCATTGCTGAAAAACTAACTCCCTTCAAATAAAATCTCATAATAGCCGATGCTATTAATACTTAAACGTCAATGTGTCTTCTTGTGCTTATTACGCTTCCGAGAGCTCCTACGAGCGAACCAACGATGAGGTACGCAAGAGCAACCCAGAGCTGAATTTTGTCAAATGGAATTATACTTCCTACGCCGAATGCACGAACGAGAGTGCCTTGGTCCATAAGTATACGGAATATTGCACGATAAACCGCCCATGTAATAAAGAACGCGCCTGCTCCCGCAAAGAAGCCTGTGACCATACCCTCTACAAAGAAAGGAGTTCTGATGAAAGCATTTGTCGCTCCGACGTATTTCATTATCTGTATTTCCTCACGGCGTGCAAATACGCTTGCCTTGGTTGTATTCGAAATCATTATCATTGAGACTGCTGAAAGTGCTATAATAACTGCGATAGCAATTATTGATACAACTCTACGAAGTTCACGGAGGAATTCTGCTACCTGCGGTGATGAGCTTGCACTCTGTACTTCTTCAATACTGCCTATCTGAGCAGTAGTGTCTTCAATGAGGTCATTGCTGACAACTGTAACCTTGAATCCATCAGGCATGAATTCATAGCTGTCTATGTAGTCGAATATTGCCTTGCCCTGCTGAATCTGATTCTGCATGCGATTATAAGCTTCTTCCTTTGAGATGTACTCAACACTGCTTATGTTATCCATGTTCTCAAGTTGTGCTTGGATTTGCTGTACCCTGAGTGTTTCCGTAGACGGATTGAGGTAAACAGCTATCTCATTTTGATTTCCGAGACCAAGGATCATCGAGTTCATGTTATAGTAGAAGAGCGCTGAGCCTCCTACAAGAAGAAGTGAGATGAGAAGAACACAAAAAGTTGCAAATGCCATCATTTTGTTCTTCCAGATATTTTCTATACCTTGATTGGCAAGATACTTAAAACCACTTATTTTCATTCGGCGCCTCCATTTCTGTCGGCGTCGGCATACTCGCCGTTCGGTGTCATTATCCGCTGATCGGGAAGTATGATATTGCCTGTGTTCGATACGGAGGAAGCTTCAGCCATAGCCTGTGCAAGTTCTTCTTCAGGGAGAACTTCATCAACACCTGAGATGACTTCGTCGAAGACGATCTCTCCGCCTGTGATGTTTATGATACGTCCGCCGAAATGACGAACAAGATCATGTTCGTGTGTTACCATCAGTATAGTGGTACCCTGGTCGTTAATTCCCTTTAACAGTTCTACGATCTCATATGAGAGCTCTGGATCGATATTACCTGTAGGCTCGTCGGCGATTATAAGCTGCGGGTCATTGACCAACGCTCTTGCGATAGCAACTCTCTGCTTTTCGCCACCCGATAACTCATCAGGATATGAATTGGTTTTTGAGTGGAGTCCCACGAGACTGAT
This sequence comes from Ruminococcus sp., assembly GCA_017960805.1. Lineage (GTDB taxonomy): Bacteria > Bacillota > Clostridia > Oscillospirales > Ruminococcaceae > Ruminococcus. Next base: position 9,259 of record JAGCYM010000088.1, read on the forward strand.
AACGTATGGAACCCTTTTTCTGATATATTTCAGAGGAGCGTCAATAACTCTGAGTACGAAAGCGATGTTTTCATATACTGTCATTGACGGGATAAGACGGAAGTCCTGAAATACGAAACCTAGAGTACGGCGGAATTCCGGAATCTTCCTTTTCTTGAGTTTGCCGAGATTGTATCCGTTTACGGTTACAACTCCGCTGGTTGCGTCTATCTCTTTGAGAAGAAGCTTAATCATGGTACTTTTTCCCGCGCCCGATGAACCAACGACGAATGCAAAGTCACCGTCATTAATCTTCAGACTGACGTTGTTAAGTGCATCAACGCCACTGGAGTAGGTCACGGACACGTTCTGAAGCTCTACCAAAGGTTACACCTTCCTTTTGAGTCTCTATGTCTATCTTGATTTTTTGTGTAAAAACGTGTATGGGCGAGTTTAGCTCGCCCGTTACGCTTTTAACTTGTGTTTTAGCGGAAAACCGCAGATGTGAAAATTATTGTTTCACAGTTCATTTCAAAGGCTTAAACTTGAAATGATTCCTAATTAGAACTTAACAGGGTTAGCTGAGAGATACTTCTTAACCATGAGAGCTATCTTGAAGATGATAGCGTGATCGAATTCACGGAGGTCAAGTCCTGTCAGCTTCTTGATCTTTTCAAGTCTGTATACGAGTGTGTTTCTGTGTACAAAGAGCTTTCTTGATGTCTCAGAAACGTTGAGGTTGTTCTCAAAGAACTTCTGTATTGTGAAGAGTGTTTCGTGATCGAGAGAATCGATTGAACCAACCTTGAATACTTCGTGGAGGAATGTCTCGCAGAGAGTTGTCGGGAGGTGATAGATAAGTCTTGCAATACCGAGGTTATCATAGCTTACGATTACCTTGTCAGTATCGAATACCTTGCCGACTTCAAGAGCCATCTGAGCTTCTTTGAATGAACGAGCGAGATCCTTAACACCAACAACAGCTGTACCGATACCAACATTAACTCTTGTGTAGAACTCGCTGCTGAGAGTATCAGCGATAGAACGAGCAAGCTTTTCAAGATCCTTGGAATCAACAGTGCTCTTGAGCTCTTTAACGAGAATGATATCGGATTCAGTTATATTGAAGACAAAGTCCTTGTTCTTGTCAGGGAAGAGGTTCTGGATAACATCATATGCGGAGATATCATTTGCAGATACGATTCTGATAAGGAATACTGCACGGCTGATCTCAGCATTGAAGTGGAGTTCTCTTGCCTTAATTACAATGTCTCCTGGGAGAACGTTGTCGAGTATTACATTCTTTATGAAGTTATTGCGATCATACTTCTCATCATAATACTGCTGGATGTTTTAAATAGTGATA
>JAGCYM010000009.1 GCA_017960805.1 Ruminococcus sp.
GGACCTGAGCTGCTGTCATGTCTCCGGGAGCTCCGTTCTGAGCGTTGTAGCTCTGCCACTCCGGGTGGTTCATACCGCCGAAGCCGCGGATACGCTGGTATGTTTTGGTTGTGTTGATCGTGCATGCACCTGCCGCGTTTGCGTCAAGTTCCTTGGTGAATGTACCTGTTGGCATCACAGAAGCCGCAGAAAACGCCATAGTTCCTGCGCAGATGCCAGCAAGTACAGACTTCACTGTTCTGATCTTGCTCATGATAGATTTCCTCCTTGTTTACATACCTGAAATAGTACTTGTAGAAACGAATATATATATCATGTCTATTATACATCATATAAAAATGGAAGCAAACCCATTATTTAATAATTTGGTGGATGAAAAGACGCTTTTGAAGTGATCAATGTCATATTAATTATGAGAAATGTCATCTTTACGGCCAAACAAGATGATGATATAATGTATTCAAATTAGAAATAAAAAAACCGCTCAGATAGTATTCTAAGCGGTTTGATATGGAGCTTGTGACGGGACTCGAACCTGCGACCTGCTCATTACGAATGAGCTGCACTACCAACTGTGCTACACAAGCATTTGCGTAAAAAGAATAATGACGATAAAATGCCGATTCAACAAGTAATATTATACACTATTGAAGGCGGATTGTCAAGCATTTTGTTATATGAGAAATCGTTTGAAAACGGCATTTTCAGCATTTTCCTTTGTCGAATAAATACAAAAACGAAAAATATTCTGCTTTTTTTGTAAAAACTGCTATTTTGCGAAATTTTGATGAAAAAAGTCGCTTTTTACTTTATTTTTTCGAAAAAATGTAGTATAATTATTGTAACTACGTAAAAAATGGGACTGATCGTATCTCCAACGTATGGAGAAATACTATTTTGAGGTAAAAACATGGCGAATAAGCTATCACTTGGTATTGATGTGGGTTCGACCACAGTAAAAACTGTCATTATTGATTCTGACGGAAATATACTCTACTCTAAGTACCAGCGCCATCTTTCTAGAGTAAAGGAGACTGTTACAGATCAGCTTAAGCTGATTCAGGCGGATTATCCTAACGAAGAGTTTGCAGTCTGCATAACTGGTTCTGCTGGCCTTGGACTGGCTAATTCTGCAGAAATTCCATTTGTTCAAGAGGTACATGCTGCGTTCTTGGCTGTAAAGAATAAGCAGCCTGACGCCGACGCAGTAATCGAACTTGGTGGTGAAGACGCAAAGATAATCTTCCTTACAGGAGGAGTAGAGCAGCGTATGAATGGTTCATGTGCAGGAGGCACAGGTGCATTTATAGACCAGATGGCTACTCTTCTTGGAATAACTGCTGACCAGCTTGACGAACTGTCGTTGCGCGCACAGAAAGTATATCCGATAGCATCACGTTGCGGAGTTTTTGCAAAATCTGATATACAGCCACTTCTCAATCAGGGTGCACGTCGTGAAGATGTATCTGCAAGTATTTTCCAGGCCGTTGTTGACCAGACAGTATCCGGCCTTGCACAGGGAAGATCTATTGAAGGAAAAGTTCTTTTCCTTGGAGGACCGCTTCACTTTTTGAAAGGTTTGCAGAATGCCTTTGTCAAAACACTTGGACTTGACGAGGAACATGCGGTATTTCCTGAAGATGGTCCTGTTTTTGTTGCCTACGGTTGTGCAGTTTATGCTTCACAGTCTTCTGAATCATGTCATATAACAGATATTCTGAATAAAATAAAGAACGCAAAAGCTTCTGATGACATAGTGACAGGCGAGCCGCTCTTCCGCTCACATTCAGAATATGATGAATTCATTGAACGTCATAAGAAATGTGATCTCGGATATGCTGATATCCGTACATATAAAGGTGATGCCTATCTTGGTATAGATGCTGGTTCGACAACTACAAAACTGGTGCTTATCACTGATGATGGACGTATACTTTTTCACTATTACAATTCAAACCAGGGTCAGCCTCTTGACAAAATAGCTGAACAGCTCAGAAACATATACGAGGCAATGAATCCTGAAATGCATATAAAAGGTTCTGCGGTTACCGGATATGGCGAGGACCTGATAAAGGCAGGGCTTTCTGTTGATCATGGTATCGTTGAAACAGTAGCTCACTTTAAAGCAGCGGCATATTTCTGTCCTGATGTTGACTTTATCATTGATATCGGCGGACAGGATATCAAATGCTTCAGAATAAAGAATCACAGTATTGATAGTATAATGCTGAATGAAGCATGTTCATCTGGCTGTGGTTCGTTTATACAGACATTTGCAATGGCTCTCGGCTATAATATCGCTGAGTTTTCACAGCTGGGCCTTTTTGCAGAACATCCTGTTGACTTAGGATCGCGTTGTACTGTTTTCATGAACAGTTCCGTAAAGCAGGCACAGAAAGACGGTGCTTCAGTTGAAGATATTTCAGCTGGTTTGTCGTCCTCAATTATAAAGAATGCTATATACAAGGTAATACGTGCAAATTCACCGGATGAACTTGGAAAAAATATTGTAGTTCAGGGTGGAACTTTCCTTAATGACGCAGTACTTCGTTCGTTTGAAAAAGAACTAGGAAGGAACGTTATTCGTCCCGCTATTTCCGGTTTGATGGGAGCATTTGGATGTGCTCTTTACGCAAAGGAACGTGCTACTGGTGAGTCAACGTTAATTTCAAAGGATGAGCTTGCTTCATTTGCATACACATCTCGTTCAGTTCAGTGTGGCGGTTGTACCGCGAACTGTCAGCTAAATGTAATCAGCTTCGGAAAGGGCAGGAATTTCATTTCCGGAAATCGTTGTGAAAAAGGCGGAGGAAAGGCTAAGAAGAACAATGTTCCCAACCTTGTTGAATACAAATACAGCAGTATACTCGCACTCGAGAAAACCGGCCAGCCGGTTCGTCCGATAGCTAAAGTCGGTCTTCCTCTTGCACTGAGTTTTTACGAGCAGATGCCTTTCTGGCATAAACTCTTTACTGAGCTTGGGTTTGAGGTAGTATTCAGCGGAGAGAGTTCACGTGAAATGTATTATCTCGGACAGCATACGATACCTTCTGATACGGTATGCTATCCTGCAAAGCTTACTCATGGCCATATAGAAGATCTTCTTGATAAAGGTGTTGACTTCATATTCTATCCGTGCATGAGCTATAATGTGGATGAAGGCGGTTCGGATAACCATTTCAACTGTCCGGTAGTCGCATATTATCCTGAGCTTTTGCTGAGAAACAATCCACGTCTTAATGACAAGAATTTTGTACATCCATACATGGACCTCAATATTCGCAAGAATGTGATAAGGGTCATGAAGGAGACCCTTAAGAAGTACAATATTAAGGGAAGGATACCTGCTGCTGTTGATAAGGCATATGAAGCCCTTGATCGTCATCACAGAGATATTGCCGCCAAGGCAGACGATATCATTCGTCAGGCACGTGAAGAAGGAAGAAAGATAATTGTTCTTGCAGGTCGTCCTTATCATATAGACAAGGAAATAAATCACGGTATCCATAAGCTTGTTACAAGTTTAGGAATGGCTGTTGTCACAGAGGACAGCGTAGCACAGCTTGCACATACTCCAAAACTCGGAGTTCTCAATCAGTGGACTTATCATGCTCGTCTTTATAAAGCAGCTCAGTATGTTACTACTCAGCCTGACATGCAGCTTATTCAGCTTGTATCGTTCGGATGCGGAATTGACGCTGTAACGAGTGATGAAGTTCGTACTATTCTTGAGAGCAATGGTAAGCTGTATACCCAGCTGAAAATTGATGAGATAAACAATCTTGGCGCTGCGCGGATCAGACTGCGCAGTCTCGTTGCTGCTATGGAAGGAAATGCTTCCGCGGGCGGAGAGCGTCGCAAACAAGGAGAACAGAATGGCTGACTACGTTAGATTTACAGAGGATATGATAAAGACTCATACTATCCTCGTTCCAAATATGCTGCCTGTGCATTTCAGACTTCTGATGGCTATCTTTGAGTACAAGGGATACAAGGTTGAATTGCTAGAGAATGACTCGCGTGCTGTAGTAGATGAAGGTCTTAAGAATGTTCATAATGATGCATGCTATCCTGCATTGCTGGTTATAGGACAGTTTATGGATGCACTTAACAGCGGGAAATATGATCCGGATACTACAGCCCTGATGATAACTCAGACGGGTGGTGGTTGCCGTGCATCGAACTATATTCACCTTTTGAGAAAAGCTGTTGCAAAGAACTATCCACAGGTACCAGTTGTATCACTTAATTTCAGTGGACTAGAAAAGGACAGTGCATTCCGTATAACGCCACCTATGTTTATACGTTTGCTTTACGCGGTACTCTATGGTGATCTTCTTATGACCTGCTATAACAAGTGCCGGACTTATGAAATAAATAAGGGCGAAGCAAAGAAAACACTTGATAAGTGGCAGGAAAAACTCGGAAACATTTTCCGTACCGGAAGCAGGGCATATCTTAAGACTAAGAAACTTTACCCCGAGATCCTGAATGATTTTGGTTCGATAAAGTTGTCAGATGAAAAGAAGATACGTGTAGGAATAGTTGGTGAGATTTATGTAAAATACTCACCGCTTGCGAATAATCATCTTGAAGATTTTCTGCTCTCAGAAGGATGTGAGCCGGTTGTTCCATCGCTTCTTGAGTTTGTTATGTACTGTGCTTCAGGAACTTTTACTGATGCTGAGTTCTATGACAATAAAAGTACGCAGTCGCGTATCTACAAGCTTGGATATAAGCTAATATACTCCAAGCAGAAAGAGCTAATAAAAATGATGAAGGAACAAGGCTGTTTTGAACCGCTCCATGACTTCGAGCATCTACGCAAGCTTGCTGACAAGTATATCAGTCAGGGTGTTGTTATGGGTGAAGGATGGCTCATCCCAGCTGAAATGGCAGCGCTTGCACAGTCCGGTGTTGACAACATCATCTGTACTCAGCCGTTTGGTTGTCTGCCGAATCATATCGTCGCAAAGGGTATGAGCCGTGCAATCAAGGATGACAATCCTAATGCGAATATAGTTGCCATAGATTATGACCCCGGCGCAACAAGAGTAAATCAGGAGAATCGCATCAAGCTGATGCTTGCGAATGCGAGAAGATAAAATGATAAAGAAAAGGACAGGCGAGATTATCGTCACCAATCAGAAGCAGAATGATCTTCTGAAAAAGCTATATTATACATCAAGAGGAAGATGTCTGCTGAAGTTCCTTACACTTCCGATTATTTCAAAGGCGGTTGGAGCATATATGGATTCACCGCTTTCAAAGCCGCTCATTGAACCGTTCATCCGTAAGAATGGTATCGAAACTTCACAGTACATAATGAAGGACTTTCGTTCATATAACAGTTTCTTTACACGAAAGATAAAGCCTCAGAAGCGACCGATTGATTATAATCCAAGTCATCTTATAAGTCCATGCGATTCAAAACTTTCAGTGTACAGAATAGATGGCGAGTCGGTGTTCCGCATCAAGGATTCCTATTACCGTGTAAGCGATCTTCTCAGGAACAATTTCCTTGCAAGACGTTTTGAAGGTGGATACTGTTTTATTTTCCGTCTGGAAGTTGATGATTATCATCGCTACTGCTATATTGATAACGGAACAAAGACAGCTAATGTTTTCATAAAAGGTGAGCTGCACACGGTCAACCCGATTGCGATGAAGAACTATAATATATATAAGCGTAATTCACGAGAGTATACTGTAATGCACACAGAAAATTTCGGCGATGTTGCGCAGATAGAAGTCGGTGCTATGCTGGTCGGGCGAATTTGTAACCGTCACAATGTACATGAGTTTGTCCGCGGCGAGGAGAAAGGCAAATTTGAATTCGGAGGCTCCACAGTTGTGCTGCTTTTTGAAAAAGATTCAGTCATTCCGGATGGTGATCTGCTTAAGAATACTTCAGCAGGATTTGAAACTGTTGTAAAGTATGGAGAAAAAATTGGAATAGCCTTCTAATATATTATTGTTATTATATGTTAATAAAAAACGAGAAAGCATTGAGGATCGCTTTCTCGTTTTTTAGTCTACTCTGCAATTCTGCAGAGATTAGCCTCTCCGGAAGAAAGGCTTCTGACTATACCGTTTTCTGTTTCTATCATTAGATTGGCGTTTCTGTCAATTCCTACGGCTTTACCTTTGAGTGTTTCACTGCCGACTTTTGCTGTTATCATATTTCCTGTAAGGAGTTCTCTGCGTCGGTATTCCCGGAGGTACTCCCTGCTTTCTATTTTTATCAGATGAGCATCCAGATAATTAATGACTGCGGCACAAAGATCGTTTCTGTTTAAAGCCACACCCGTTTCATCCTGGATTGATGATGCTCGTGCACTCAGTTCAGCGTCAAAGCTGTCTCCAATACTCCGTACGTTAATGCCAATACCGATGACTGCGATATCAAGTGCGCGCATTTCCATATCTACGGAAGCCTCTGTAAGTATGCCGACTATCTTTTTTCCGTTTATGTAAAGATCATTGACCCATTTTATACGCACGTCAGTTTTACAGAGTGATTCAATCGCTTCAGCTGTAGCCACGGCTGCAGCTGATGTAATTAGAGGAGCAGTATTTATACTGAATTCAGGATGCAGTATAACACTCATATATAGTCCTTTGCCTTCGGGAGATATAAAACTTCTGCCTAATCTTCCCTTACCGGCTGTTTGCATGTCTGCTATAACAACTGTGCCGTTTGGCGCTTCACTTGCTGTAAGTTTTTTGGCGTAGTTGTTTGTAGAATCGGTCTCGTCAAGAACTACGATTTTGCTTCCTAGCACAGAAGCATTGACTTTTGCTGAGATGAGCGGAGCGGAAAGATGATTGCTCTCACCGGACAGCCTGTATCCTTTTGCTGTTAAGGATTCAATAATATATCCTTCACTTTCAAGGGCTTTTACCGCTTTCCATACGGCATTCCTGCTGACTCCTAGCTGTTCAGCGAGTGCCGAGCCTGAAATGTAGTTTCTGCCTGCATCTGCAAAGGCTTTAAGAAGAGAATCTCTTACGTTCATAATAATAGCCCGCCTATCGTTTTGTTATCAAGAAAATTATATCATATTTCCCTGTTTATTGCAATAGACTGGGAAAATCACATAAGAAATAATCTTAAGCAACAAAGAATAAGACCCTGTATTTTAGCGAATACAGGGTCTTATAAGCTTATTTATTCTTTTTGTTTTTGCTGCCGTTTTTACTATTCTTGGTTTTGTTCTGAACAGTTTTCTTTACAGCATCTTCGACTTTTTCTGCTGCTTCTTCAACAGAATCTGATGTTTCATCAATTACTGTTTCAACCTCACTGGTTATCTCATCAGCTGTGGTTTCAGCGATCTCTTCAGCATCATCAATTAATTCATCGAAGTCTTCTTCGGCTTCTGCAGCAGCTCGTTCTGCTTCTGCAGCGGCTCTTTCAGCTTCTGCCTTAGCTCTTTCAGCGGCTTCTCTGGCCGCTTTTGCCTTTGCTTTCTTTTCTGCCCTTAAGTCCGCTTCTTTTTTCTTTTCAGCCTCGGATTTGTAAACCTTTTCAGTTACTGCACCCTTGGACTTGATGATCTTTGTTGCAGGAACGGTCTCTTGCTCAGCATCAGGATCAATACCCTTCTTGCGAAGTTCACGGTTGCTGCGCTCCTGTACCAAAATGATGTTGTTCTTTCTGTCGACAATGAAGAATATAACAATAACAGCGATTCCTATAAGGAGGAACAGAACGCCGGTACGGAATCCGGGAGGTGAATACTTCATTGTGATAGTATGATGTCCTTCAGGAAGTCTCAGACCAATCAGTGCGTTGAGAATAACATATTCGCCAGCCTCTCCCTTTGTTTCGTTAACTGCAAGGTTCATGCCTGAATCATTTATGGTTTCTGTAAACTTTTCATCAAGCTTCTTGCCGTCAACCTTGATTGTCCAGCCTGGTTCGTAAGGAATGGATGTGTAGAGGATCTGACCAGCCTTTGCATCAACTTCTCCGACAAGGTAATCATCCTTTGTCTTCTCAAGATCCAGATTGAGAGGATTTTCCTTTAGCTTGAGCGCATCTTCATGGAATGAGTCATAATCAAAATGGTAGAACTGGAAGTCCTTGACCATGATGTATTCGTTATTTCCAGTTTTATCGCCCTGTATGATTGTGAGACGAACTTCTATTTCGTCACCTGGCTGATAGGAACCGAGGTTAACAATAGAATAGTCATAACCGTCATAGTACTGGCCAAAGCCGTCAAGCTGACTGGTTCCTGTGAAACGTCCTTTGTACTCGCCGTCTTCAGGATCCTTTACGCCGAGCCACATGTTACACTTTTTGGGGTTGTCCGACTTGAGGAACATGTACAGGCAATCAGTGCTTTGAGCTGTAAGGTGAATGCGGACTGTCGGGTCTCCGGCACCAGCGTTTGCGTTGTAGCAGTGCTGACCATTGTAGTTTGACTCCCAGCATTCATTGAGTTCAACTTCAGGGTTCTCTGCGATTCTCCAGAAGTATTGCTTAGGCTGAAGGGCACCGGTATAGTCAGGTGTGTTTCCTGTAAGCGAACTGAGGAAGTTGTTCATGCTGTTGAAAGGATTGTCATTTCCGAGGAAGCTTAGACGAAGGATGTCTTCGCTTGCCATAAATCCAATCGGAAGAGCGTCAGGATTCTCATATACTTCCAGATCGGCATCATGCTGATCGTGTTCATAGGTGCTTGTATATACAAGATTGTAATAAGGGCTGAGGATAGATTTGCCTGTTGAGCTGTTTCTTGCCGGATCGTTAAGAACGTACTTGATACCGAGAAGTGAGTCAGCTACAGGAGTATTGCCATCGTATCTTGTTTCATAGCTCTTGGTTGTGTAACCAAGTGTCTCAATGAAGTTGATAGCTTTTGTGTTCATTACTGAACTCGAGTGAGATATTCCCTTGAATCCATATGCCTGATTGTCGTTTACATTACGGAAGAAGGTTTTCTCAGTACGATAGAATCCGTTGTCATAATCCTTTAGTTGCTGAGCAACATTTGGAGCATCCATTATTGTTGAATATGACTTCTTGGATGAATAGTAAACTTCTTTGTCTATCTTGAGGATTGTATCGAATACATTGTATCCAGCCTCGAAGAATACAAAAACAGCAAGTCCAAAAGAAATGAGGTTTTTAGTCTTCTTTGTCTTGGCGTGGCTGTAGCTGTATGCAAAGGTGAGGTAAATTGCTGCAAGAGCGGCACCAAACGCAAGGGTGCCAAGCCAGAGATGCTCTACGGACTGTCCGTTTATAGAGATATTAGTGGTGTATGGGAATTTAGCAACGTACTTGTATCTTTCTTCGTTATAGTTGAAGTTTGGCATTATAGCATCAAAAACAAACATGAGTGCCGCAAGAGCGCCGAAGACTCCAGCCGGAAGAGCAACATTGAGTTTATATCCCTCGAGCTTGGAGAATGTTTCAGCTGCCATTGATACTATTATGAATGATACGAGGAACGAATATCTGTAAGGGAGCCAGTTAGGATCCTGTCCGCCGTGCCACATCATATTGATGGGCTTTATCCACATGCTGAAGAACATGATGAACAAAAGCAGACCATAGCCGATCTTACGGTTCCTCTTTATGTTCTTGTTGAAGAAGTAGAGAGGAGTGAGAACAAAGCTGAGAACGCCGCAGTAAACTTCAGGACGTCCGTACATTCTAGTTCCTTCATCGACGTTTACTGAGTAGTACTGGTTTGGAAGGAATGTTGCAAGTAGCTCAAGCGGGTTGAACATCGTACGCAGTGAGTAATCAGGGGTTGAGAAGTCAAACTTACCGAGTGCGAGAGCATTGTATACAGGCATTATCATGATGTAGCTGCAGAGCAGAACAACGCCTGTTGCAAGTGCCATTCTTCCGATAGTAACAGCATATCCCTTGATGTCGAACTTTCTCTTTGTACCGAAAAACAGGTAATATACAAAATAGATTCCCACGAAGATTGCTACCATGAATCCGATATAGAAGTTTGCGATGAACATGATTGCTGTAGGGATTATAAAGTTGATTTTTCTGCCGTCATCGACAAGGTACTCAAGTCCAAGTATAATAAGTGGCAGGAAGATAGGACCGTCAACCCACATCGGGTCAATGAGCTGTATGGCAACAAATGCCATAAGAGCATACATTGTTGAGAAGAGGAGTGACGGAATAGGAGCTACATTCTTTGATTTCTGAGCGTAAGCGCAGAACGCAACACCACAAGCGCCGACTTTGCACAGCTGCATTATCATAAGGCTCTCGAGGATCATTTTTCTCGGAAGCAGGATGACAATGAAAGTGAAGGGGCTCGCGAGGTAATACCCTATAACGCCCTGATAGCCTCCCGAGAGATTTCTTGCCCAGCTGTAGAGTGGATTTCTTCCATTCCAGAAAGCGTCGCGGATATTTTCAAAGTAGTAAACATACTGACCGTTCAGGTCGAGTGTCAGTACTGAGCGTTCACCGAAGGGATAAACTCCGAAGAGCGCATAAGCGAGAAGAGTCAGCAGAGCAGGGATAAGGAATGCTGCAATGTAGTAAGCCCATCTGTACTTTACGTAAGCCGGTGGCTTAATTGGGTACTTTACTGCATTGGCTGGCGCTTTGCTGACGGTTTTTGTCTTTGCCAATGTTGTTCCTCCTTTTTTGTCGGGTGGCAAAATATGCCATAATACCCGATTATAATATCTTAAATATTATACTACATTTCTCGGATTTTTGCAATAGCTGATGGGAACTTTTAATCAAAAAAGTGGCGAATAATAACTAATATTGCAAAGTGAGCAATATAAGAATGTATGTTGATATGGGGAGGAAGATTAGGCTTTCAGTAATGAAAAGGACCTCAGTGGTTAACTGAAGTCCTGAATGTTTATACAGCTGCCTTGCTGTTTTCTGTTGAGGTGTTTGGTTTATCAGGAACGCTGACTTTTTCAATATCTGCGCCCATTGCTCTTAGCTTGCCTTCCATGCAGTCATAACCGCGCTCTATATGGAATATGTCTTCTATTTCGGTAACGCCGCTGGCTGCGAGTCCAGCTATGATAAGTGCGGCACCAGCTCTAAGATCACAAGCCTTGACAGGAGCGCCCATAAGCTTCCCTGTGCCTTCGATGAGAGCAACCTTTCCGTTTACTGTTATGTCAGCTCCCATACGTCTTAATTCATCAACATAGCGGAAACGCTGTTCCCAGATATTTTCAGTAATGATGCTTGTTCCCTCTGCGAGAGTAAGCAATGTTGCAATCTGAGACTGCATATCTGTCGGGAATCCCGGATGAGGAGCGGTCTTTATATTTGCCTTAACGAGAGGACCATCTACCCATACTCGGATGCTGTCATCGTACTGCTCAATATTTACGCCTATTTTCTCAAGCTTCTTGGTGATTGACTCGAGATGTTTAGGTATTACATTCTTGACTATAGCATCGCCTTTTGTAGCAGCTATCGCTACCATGAATGTACCGGCTTCAATCTGGTCCGGAATAACAGAATATGATGTACCGTGGAGATGTTCAACGCCTCTTACCTTGATTACGTCAGTACCAGCACCCATGATATTTGCACCCATGGAGTTGAGGAAGTTGGCAAGATCAACGATATGTGGCTCTTTAGCGGCATTTTCAATGATTGTAAGTCCCTCAGCCTTAACAGCTGCAAGCATAGCATTCATTGTAGCGCCGACTGTTACTACGTCAAAGAATATCTGGCTTCCTTTGAGCTGGTCAGCTCTTAGGTCGATCATTCCCTGGCTGAGTGTGTATTCAGCACCAAGAGCTGAGAAAGCTTTGAGATGCTGATCTATAGGACGATCTCCGAGCGGACATCCGCCGGGCATCGAAACACGTGCCTTGTTGTATTTTCCGAGCAGAGCGCCGAGGAAATAGTATGAAGCACGCATTTTTCTTGCATACTCATAAGGTACGCAGACTTTATTTATGGTAGTAGGGTCTATGCGGTATGCATCCTTGCCTATACATTCAACACTTGCGCCCATCTCTTCGAGTATCTGAACGCATATATTAACGTCGCTTATCGATGGAACATTTTCGATAATGCATGGTTCGTCAGAAAGTATAACTGCAGGAAGTATTGCGACGGCGGCATTTTTGGCACCGCTTATAGTTACTTCACCTTCAAGGCGTCGACCGCCCTTGATCACAAACTTATCCAAATGAATTCTCTCCTTATTTGTCGGGATTATATCTATCTCTTGCTCCCGAGCTCTTTCTTTTGTTTTATTTAAGTGCTTATGCTTATAAGATTATGAAGCAGCTTCCTCTGTGGTTGTTTCTGAAGCTTCTTCAGTGCTTGTTTCCTCCGTGGTCTCTTCCTCTGTTGTAGATTCTGTACTTTCGGAAGATTCCTCAGCGTCAGTAGCATCTTCAAGTCCTTCGTAATCAGAAGGATACCAGCGAAGCGGTGAACCATCGTATTCTTCAACAGTTATCGATTCTATGATAACATCCTCGATAGGTTTGTCTTTGTCATTGGTGTTTACTTCCTGGATCTTGAAGATTACATCAAGTCCGTCATATACCTGACCAAATACTGTGTACTTTCCGTCAAGATAAGGCGTACCGCCATATGTGGTGTATACCTTCTCAGCAGATTCAGTACAACTGTATTTGCTCTTGAGTGTATTAAGGTCATATTTCTGACCTGTTACTATATAGAACTGGCTGCCGTTTGTGGAGGTGCCCTGTGAATTTGCATAAGCTATAGCGCCTGCTGCATGGATAAGATTGAAGTATGTTCCTCCGTCGAACTTTCCGCCCCAGACTGATTCGCCGCCTGTGCCGTTTCCGTTCGGATCTCCACCCTGAATCATGAAGTCTTTGATTACACGGTGGAATGTAAGTCCGTTATAATACCCCTGCTTTGCGAGTTCGATGAAGTTTTCTACTCCGTCAGGAGCGTATTCAGGGAAGAATTTTATCTTTACATCACCGTAGTCTTTTATCTTCATATTGACTACAGTTTCACCTTCTACAGGAGCTGTGTAGTTAACAACTTCTGTTTTTGTCGGATCATCATAGTCGTAATCCTTGAGGTACCATTTTATTTCTTCACCATGGTATTCACCGACTTTAACTGAATCGATGATTAAATCGGATAGTGGCTTATCATTTGCATTAGTAGCAACATACTGTGCTTTGAAAACTACATCAAGTCCGTCTATAACCTGTCCGAAAACAGTGTAGTTTCCGTCCAGCATCGGAGATCCTCCGACCTGTTTATATATCTTCTTCTGAGCCTCAGAGAAAGCGTAGCCGTATGATTCGTAGTTTTCAAACGTGCTATCAGTTATCTTCTGAACACCGGTCACGATATAGAACTGACTTCCATCAGTCGATGTAGCGCCTGAGTTTGCATATGCGAGGGCTCCTGCTACGTGAGCAAGGTGTGCGTCTGTACCGCCATCAAATTCTCCGCCCCAGACTGATTCGCCGCCAGCACCTGTTCCTGTGGGATCTCCGCCCTGAATCATGAAGTTTTTGATTATACGGTGGAATGTGAGACCGTCATAGTAGCCTTTTTTGGCAAGTTCTACAAAGTTTTCACAGCCCTTTTCAGCATACTCGGGGAAGAGACGGAATTTTACAGTTCCGTAGTCCCTGATGTTCATTTCAATAATAGTGTCTCCATCCTTAGGAGCAGTGAAGTTCATAATGTCGACTTCAGCTGGAGCAGTAGTTTCAGCTACAGATGAGCCATTATCGCTTATCTCTATTTCCTTTCCGCAACTTGTGGAAACAGTTGCCGCCATAAGAGTACAGAGAAGGAAGGACAGAATCTTCTTTTTATTCATTATTTCACTCCTTAAAAATATGTGAAATGTTGAAAACATGGTTAATTTTCAATAGAAAGACATAATTAGTTTATATCTCAACTTATTTATTATACTACAGAAAATCAGATTTGTAAATACTTACCCTTTTGTTTTTGGTAAATTTTCTCAAAGGTTTTTCAGAAAACAGACGGAAATGTTCGATTATTGCTTGTTATTACTTGATTCTTCTGCTGAATAAGTATCAATTTTGACTGATTTTATCATAATATCCTCTTTGGGGACCAGATATTTTCCATTGTTTTCGGTTTCAAGTGAGGTGAGTGCATCTATGACATCAAGTCCTTCGTAAGTCTGGCCGATGATTGTCATCTGCTGAGAGAGATTTGGGACTCCTCCGCGTTCTATGAAAGCCTGTCCGAGTTCCTTGTTTTCTGAAGCATCAAGCAGTTCCTGTTTGGAATCATCATCAAGCTCAACTTCATCTACAAACATAAAGCAGCTTCCATTATAATACTGGCCTCCGCCAAGGAGTTTATTCTTGAACGAACTGTCTTTTTTTGTGTTTATCATACAAACAGCGCCGCGGAACGGCCATAGATCCTGACTTAGTTCTCTTTCTATCGTTTCGTGCGGATCATTGATTCTTTCATTGAGCTCTCCGTTTTTCTGCTTGCATCCGCCGGATGCATAAACGCCTTCCATAGAGTCGAAGATATATGTGTTATCATACCAACCGCTTTCAGCAAGTTCTGTGAAGTTATTTACTGCATCAGGTGATTGGTCAGGATAGAGCGCGATTCTCAGCTCACCGAGAGTAGTATCAATAATTGCAATAGGGTCTCCATCCTTTGGAGGCTCAAGCTGAACGAGCTGGATAGTTTCGGGGTCAATTGTGATATATCTGTCGTTCTGCTGTCTCTTTGCTGAGAAATATAAAAGAACTACTGTAGCTCCGAGCAGAATAAAAGAAGCAATTATAGTAAAAAGGAAGACTCCTCTGAATTTTTTCATTTAAGCACCTCTCACTGAATGAATACAATTATTATATCATGAAATGTGATACAGTTCAACCAAATCGAAATAATATGATGATGTCTGCACTGTTTTTCGCAAAAAAGCTGTAAAGAAGGAACCTTCTTTACAGCTTATTAGGGTAGCTTACAGCTTATTCTTCTCACTTTCAATCATCTTGAGAAGATCATCAACTGACATATCAGACGGATCTTTTGTTCTTGTTCTGGATTCTGTCTTCTTGATAATATCAGAGATGTCAGGTGTGCTGCTCTTCTTGGGAGCAGCTGCCGGTCGTGAAGGAGTGCTATACGCAGGGGCATCATTTTTAGTCATCTGTTCGAGGGCTGAAGTTGAAAGAACTCCTGTATTATCAGGAACTCCGCTCTCTGATGCAGCAGCGAACTGTCCGGAACGTTCAGCTTCAGCTGTTTTTCTAAGCATCTCTTCACGGAGTGCGTCAGCTGTAGGAGCGGTAGATGACTGTGCTCCCAGATTTCTTGCAGCGAATGATGATTCTGCTGAACTGTTTGAAGTCGGGAAAGAAGTTGTGTTTGAAAGACTGCCCTTCTGAGCCTTGAACTGCATTGTGCGTTCTTTCTCTTTCTGATAGGGTGAATCATGATTAACTTCCTTCTGACTGAAGTTCTCAGCAATTGACATTTTCTTACGCTCAAGCTCTGAAGCTGCGAAACTGTCCTGAGCTGCCTCTAAGCTCTGAGGGCTCTTCTTTCTTGGAGCTTCTTCCTCATCCTGGTACTCATAGAAATCGAAAACATCATCATCGTCGTCCTTGCCTGATATAGCCTTAGCGATAGCGGCAATAATGAATAATACGAGGATAATACTTGCTGCGACGAGCATTATAAGAATACCTTTAATACTCTGACCAAATCTTATAAATGCACCAAGTTCAGGACTCTCAGGATATCCTGTGCATATAGCGACAACCTTATCCTTGGCGATAGAATCAACAGTATCTTCGTGGATGGAATCCTTTGTATAGTATCTTTCATCAGAGCCTTCCTCTGCTTCAACGATGTAGTTGATGCTTCTTAGGCAAAGCTTATCCGGACTGTCGGCTGGATAGCAGAGTACGATGTCGCCGACTGCGATGCTTACGCCTTTTGCATCCTTTGCGAGAAGGGCGGAACCGGATGAAACGTCATTTGGCATGGGGTTGTCTTCACCGACAATGTAGATATATCTGCCAAAAATGTTAGGCGTGTTGTTTCTTGTAAACAGAATATTTATTGCCAGCGAAATAATGACAGATGAAACACATAGTATGATGACAAATAGTTTGAGTATAAACAAACCTTTTTTCTTTTCCATTGGGTATCATATCCTCTCTTTTTGTATTTTTTTGTTCGTACACATTTCATTTTTCGTTTAAAAAATGTAAGTAAACATATTATATCACATATCTAGCAAAATTTCAAATGTTTTTTACTTATTTTACAAGTTTTATTTTTTAAATATATTACCGCCGTATGATGTCACTTTTTGCATATGCAACACGCACAACAACTTTCTTTGTTCAAACACTGGGTTTTGTGAAAAACGCACCATTTTTACTGGATGTTTTTTTGCTAATCGTCTTTTTTTGCAACGCTTTTTCAGTATTATGAATATTACGTTGAAAATTATTTGTTGAATTATACAGTTGAAAAAAACAATAAAAAGTGGTACAATATACAATATACTACTTGTAATTATAGTAATGAATATTTTGCAGTATAACGTTGATTTAAGGGGATATAGAATATACGAGTAGTAATATGGTCGCATTTTACGACAGAACGGAGATTTAATATGGCAAAGAAAACAAACCCTCTTATTGAACAGATAAAGCTGGAGTTTCCCAAGAAGCTTCAGGCTCTTTACAATGTTACTCCGGAGGAGGCTTCTGATAAGCAGGTTTACCAGGTGCTATCATCCATCGTCGTTGACATTCTTGCTTCAAAGAGACAGAGTTTCATCAATCATACTCACTCTGTTGGCGGAAAGCAGATTTATTACCTCTCAATGGAATTCCTTATGGGACGTTCCTTAAAAACAAGCCTTTATAATTTGGATATTGCTGATGATGTTCGTTCATTCCTCAAGGAACATACAATCAATCTGGACAAGGTTTATGAATATGAACCGGATGCCGGCCTTGGAAACGGCGGTCTAGGACGACTTGCTGCGTGTTATCTTGATGGTCTGGCAACTACAGGTTTCCCTGCAATGGGTTATTCCATCTGCTATGAATATGGTATTTTCCAGCAGAAGCTTGAAGATGGCTGGCAGACAGAGCTTCCTGACAACTGGCTTCCCGGCGGAAGTGTATGGCTTGTGCCTAAGCCGGAGCTTTCGATAGATATCCATTTTGAAGGAGATCTTCAGGAATACTGGGACAATCAGTATCATTATATTTCACATGTTAACTACAACACTGTTGTTGCAACCCCGTATGATATGTATGTTTCTGGCTACGGCGGAGAAGGCGTTTCGGTTCTTCGTCTTTGGTCAGCGAAGGCTCCAAGCTTTGATATGAAGATGTTCAACAAGGGTGACTATGCAAGTGCTCTTGCTCAGAATTCTATCGCTAATGCAATTTCAAAGATCCTGTACCCGAATGATAATCATCTTGAGGGTAAGAGCCTCCGTCTCAGACAGCAGTATTTCCTTTGCGCAGCTTCTATCGGAGATATCGTAAACAACCATATGATGGTATATGGTACTCTTGAGAATCTTGCGGATAAGGTTGCTATCCACATCAATGATACACATCCGACACTTGCTATCCCAGAACTTATGAGAGTTCTGCTGGATGATTGCGGATATGGCTGGGATAAATCATGGGATATTGTTACTAAGACTTTTGCGTATACAAATCATACTGTAATGGCTGAAGCACTTGAAAAGTGGGATGTTAACCTTGTAAAGCATATTATCCCAAGAATATTCTCTATCATAGTTGAAATAAACAACCGTTACTGTCAGTCTCTAATGGAACGCAACGGAGGGGACAGTGCAAAGACAACACGTATGTCGATCATTAAGGATAATCAGATTCACATGGCAACTCTTTGTGTTGCAGCTTCACACAGCGTAAACGGTGTTTCCAAGCTTCACTCGGAGATTATCAAGGAGTCTGTCTTCCGTGATGAGTATGAGAATACTCCTGAAAAATTCAAGAATGTTACCAACGGTATCGCTTACAGACGCTGGCTCTATCAGTCAAACCCGGCTCTTACCAAGCTTCTTAAGGATACAATCGGTTCAAAGTTTATCAAGGACGGTGCAGAACTTGAAAAGTTCCGCAAGTTCGAGAATGACAAGGAAGTTCTTCACAAGCTTCTTGCTGTTAAGAAGCAGGCAAAGGAAAGCTTTGCAAAGTATGTAAAGAAGGACAGCGGAATTATTCTCAATACTGACAGCATTTTTGATGTTCAGGTAAAGCGTCTCCACGAATACAAGAGACAGCACCTGAATGTTATGAATATACTTGCAGATTATGCTTATCTGCTTAATAATCCTGATGCACCTTTTACTCCTAAGACCTATATCTTTGCGGCTAAGGCTGCTCCGGGATATTATCTTGCAAAGCAGATAATCAAGCTTATCTGGGCTATCTCCGAGGAGATCAGAAAGAATCCTCGTATTTCTGACAAGCTACAGGTCGTATTCCTTGAGAATTACTGTGTAACATTGTCTGAGCATCTGATGCCGGCAGCTGATATTTCAGAGCAGATATCACTTGCAGGAACAGAGGCTTCGGGAACAGGCAACATGAAGCTTATGCTCAATGGTGCGATTACTCTTGGTACTCTTGATGGTGCTAATATTGAGATCAAGGAAGCTGCCGGTGATGATAATATCGTTATTTTTGGTATGACTACTCCGGAAGTAAACGAGCTTAAGGCAAGAGGATATGATCCTCAGCACTACTTCAAGAATGACGGACGTATCAATGAAGCTATCGAGCGTATGTATCATGGTATCAACGGATGTACATTCGTTGACGTAGCTGATTCGCTCAGACTTCGTGATCCGTATATGGTTCTTGCAGACTTTGACAGTTACAGAAGAGCACAGGCTTATATTACCGAGTGCTACAACAACAAGCCAAAGTGGGCAAAGATGTCACTCAACAATATTGCGGGTGCTGGTATATTCTCAGCAGACCGTGCTGTTACTGAGTATGCAGACAATATCTGGCATTTAAGATAAGGCATAAAAATAGGGGACGTTGACAGCGTCCCCTTTTTCCGGTTAAACAATTGGTATAAATATTTGCCGGCTAAATATATTATTCAAAAAAGTCGAGGAGGAGAAGTACGTGAGACCTGTTTATGATACCTGGGATCTTGGCTGTAAATCCATTTTTGGCGCAATAAAACAAAATGAGACCTGTCGTTTCTCTATAAGACTTCATAAGGACATACAGCCTGATTTCCCGCCTGTGCTTGTTCTTTTCAGGACAGGTTTCAAGGAACGTTTTATTCACATGAGTCCCTCTGGCAAGGTGGATGACTGTATTGTTTATTCCTGTGAATACAATGCGCGCTACAGTGATGTCCATTACTATTATTTCTCGTATACATGCGGGGGGATAAGGCATTATATAAAGCGGATTAATTGTCATGAAGGAGCGGAACAGGACGGAGATCTCTTCCAGCTGACCGTTTATTCAAATGAGTATCAGACTCCTGATTTCCTTAAAGGCGGAATAATGTATCAGATCTTTCCGGATCGTTTCTGCAATAGCGGAAAGCCGAAAAAGGATATTCCTGACGGTCGTGTGCTCCGTGAAGACTGGGGCGGTACCCCTTGGTACAGACCTGATGAAAATGGTCATGTGTGGAATAATGATTATTTTGGCGGTGATTTTGCCGGAATACAATCTAAACTTCCATATCTCAAAGATCTTGGAGTAACATGCATTTATCTGAATCCTATTTTTGAGGCTCACGAGAATCATCGTTATAATACTGCAGATTACTCAAAAGCTGATCCGTTGCTCGGAACAAACGAGGAATTTGCCGAATTGTGCCGTGAAGCAAAAAAATTAGGCATTTCAGTAATTATTGATGGTGTATTCTCACATACAGGAGCTGACAGCGTATATTTTAACAAGTATGGTAGATACCCTGAACCAGGTGCTTATCAGTCCCGCGACAGTAAATACTTTAGCTGGTACAGCTTCATCGATTACCCCGAACAGTACGAGGCATGGTGGGGAATCGACACGCTTCCGAATGTTAATGAGAACAATGAGGATTATACGCGATTTATCTGTGGTGATGAGGGAATCATTCATTACTGGCTAAGTAAGGGTGCAGCGGGATTCCGTCTTGACGTGGCTGATGAGCTTCCTGATCAGTTCATCAACAATCTGAGAAGGTCAGTCAAGAAGGTCGGCAAGGAAAAGCTTATAATCGGTGAAGTCTGGGAAGATGCATCGAACAAGGAAAGCTATGGTGTAAAGCGTCGATATCTCCTGGGAGATCAGCTCGATTCTGTTATGAATTATCCTTTCCGTGAGGCTATAATCGAATATGTTAAGGGGGGAGACCCTCGCGCATTTATTTATTCAGTTATGACGATACTGGAGCATTATCCCAAACCAACTATCGATGTACTTATGAATTTCGTTTCCACCCATGATATTGAAAGAGCGATCAATCGTCTTGGCGGAGAATACTGCGATGACAAGAGCAAGGACTGGATGGCCGAGAGATGGCTGACTGAAGAGCAGTACACATATGGCAAGAATCTTCTTAAAGCCGCCTTTGCACTGATGTTTTTCCTTCCAGGAGTGCCTTGCATATACTATGGTGATGAGGCGGGATTACAAGGATACAAGGATCCGTTCAATCGCCGCTGTTATCCATGGGGAAATGAAGATCATGAGCTTATTGAGTATGTAAAGGAACTCGGACGTGTAAGGAAATCAATTCCGAATATGAAATCCGGAAGAACTTATTTTGCTCTAAAGGATGGCACCATTCCCGATGAACGTATTATTGCATTCACACGTCAGGGCAGTCCGGCTGATTATATTATTTTTGTTAACAGAACAGGTGACAATGTCGTTCTTGATAATGTGAAAGAATTCTTTTCTTTTTACACTGGTATTGAGGAATTCTACGGCGAGTACAGCGAAGGAACACTTGTGGTGCCGCCTTATGGATATGGCATTATCAAAGCAAAGTTCACAGGCTGACAAATTTTTGTGCAGATTTAAGATTACTTTAAGATTATTTTAAGGTTCTTTAAATATACTATAAGTGGATCAAGTGATCCCCCAATTCCCCTTCTATATTTTGTTTCTTTTTCCTGTTGCTGTACCTATCGACGGTTAACCGATAAGCAGGACGCAAAGGTCTGTTGAGAGCGGCTCTTTGCTTCTTGTTTATTCGGCGTCGTAGGTGCGGCTTATTTATTTGTTATCAACTTTAAGTATTATCTGAATCTTTTGGGCAATAATATATTCTACCTATAACGAAATGTTTTTGTTGACAATACATGAGTAAAGAATTATAATAATTTCGTAAGAAAACTGAAACTGCCTTCTGGGCATTGAAAAAATAAGGAAATCAACCGTGAAATCAGAATTGAAAAAGAACTTTTTTAAATCTATCAGGGTGTTCCTAAGAGCATTACCTGATATATTATTGTTTGAGCTTATTTTTAAACTGATCCTATTATCAGTGGGAGCTCCGCTGCTTACTCTTCTTCTGAAGCTGACAATGAAGATATCACATGTTCGGTATCTCTCAGACGAGAAAGTGTGGATTTATCTAAGGAATCCTGCTACTATCATAGCTATACTGCTGATACTCTTCTTCTCAGCTATGTTCTCGTTCATGGAACTTTCAGGGCTTGCAGCTTGTTATTCATGCTATTATAAAGGTGAGAGGCTGTCGGTTATCGGTATGTTCCGTACCGGATTTTTCGCTTTCAAAAAAGCACTGCGCGGCAAAGGGGTGCTTTGCTTCCTGACTTTTATGGTGTACATGCCGATTGCTCAGTACACTATATCTTCTGGTATATTTCTGGCTCCGATACTTCCGATACTCAGAGATGCTTTCCGTGCAATAAACACTCGCGGCGCACTTATAGTGTACATCGCATTTCAGATTATATTTGCGATGATAATAGTCAGCAGAAGTTACAGTCTGCATTTTCTTGTCCTGACTGACAAGCCGCTTTATGACTGCACGCAGGAAAGCCGGAAACTGATTATCGGGCGGAAGATGAGATATGTTTTGTCTCTCGTACTGTGGAGCTTGTTTATTGTAGCCGTTACTGCTCTTATTACTTTTGTAATCAGCTTTGCTGTCCTTTTGTTAATAAAGGGCTTTACCAGTCCTAATAAAGCGCTCATATCAACGCTTAAGGTCCTGAAATATGAAGGAGAGATTTTCGCGGCTATTGCTGCGTTCATCTCAACTCCTGCGGTAATGTGCTGGTTTACAGGAAGGTTCTTCATTGATCTTCCCGATGATACCAAGATCACCCTTCCTGAGAGGACATCATACAAGCTGGGCAGGCCGGTAAGAATAATCCTGTATGTTTCGATTATTTCCGCGAGCTTGCTGCTCAATTACTCATATCTTAGCGCGCTTCACAAAGGAAATATAAACCTTAATGTTGGTATTATAACCCGTACGCAGGTTACCGCGCACCGAGGTTGTTCTAAAGAGGCTCCTGAAAATACATTGCTTGCCTTTGAGAAAGCTCTTGAGAGCAACGCTGACTATATTGAACTGGATGTTCAGCTCACTAAGGATGAACAGCTTGTTGTTTTCCATGATGAGAAACTGGATCGCGCCACACACGGTAAGGGAAAACTTAGCGACTATACATTCGATGAGCTTCAGGAACTGAATGTTGTGAGCAAGTACGTTAGTGAAGAGGAATTTCCTGATGCGAGGATCCCGCTTCTTACCGACGTTTTTGAACTGGTTGGCAATGGCAAATTATTTAATATTGAGATAAAGGATCATGGAGATACGAATCTGACTGTCGAGAAGACTGTTGAAGCAATAAAAGAATATGGATTGGAAGACTCATGCTATGTAACGTCTTTTTCGTATGCTGCGATCAAGAAGGTAAAGCAGCTTGATCCTAATATAAAGACTGGTCTGATAGCAAATGTCGCTACGACCACAGCCTTTATGCAGCTTAAGAATATTGACGCCCTAAGTATGAACCATCTTCTTGTTAATGCAACTGTGGTAAATAACGCGCATCAGAACGGAAAGCGTATTTTTGTCTGGACAGTCGACAACAAAGGCGAAATGGAGAAGATGATGTCGCTTGGTGTTGACAACATAATAACTAATCGTCCTGACAGGGCTTCAGAGGTGGTTTACTCAACAACAACCGGCAAGAAGATACTGACAATACTGAAGACTATTTTTGGTTCATATTGATATTAATTCGTAATTATAGCGATATATTGAAAAACACTTCCCTGGAATCATTTTTTCCGGGAAGTGTTTTTATATATTAAAGTGTGTCTATAATGTCAAGAGTGTGCTCTTCGTTCATTGTTCTGCACATTTCGATGAACTTTTCAAGAGGAACATTCTTAAGCTGTTTGTTGCCCCTGATGTTGATCGATACCTGTTCATTCTCAGCTTCACTGTCGCCGATGATAACTACATATGGATCCTTGAAGTCCTTGAACTTCTTGATCTTGTTCTTCATGTTGTCATCTGTGTAATCAACTTCTGCTCTGATACGATTCTTCTTAAGGAGGTCGGCTACTTTCTTAGCATATTCGTTGTGGTCAGTGCGGATAGGAACAATACCAACCTGCATTGGCGAGAGCCAGAACGGGAATGCACCAGCGAAGTTTTCTGTTATGATACCGATGAAACGCTCAAATGAACCGAATATAGCACGGTGGATCATAACCGGCTGCTTTTCTGAACCGTCTGAAGCGATGTACTTCATCTTGAAGTTGAGCGGGAGCTGGAAATCAAGCTGAATAGTACCCATCTGCCATTCACGGCCTATAGCGTCCTTCATCTTGAGGTCTATCTTAGGACCATAGAAAGCACCGTCGCCTTCATTTAGCTCATATCCGTCAGGACCGTATTTCTCTTCGAGAATAGCCTTAAGGTCGGCCTCAGCCTTGTCCCAGACCTTGATATCACCCATGAAATCCTCGGGACGTGTGGAAAGCTCTGCCTTGTATGAAAGACCGAATGTATTGTACATTTCAGTTGCGATATCCATGATATCATTTATTTCTGATGCTATCTGTTCTTCTGTTACGAGGATATGAGCATCATCCTGTCTGAACTGCTGAACGCGGAAAAGACCATTGAGCTCGCCGGATTTTTCCTTACGATGGATAACATCAACCTGGTTGAATTTCAGAGGAAGTTCCTTATATGAGCGCTGCTTGTTCATGTAAACCTTGATAGCGTTAGGGCAGTTCATGGGCTTAGCGCAGTAAACTTCGTTATCTTCTTCTGCAGGGATAACGAACATACCATCCTGGTAGTGATCCCAGTGGCCAGAAGTAACCCAGAGTTCCTTCTTTGAGAGAACAGGACCGGATATTTCTGTGTAATTGTGATCTTCGTGAACACCTCTCCAGTATTCAAGGAGAGCGTTGAATAGCTTCCATCCTCTTGGGAGCCAGTATGGCATACCGGGAGCAGTATGATCAAACATGAAGAGGCTGAGCTCCTTGCCAAGTTTCTTGTGATCGCGGAGCTTAGCCTCTTCGATCATTTTGAGGTATTCATCAAGCTGTGAAGCCTTCGGGAATGCGATTGCGTAAACACGTGATAGCATCTTGTTGTTCTCATTTCCACGCCAGTAAGCACCTGTACATGACATGAGCTTGAATGCCTTTACTGATGATGTATCCATAAGGTGAGGACCAGCACAGAGATCGGTAAACTCACCCTGCTTGTAGAATGAGATAGGCTCGCCCTTGTCAGCGTGCTCCTCACAGAGTTCAACCTTGTATGGCTCGTCCATTTCCTTGAGTTTAGCGATAGCATCAGCAGGAGAAAGCTCGAACTGCTCAAGAGCAAGTCCTTCCTTTACTATATTCTTCATTTCACCTTCGATCTTTTCAAGTTCTTCAGGGGTGAAGGGCTTTTCAAGATCAAAATCGTAGTAGAATCCGTTATCAATAGCAGGACCGATAGCGAGCTTAGCTTCAGGATAGAGTCTCTTTACAGCCTGAGCAAGGATATGTGAAGCTGTGTGCCAGAAAGTCTTTTTACCATCAAGAACATCAAATGTACATACTTCAAAAGTACAGTCGCTGTCGATGACGGTACGAATATCCTTTACTTCACCGTTGATCTTTACACAGCATGCAGCCTTGTAAAGGCCCATTCCGATTCCCTTGATTATCTCGCCAGCGCTCTGTGCTGACTCGATCTCACGGATGCTTCCATCCTTAAGTGTTAGTTTTATCATGGTTTTTTCTCCTTATATATTATTTATTACATTCCATTTGTTTTTGCGGATCATGTGACCCAGCCTGTTATCTCGAAGATATCACCGAAAAGTTCCGCATGAGCCGGCCCTTTCATATATCCATCGTCAGTGCTTAGATCAAAGCACAGGATTATCTCATCATCGTCAAAGTCCACGTATGTGTTCTCAAGTGAGAGTATCTTTGCGAGGGAATCAGGATCACCGCCTTCATAGTAGCCTTCGTCTATGAGAAGTTCAGAGATCTGTCGGCGGCTGCCATCAAGTTTAGCAAGCTTTTCTGCAACAGCTTTTAGATTCTTCATGATTTCAGCCTCTTCATCAACGTAGAAGCGAACGATCATGGTATTATCCCAGAGTTTGTACGGAAGCTCAAAAGCTTCTTCCTGTTCGTTATATTTGATATTGCTCAAAATCTCACCTCTCTTTTCTCAGACAGAGATATTGCTTTTAGTAGTATTCGCCTTCATCGCCCTGTATTACAGCATCAAGTGCCTGAGCGAGGGGGCGGATTGTTTCAACAACATCTTCGTCCCTGGCAGCAACATCGATCATACCATCATTAAGCATCACTACTGCCTCGCCATATGAAAACATATTATCGCTGCTACCCATACTTAGAACCATTCCGGTTTTCGGGTTTTTGATTGCCGGCTGGCTGAAGGGCTTTATGCCATCAACTGCAAGCAATTCTTTTGCTGTGATGGGATCGTCGGCTCCGTCTTCCCATTCAGTTCCTCTGAAAATATGAAGAGTATAAGACATAGAAAAAACCTCCAGAAAAAATAATAAGCCCCTCACGCCTTGATAGGCGCAAGGGACGATAAGTACCGTGGTTCCACCCTAATTTATACGGAATAATTTCCATATCTTACGTTGCTCTGTAACGGGAGCTTCCGTCGTTTATTGGACGAACTCAGAGGTGGTGTGCTTTTATCCTGACTGTTACTGCCTCGCACCAGACGGCAGTTCTCTGAAAACAGATAATTTGATAAAGCCTTCCTCGTCATAGCTTTTTTGTATACGATAATACTACCATATATTCAAGCGTTTGTCAAGAGGAAGAAAGCAGATTTTTCGCGGACTTTTGCTTCAACTGATGTAACAGACTGCATAAAGATAAGGATTCTTAACTGATACTAGTCCAATACGAAAAGTCGCTCAAACATCTAGTCAGGGCGACTTTTCATTATCATAAGGATTATTTCTTAAGCATTTCAAGTGCAGTGTCGAGAAGATAGTCTTCATTACTGTCAAAGAGAGCATGTATCGCCTCTGAGTCAAAGTCCACTATCTGCACTCCATCACCATCTGAACACTGTCTGTCTGTTCCGGAATCGATCATGATACTGCCATCCTTGTCAAGGACAATGCAGTTCGAGAAACTTATGCTGCCGTTCTGTGCTGCTTTCATTCCTACGGCCTGTGAGGAGCCGTTCGGACCGGTGAATCCGATGACGGTCATATTATCAAGACTTTCTGCCTCTTTAGTCATCATATCTGCTGCACTTACGCTTCTGGAGTTTACGATGATAATGATTCTGCCATCACCGAGGAGTTCTTCACCCTGGAAGGTAATATCCTCTCCTCTGACGTAGCTGCCATCCTCGTTCTTAGCCCAGCAGTTTTTTTCTTTATCCCAGACAGCATTGGTGAGGCTGTAGTGGTTACCCTTTGGAGCAAACATCGACAGCACACCATTCACCATATGAGGTGAGCCACCGACGTTGTTACGAAGGTCGATAATGACATCCTTTACTCCCTCGGACTGATAACGGAGAATAGTCTCACGGATCTCGTCCTTCATCTCGTTGTAAGCATCATCATCAGAAGAACTGTATGACTTTGAGTCAAAGCTCATTCCCTTGATGCGCAGGCAAGCTACTGTATCGCTGAGTTTTTTCCACTGAAGGTTTCCGATGTTTACGCCGCTGCTGATAATATCAAGGGTATCAGTGAAGCGGTCAAAGTAATCACCTGTTTGGGTAAGCTTAACAGTCTGTTGTGAGGCGTCGTCAGCGATGAATGTGATTTCAACATTTTCTCCCCCGATACCAGCCGCAAATATACCACTCCAGAATATCTCGTTATCGATATCCGGGAAGCTTCCTATATCGAAATTCTCCTCCTCTGTGTTTTTGTTGTAGGAGAAGATGTTGCAGTCATACAGAGGTGAGGACTTACTCACCTCGTCGGGAACCTTGCCGTCCCATGATGTGATGACAGTTCCGTTGTGTATGCCGTACGCCGCAAGGCAGTCGTCGACATTCACCGCTGCGAAGCTTCCGTCTGTGCAGTGCATTATCGCAAGTCCGTAGTCGTTGCCAAGAGCTTTTCTCAAGGCTTTATTAACATTGCCGACATCTTCCTTTTTATAGACATAGCCTACATGTCCGTCGTGGAACTCGCCACAGAATTTTCCCCATGCTATTGCGTTCGCACCGGAATCCTGCCTATTGTCAATGTCTTCAAATATCGGCTGATACTTGTCGTAGAGTGCATCCCAGTCTGTTCCCTTGTACTCGGTGAGGACGTAGTGCTCGCGCATACAGCTGTAGAGCTTCTCGAAGTCACCTTTAAAGTCACGCGCACGGTAGCGCGGATTCAGCAGGCACACGGGAAAGCTCAGCGCCATGCAAGCTGCTCCCGCAAGCGCAAGGCCACGCTTTGCCTGCTTCTTCTGCATAAAGAAGCCGAAGAATGCCGCGACTGCGCCTATGTACAGCGGAATCATCGACAGCTCGGGACCGAGTTTGTCTATCGGCAGAGCGAGCAGAGGCGCTAAAAGCCACAGTCTGCGCCATTTAGGGCTCTTTACCTTTTCCGAGCGTCCCGCCGCCCACCACAAAATTCCGCAGGAGGCGATACATACACAAATTCTTATTATGTCCCATAGTTTCATACTATGCCGCCTCCTTTCAGTCCATATCGTCGAAGTGGAAGTAGTGGTAGCCGATTACAAGGTACACCGCTGTCATCACGAGCGAGAGTATCACCGTCATAGCGATGTTTCCCGCAGGTATCGACGGATAGTATGTCATATACGTCTCCATTTTGAGGTTGTAGGTGTACCAGCTGTCGAACGTGCCGTAGTACGCGAGGTCTGCGACGCTGATAAGCCACGGTCTCTCCATGAGCTTGCTGAAAACAGCCGAGGACTGTGCCGCGCCCGTTGCAAGACCAATAGTGATGAAGCTCGGCGCCATCGCAGCAGTAACAGTCAGCAGCGCGTTCTTGGTAATGAACGTGAGCATTGCCATAAAGGCACAAAGCCTCAGCATGGGGAGCATTGCGAGCAGACACCGCGTCAGCACCACAGAGGCGGGGAGGGTGTCTCCCCAGCCGTACAGCGCACCGTACAGCAGGAAGGGGGCTCCGTACACTATCATCGCAACTATCGGAGCAGCGATGAGCACGGGCATTACACGCCCGAGGTAGGACGCGGCACGGCTTCTGCCTGCCATTATCTCGTGGTTTATGGTCTTGTCGGACATATCGTCACCGCTTGCCATTCCCACCAGCGAGCCCGCCGCGAGAGCCGCACAGCCTATGAATATCGACAGCATATTTGGTGCGAATTCGGACGCTGTTGTGACGGGCTCCTCAGCTGTACCACTGAAAAACAGTATCATGAACAGCACGGCAAATATCAGCAGGGTGATAGCGTACACTATCTTTTTTCTTAACAGCTGACGGAACTGAAATCGTATAATATCGAGCATAGCAGTCCCTCCTTACGATATGTCGCTCTTGCGGAATAGCATATAGCCGCCGAAGAGCCAGAACGAGCCGATACCGAATGAGGCAATTAGCGAGCGTACAGCCGCCGCAGTCTCTATCGGAGCCTTGAATACGGTGATATCCTTGCCGCCCTCGAAACCCTGTGTGGTGTTCGAGAAGTCCATAAGGTGCATTAAATCACTGACTGCAAGGTGCCACGTCAGTTCGATATCAGCCAGCTGTGACATCGCGAAGACGAACACGAACATCATCAGCGTGCCGACAATAGCGACAACAAAGGCAATGATGTCATTCCTGCACAGGAAGGTGAAAGCCGTGAAGAAGCACAGTATCCTGAACATTATCGGGTACAGCAGCGCCATATGTGCGGCGGTATTGCGGGCGGAAAGGCTTGCTCCCCAGCCGTTGAGCGAGGTCGGGAGCACGATAATTACGGCGAATATCAGTGTCATCACTGTGAAGCATGCGATAAATGAGGCGATGAATCTGCCAAAGTAGACTTCCCAGCGCTTCTTTCCGAAGAGGAGCTCGTAGTTGGCGGTCTTGTCTCGGAGGTCTGCTCCGCATATTCTTGCTGCCATGCTTCCGAGGATAAGAGGTATCATAATGGACATCGACTGCATAGAGAAGCCGAAGAAGCTGCTGCCTGTATCCGAGAACAGCCCGTTATCGATGAACACAGTGGCAAACATGGCACCGATATATATCGCGCCGAGCCACAGAAGCTTGTCACGCCTTGTCTGTTTCAGCATGTCCTTTATTATGTTCGTCATTGTCATCACCTACCAGTTTCATATAATATGATTCGAGGTCTGCCTCGTGGACGTGCAACGTCGTGGGCAGCAGACCGTTTTCGTAGAGCGTCTTGGATATAAGCGGAAGTTCATTGAGTTTTTCAAACAGGCGTATGCTTCCGTCCTTGAGCACGTCAAACTCCTTTATGCCGAGCTTGTTCTGTAGGGTAACGAGCGCAAGCGGATCATTGTCCGTATGTATGTGATAGTATTCTCCGCACATCTTGTGGAGATCGTCTGCGGACAGAGTCTGTATTAGTTTCCCTTGACGAATGAACATATAGTCCGTGCAGAGCTGTGAGAGTTCGGCAAGAATATGTGAAGATATGAGGATAGTCACATTTTCTTCTTCATTGAAGCGCTTGAGCATGTTTCGTATTTCGATTATTCCTTCAGGGTCAAGTCCGTTTACTGGTTCATCAAGGACCATTATCTCGGGCTTTGAAAGCAGAGCACCGGCAATTCCAAGACGCTGTCTCATACCAAGTGAAAACTTCTGAACATGTTTTTTGCCCACATCAGCCAGACCGACCATTTCAAGTACCTCGTCGACACGGTTCTTATCGGGAATGCCTTTCTGGAGCCGGAGTTTTTCAAGATTTTCTTTTGCGGACATCTCTGCTTTAGCATATGGAGTTTCTATCATAAAACTCATCCGTGATCTTGCGTGTGCGAGTTCTTTATCTGAACTGCCTCCGAAAATGGAGAAGCTTCCTCCGGTGGGGAGTACGAGCCCTCCGAGCATCTTCATGATAGTGGTTTTTCCGGCACCGTTCGGACCAACAAGGCCACAGATCATGCCTTTTCTTATCTGAAAGCTTGCGCTGTCTACAGCTTTCTGCTGCTTATACTGTTTTGTAAGCTCTCTGGCTTCGATAACTATTTCTGACATAGCAGTTCCTCCTTTTCGTTGGTTATTCTTTTCCTGCTGATTTTATCATAAAACGAAAGTATAAAGAATTCTTTAAGAATTCTAAAGTTTACAAATTGTTCATAAACAGCTCCAGGATTTCGCAATAATTGAATATCCGCCCATGAACTATCACCTTTCCTGATGGCGAAAATTTCCTATTGTAGGTAATAATGCACAAATTTGTTATAAAAAATAGTACATCGCAATTATTGAAAAGCTATTGTAATAACTCGGCGAATCTGTTATAATAGTACTATCGCGGATTATATCGCCGCATAAGCATAGTAAAACAAAGGAGAAAAGATTTATGAAGTTCGGATTCTTCGACGATTCCAACAAGGAATATGTCATCAACTCCCCGAAGACTCCCTATCCGTGGATAAACTATCTCGGCAACCAGGGCTTCTTCTCACTCATTTCAAACACTGCAGGTGGCTACTGCTTCTATAAGGACGCTCGTCTCCGCCGCATTACACGTTACCGCTATAATAATGTTCCGATAGATATGGGTGGTCGTTACTTCTACATAAACGACAACGGTACTATCTGGAATCCCGGCTGGTCTCCTGTTAAGACTCCTCTTGACGAGTATCAGTGCCGTCACGGTATGGGTTACACCATTATCACCGGTAAGAAGAACGACCTCAAGGCTGAGGTAACATTCTTCGTTCCCCAGAACTATGATGGTGAGGTACAGCAGGTTGTTCTTACAAATGAGGGCAAGGAAGCAAAGAACTTCTCTATCTTCTCTATTGCTGAGTGGTGTCTCTGGGATGCGCAGGATGACTGCACAAACTTCCAGAGAAACTTCTCTACAGGACGTGTTGAGATCGAAGGCTCAACAATCTATCATGTAACTGAATACAGAGACAGACGTAATCATTACGCTTTCTATACAGTAAACGATGAGATCGATGGTTATGATACAGACCGTGATGCATTCCTCGGCGGAATTTACAACGGCTGGGACAATCCTGAGACAGTAAAGGCTGATAAGCCTTCCAACTCATTCGCAGATGGTTGGTCACCTGTTGCTTCTCACTACAAGAAGATCACACTTGCTCCTGGTGAATCCAAGACACTTATATATATTCTTGGTTACGCTGAGAATCCTCAGGACAAGAAGTTTGCTGATACAAAGCCTGCTAATCTCCTTACAAGAGAGACATGGGTCCTCAATAAGGAAAAGGCTTATGCAATGATCGAGAAGTACAATACACCTGAGAAGGTTGCTGCAGGTCTTGAAGAACTCCGCAATACATGGAACAATCTCCTTTCGATCTTCAAGGTTAACACACCTGATGACAAGGTTAACAGAATGGTTAATATCTGGAACCAGTATCAGTGTATGGTTACATTCAACCTTTCACGTTCCGCTTCATATTTTGAGAGCGGTATCGGAAGAGGTATGGGCTTCCGTGATTCAAACCAGGATATCCTTGGCTTCGTACACCAGATTCCTGAGCGTGCAAGAGAAAGACTTATTGATATAGCTTCCACTCAGCTTTCTGATGGCGGATGCTATCACCAGTATCAGCCTCTTACAAAGAAGGGTAATGCAGATATCGGCGGTGACTTCTCAGATGATCCGCTCTGGATGATCCTTTCTGTTTCTGCATATATCAAGGAGACAGGCGACTGGGGCATTTTAGACGCTGACGTTCCTTTCGATGATGATCCGAACGGAAAGCATACAATGCTCGAGCATCTCAATGTTTCTTTCTATCACATAGTAAATAACCTCGGACCTCACGGTCTCCCGCTCGCAATGCGTGCAGACTGGAATGACTGTATCAATCTCTCATGCTTCTCTGACACACCTGGTGAATCTTTCCAGACTTATACCAATCCTAAGTTCAAAGCAGAGGGCGGTTACTCCAAGATCGCTGAGTCTGCTTTCGTTGCAGCACTCTTCACATACACAGGTCCTGCTTATGTAGGTATTCTTGAGCATCTCGGAAAGACTGATGAAGCTGCTAAGGCTCAGGCTGAAATTGACAAGATGAAGAAGAATGTTATGGAATCTGCATTTGACGGCGAGTGGTTCCTCAGAGCTTATGATGCAAACGGTGAGAAGATGGGCTCCAAGGAGTGCGAGGAAGGTAAGATATTCATCGAACCTCAGGGCTTCGCAGTAATGTCTGAGATCGGTAAGGACGTTGGAGCAGATATCAAGACACTTAATTCCATTGATAAGTACCTCAACTGTGAGTTCGGTCTTGTTCTTAACAACCCGGCATTCACAAAGTACTATATTCAATATGGTGAGATCTCCACATATCCAGGCGGATACAAGGAGAATGCAGGTATCTTCACACATAACAATGCATGGATCATCTGTGCTGAGGCTTACACAGGCAGAGGTGACAAGGCGTTTGAGTACTACTCAAAGATCGCACCTGCATTTACTGAAGAGACTTCAGATATCCACAAGACAGAGCCTTATGTATACGGTCAGATGATCGGCGGTAAGGACGCAAAGAACTTTGGCCAGGGCAAGAACTCATGGCTCACAGGTACAGCTGCATGGAACATGGTAGCTATTTCCCAGTACATTCTTGGTGTACAGCCTGTATTTGACGGCCTCAAGGTTGATCCTTCCATTCCTCATGAGTGGGACGGTTTCACAGCAGTTCGTCAGTTCCGTGGTGCTTCATTCAATATCACTGTCAAGAATCCGAACCACGTATGCAAGGGCGTTAAGTCCATGACTCTCGACGGAAAGGCTATCGAGGGCTGCGTAGTTCCAGTATGCGATGGCGGCACACACGAGGTAGAGATAGTTCTCGGCTAAGCTTAAATATCATATAAAAACAGAGGGGCAGTTTGAAAAACTGCCCCTCTCTCTAACAGTAGGTGATACGATGGAAAAGCTGAAAAAGCCTTTTGTGATTGCAAATATACTGATAGTTCTGTTGGAACTTATAGGTACGGCTCTAAGTTTCCGTAACGGCGTAAGTGTGCTGATATGGTATACGGTCGAGAGCAATATCCTTGCACTTATTGCAAGCATGTGCCTTCTTGTGACATTCTTTATCTGCGGGAGCGTTCCAGAATGGGTGAAGCTGCTCAGATACAGTGCAGCTGTATGTCTGGCGGTGACTTTTCTGGTGGTAGTGCTGGTGCTCACACCGTGGGCTGTGCCATATGGTATGGTCGGGGATGTGCTCTATAAGGGACCGCAGATATATCATCACATACTCTGCCCGATTTATATCATTCATCTCATTCGTTCTTCTCGAAAAAAACAACGGAATAAAGCGTTCTCATGCACTTATCGCAGCAGCACCGACTTTCCTGTATGGTACGGTTACTATGCTGCTGAACATACTTCGTATCATCGAGGGACCATATCCTTTCCTGTACGTGTATCAGCAGCCATGGTTCATGTCATTGTTCTGGTATCTTTCGATACTTGGACTATCGTACATAGTTGCTCTCATTGCAGGAAAGATGGTCAGAAAGAAAAACAAGTAGTAAGAAAGGCGGACTCATTTGAGCCCGCCCTTTTTGGTTACTGTACGTTTAACGATATGCTTCAGACGCTGGCAGGTGTCCTGGGGAAAGTCAGTGATAAACTGAATCGCCTGGTCGTGAGCCTGTTCGTGTGGAAGTTTAAGGAATTTGTGAAAAAACGTATATACTTCATTAAAGTTTGCAAGAATAGCTTCAACAGTTTTTTCGCCTTCAGGAGTAAGTACAACACTATTGCAGAAATCTTCATATACAAGGCCTGAATTTGCGAGGCATCGAAGCATTTTGCTGACACTCGGGCGTGATACTCCAAGATGACGGGCAATGCTTACGCATTTAACATAGTCATCATATCTGGAGAGTTCCTTTATTGCCACAAGGTATTTAATCTGACCTGCACAGTGTTTCATGTCCTACTCCTTTACTTATCAGTATCGATAAGGTTCCAGTATCCTTTGAGGTAGATAGCTCCTGAAATAATTGTCAGTACAGTAGAAATCCAGATAAGCGCAGGGATCAGCCAGATATCAACGATATCGCAGAACGTCTGCGGGAAATTGAAACTGAAATCATGACATGCACTGAGCCAGACAAGAGCTGTGATTATGGCAATCATGGTAAAAGCGGTCTTGAGTTTTCCCCATAGACCTGCAGCAACTACTACACCACTGTTGGCGGCGAGCAGACGAAGACCGGAAACCATGAATTCTCTGGCGCTGATAATGATGAGCGGAATCGCTCCGACCCTGATGTCAGGGATCTCTACAAATACAGCAAGTGCGGCAAGGACCAGCACTTTATCTGCCAGAGGGTCGAGGAATTTACCGAAATTTGTAACAAGGTTTCTGCTTCTTGCGATTTTTCCGTCAAGTGCGTCGGTTATAGATGCTGCACTGAATATTGCAAGGGCGGCCATGTAATGGAACGGGAATTTCAGATACATACAAATGAGGAAGAAAGGTATCAGAAATACCCTTAAAAGCGTCAGCTTATTTGGCAGATTCATTCTGAAATCACCTCTCCGATAAGATCGTAATCAAGTGTATCATTAATGCGAATCTTTACGAATTCGCCGATTGCAAGTGGTTTATCTGATGTGAAGAATACCTTGCCATCGATATCAGGAGCGTCATTTGCAGTTCTTCCGAACCAGCATTCTCCGAACCGGTCAAAGCCTTCCACAACAGCCTCAAGTTCACAGTCAAGCATTTTTTCATTGTTTTCGCAGCTTATGAGCATCTGCTGTTCCATGATTATATCGGCACGGTGTGCTGCGACCTCAGGCTCGATCTGGTCAGGG
Organism: Ruminococcus sp.; assembly: GCA_017960805.1. Classification (GTDB taxonomy): domain Bacteria; phylum Bacillota; class Clostridia; order Oscillospirales; family Ruminococcaceae; genus Ruminococcus. The sequence goes on from JAGCYM010000009.1 coordinate 35,488, forward strand.
AAATCATATGACTTTGTTCCTTCCTCACGTGAGTAAGCGAAGCATCCGAGTCTGTCAAAGCGGACGCGATTTACAAACTCAGCAAGATTGTTGAACTGTTCTTCCGTTTCGCCAGGAAAGCCTGTAATAAGTGTGGTGCGGAGAATTACACCCGGGATGCGTTCACGTATATGTTTGAACAGAGCTTCCAGCTGCTGTTCGTCTCCCCATCTGTTCATGCGGCTTAAAATGTCGCTGTCACAGTGCTGGATCGGTATCTCAAGATACTTGACCAGTTTGGGCTCATTTGCAATTGTATCAAGAAGTTCGTCTGTGATTCTCTCTGGATAGCAGTAAAGAGTACGTATCCATTTAAGTCCGTTTATTTCACAGAGTCTGTGAAGAAGTTCAGGAAGTCTGGATTCGCCATACAGATCCTCGCCGTATCGTGATGTGTCCTGAGCTATGACTATGAGCTCGGTAACGCCGTTGTCAGCCAGATGCTTTGCCTCTGCGAGCACATCTTCCATGGGCACGCTTCTGAATTTGCCGCGTATCTGTGGTATTGCACAGTATGTACAGCAGTTAGAGCATCCCTCTGCAACTTTAAGATATGAGAAGAATGGCAGTGTGGAGATGATCCTGTCACCAGTAAGTTCAGCATCAAGTTTTGGTGAGAATCGAAGTACGCGTTCATCTTTCATAACGCTTTCAAGAACATCGACGATGTCTTTTGTGTCTCCTATTCCGATAACAGCATCTGCTTCCGGGAACTGCTCGGCAGCTTCTTCCTTGTATCGTTCAACAAGGCAGCCTGTAATGATTATCTTCTTGAGAGTACCTTCCTTCTTGAGCTGTACCAGTTCGAGAATAGTTTCGATAGCTTCTTCCTTAGCAGGCTGTATAAAGCCGCAGGTATTTACTACCGCAACGTCCGCAAGTCCCGGTTCTGTTACAAGTTCATAGCCGTTCTTGCGGAGTTTGTATAACATTCTCTCTGAGTCCACGAGATTCTTCGAGCAACCGAGAGAAACCATTCCAACTTTAATTGGCATTTTACTCCTCCGTCTGTTCTGCGTTCTCAAAGTATTCACGTACGGCAGCATTTATCTCATCGAAGCTGTATCCATAACGCACGAGAGCGCTTTTGACCTTTTCTATGTTTTTTCTGTCACTGCTGTCTGTAAGAAGCCGATAGTGCTTTGTCCGCAGCAGCTGTGCGAGGTTTTCCCCGAACATTTCCCTGTACTGCTCAAGAGCTTTCAATGCGATATCTTCGCCGATGCCCTTTAGAAGCAGTTCTTTTTTTGCTCTGCGGAATCCGTACTTACGTGACTCTACAAGTCTTCTGGCAAGTTTTTCCGCATAGCGCGCATCATCTATTATCCCAGCGCCTTCAAGTTTTCTGATTACTGCGCTGCATAGGTTTTCATTCTTGTAAGTACCGACGAGCTTGCTGTGCATGTCTCTTGCTGAATAATCACGGTAATCAAGGCAGTACAGAGCGTACTGATATGCTCTGCGGAAGTTTGAATCATATATTATCTTCCGAAGTTCGGTTTTATCTAGCTGAATGCCTTTTTTTAGTCCATTGTCAGCAATGATGTCAATATGCAGGTAGAGCTTTCGCTCGCCGTCAAGCTCGACCTCGTATGTCGAGCCCTTATAGCGGCTTATTGAGGTAATTTCCATTATTCCTCAGCAGGAGTAAACTCCTCGAAGTCTTCATCAATGTTTGCCAGAATATCACTGTTGTCTTCAGCAGCAGTAGCATCTGAAGAAGATTCTGACTTGACAGCGGCCTTTTTCTCAGGTTTTGCTGCAGCAGCATTTAACTCGTCCTTGCGGGCAAGTATTTTTTCTTCTATTTCCTTCATGAGTGAAGGATCGCTCAGAAGGATTTCTTTAACATTGTCCCTGCCCTGTCCGAGCTTCTGGTCGTTGTAACTGAACCATGAACCGCCCTTCTTTATTATATCAAGTTCTGTTGCAAGGTCAAGTACTTCACCAACGCGTGAAATACCAGTACCATACATCATATCGAACTCAGCTTCCTTGAAAGGAGGCGCAACCTTGTTCTTAACTACCTTACAGCGTGTTCTTGCACCGATTATCTGGCTGCCGTCCTTGAGAACTTCTCCCTTTCTGACTTCGATACGTACTGAAGAATAGAACTTGAGCGCACGGCCACCGGGGGTAGTTTCAGGGTTACCATACATTACACCGATCTTTTCACGGATCTGGTTGATGAATATTGCAACACAGTTGGATTTGGAGATCGCTGCTGTGAGTTTTCTCATGGCCTGGGACATAAGTCTTGCAAGCTGACCAACATGGAGGTCTCCCATATCACCATCTATTTCAGCACGTGTTGTCATAGCAGCGATAGAGTCAAGAACGATTACATCAATAGCGCCTGAACGGATAAGGGCTTCAGCGATTTCAAGAGCCTGTTCACCGCTGTCCGGCTGTGATACGAGGAGATTGTCGATGTTTACGCCAAGAGCCTGTGCGTATACAGGATCAAGAGCGTGCTCAACGTCGATGAATGCAGCTTCACCGCCCATTTTCTGAGCTTGAGCTATAACAGAAAGTGCAACAGTAGTCTTACCCGAACTTTCAGGTCCGTAGATCTCAACGATACGTCCGCGCGGAACACCGCCGATACCAAGTGCCATATCGAGCATCATAGAGCCTGTCGGAATTGCAGCCACATTGAGAGTCTTGGTTTGACCGAGACGCATTACAGCGCCGGCGCCATACTTTTTCTCAATTTGTTTGATAGCGCCGTCGAGGGCGGTTTTCTTGTCCTCTGTCGTTGAAACTTTAACGACAGCAGCCTTCTTTGCGATTTCCTTCTTAGCCATTGTTTTCCTCCGTTTTTTGTGCCATGGCCGTACGGATGATACCTCCGAGGTCACGGGTGAATTTTATATTTTCAAAGCCGTTACCGGCAAGGATTTTTCCAACTTCATCATGCTGGCCCATGCCGAATTCGTAGCACAGCCAGCCGCCGTTTCTGAGTGCTCCTTTCCAAAGTGGAGTGAGCGCACGGTAGAAATCAAGACCGTCTCCTCCTCCTGCGAGAGCCATTGAAGGCTCACGTCTGACTTCTTCCTGAAGCTCGTTCATTTCATCAGCTGTCAGATACGGGGGATTGCTGACTACAATATCAAGTCCGCTGAATCCGGATGCGGTCTTATCTGACAGAACATCTCCCTCGATTATATCCACAGCGGCCTCATTGAGCGAAACATTCTGGCGAAGATACGGCAGTGCTTCCTGTGAAAGCTCTATGGCGAAAACTTCCGAAAGAGGGAGTTCCTTTTTCAGAGTAACCGCTATACATCCGCTTCCTGCACAGAGATCTGCGACCCTTGGAGATGTGATCTTGTTTTCGCGGCACAGTCTGATCACATTGTCTACAAGCGTTTCGGTGTCAGGACGTGGAATGAGTACTCCGGCTCCGACCTTGAATGGATATCCGTAGAATTCCCATTCTCCGAGGATGTACTGAAGAGGCTCGCCGTTCAGGCGGCGCTCCGTCATTGCGCGTATCTTTGCTTCCGTTTCAGGATTTACTGCTTCAAGTGGTCTGAAAAGCGGATTTTTGTCTCCTAAGCAGTCCTGGAAAATGCACATTGCATCGAAACGCGCATCCGGGATCCTTGCAGCTTCAAGAACAGACTGACATTCTCTGAAAAGCGTGCCGATGTTTACCATTTGTCCTCCGTTTTATCCTCGGGGATACATGGTGTAAGAGCAGCGATAGCTATTTCTATCATGCTGTCATCAGGCTCGCGTGTTGTAATGCGCTGCATAGCAAGTCCCGGTGCAGAGAGTATACGTGTGAAGATATTGTCATGGTTTCCTGCAAGGCGTATGAATTCATATGAGATACCTACGACAAACGGAAGAGCACCAAAGCTTATGAGTGTTCTCTGCCACCACAGCAGTCCCTTAGGAACAAAGCACATAACAAAGATACCTACGAGAAGGACAATGAATATGAAACTTGTTCCGCAGCGCTTGTGGAAGCGGGTCTGCTTCCGGATGTTTTCGATTGTGAGTGGAAGTTCTGCCTCATGGCAGGCGATCGTCTTGTGCTCTGCGCCATGATACATGTACTGGCGCTTTATATCCTTCATAAGCCCTATGATTACCATATAGCTTATGAAAATGATGATTTTTACAATGCCTTCAAGTATTGACTGAAGAATATGATACTCTTCGATACCAGGGATAAGACCAACGAGGAATTTCGGAAGAGCTACGAAGAGCACAACAGCGAGGACTACTCCAAGTATTCCTCCGATAGCCATTATTACATCTGTTATGCCGCCGGATTTTTCATCTTTTTTAGCGTATGGGATCTCTGTTTCCTGTGCTTTGTCCTCTGCTACGGCCTCATTTTTCTTGTCTTCCTCTTCGTCTACCATCTGCTTTTCAGCGGATTTCATCGTGTACTTGTATCCCTTGATAAGAGAAGCAACGAAGTTGAAGCATCCTCTAACAAGAGGGACCTTTCTGTACCATGGAGCAGATTTTCCATTGTTTTCTTCCCATGTTTCCAGATCAATCGTTCCGTCAGGAAGGCGGCATGCCATTGCGCCTTTTTGAGGCCCAAGCATCATTATACCTTCAACAAGTGCCTGACCGCCGATCTTCGATTTGAATTTTTCCTGTGAGTTTTGTTTACCCATAATGTATCCCGGGAATATTGTTCCCGATGCTCCTGTAATTTAGTTATTGTTTGTGTTAGCAGGAAGGGTGATGGTAACAGTGGTACCCTTTCCTTCTCCTTCACTGGCAATGTCCATAGTGCCGCCGTGCATTGCGATTATTTCATCCGCAACAGCAAGACCGATACCTGAACCGCGGCGTGTGTGGTTTGCCTTGTAGAATTTTGTCTTGACCTTTGCAAGATCGGATTCCTTGATACCACATCCGGTATCTGCGACGGATACTATGACCTTGCCGTCCTTTTCGCATGCTTTTATTGTGATCGTATCCCCTGGTGAGGAATACTTTATAGCGTTGTCTATTATATTGATGAATACCTGTCGAATGCGGTTCTTGTCACCGTATACGAACGGGAGCATTTCCGGTTCGTTGTAGATTATCTCCATCTGCTCACGGCGTGCCTTGTCGCTGTAGATGAGGACAGCATCACCGAGCTCGGCGAGGATGTCCATATTAGCGTTCATGAGCGTGAAGTGACCATTCTGCATTCTTGAGAAGTCAAGAAGCTCCTCAACCATCTGTGACAGACGTTCTGTTTCAGTTACTATAACGCCGACGCCTTTCTTCATGGTATCAGGATTTTCTCCTCCGTCAACCATGAGCGTTTCCGCCCAGCCTTTTATAGCGGTCAGAGGCGTTCTGAGTTCGTGTGAAACAGAGGATATGAACTCATTCTTCATCGCTTCCGCTTGCGACAGTTCATCAGCCATGTGGTTTATGGATGTACACAGTTCTCCGATCTCGTCATCGCTGTTGTTTGCGATTCGCACAGAAAAGTCACCTTTCGCGAATTTACTGGTGATGCCGCTTATCTGACGTATCGGTCTGACGATCGAGCCCGCGAAGTACAGACCTGTTACGACAATGATGAGGATTATGACTGTGCAGATGATTGTTACCAGCAGGATATATCCCCTGATTGTGTTGTCTATCTCGGTCAGCGATGTGACCATTCGTACAGCGCTGTATTCACTGTTGAAGGAAGAAATGGGAGCAGATACTGCGAGTATTTTCTCGCCGCCCGCGAGTCTTCCTGTATAGCTTCCCTCACCTGTCTCCATGGCTTCCTCATAGTCGGGCATTACCGTGTCTGCATCAGGCGAGAATCCTGATGAAGTGAGAACGACTCTGCCGTTTGCGTTTACGGCCATGAGTTCTATCTTGTCCTTCTCATTGAAGGTCTCAAGCATGTTACGCATTTCTGCTGAGAAGTTAGCGGAACTGTCCTGAGAGTGAATACTCAGAACACTGGTAACAGCATTGAGTTTTGAGACAAGGTACTGCTTTGCTGAGTTGTAGAAATAACTCTGTATAGCATAGATAACGACCATTTCTATTACCAGCAGCGCGAGTACTATAACGCCAAGGTTATTGAATATCCAGCGCTTTGTAATGCTCTTTTTAGCCATTACTGTGAATCATTCCATTTGTATCCGTAGCCCCATATAGTGATTATGTATTTAGGACTTGAAGGTTCTTCCTCTATCTTCATGCGGATACGTCTGATATTTACGTCAACTATCTTATCGTCGCCGTAGTAGCTTTCTCCCCAAATGTGGTTAAGAATGCTTGCACGGTCGAGTGCGGTGTTCTTGTTGTTCATGAAGAACTCAAGTATCTGATATTCTACCTGTGTGAGTTCAATAGGAGTTCCGTCTTTTGTAACAGTACGGCTCTTGAGATTAAGAACAAATGGACCGGATTCGATAACTGACTGTTTCTCGTTTTTTATGAAGCTCATGCAGACACGGCGGTAGATAGCGTCTACACGCGCTGTGAGTTCAGAAGGAGAGAAAGGCTTTGTGATGTAGTCGTCAGCACCAATCATAAGACCGCTGACCTTATCCATCTCCTGCGTTCTTGCTGTCAGCATGATGATACCGATAGTCGAACTCTTCTCACGTATCTTCTTACATACAGTGAAGCCGTCGATACCTGGCATCATAATGTCAAGCAGAACGATGTCGAAGTTGCCGTGTTCAGCCTCAAATGTCTTGAGAGCAGCCTCGCCGCAGTTGACATCAACAACGTCGTATCCGGCGCGTTTGAGGTTGATCACGACGAATTCACGTATTGTATCTTCGTCTTCACAGATTAGTATTCGTTTCATATATTTCCACTCCTTTTATCGTAGAGTATGATTTATTCCATGTAGTTGAATCCTATTGCTACGTCACCTGATGTCAAAGATAAATTGTCTTTATTGTCGCTTGACTGAGGAATCAGCGCAAGGTATGCTGAATCACCCTTTGTGTGCAGAAGCATGTATCCGGCGGAAATTCGGTCTTCACGTGAAACCGGATCCTGAGCGTAGTATATTCGCAGAAGTTCACGACTGGCCGTATTATCTGAATACGCACAGAATACCATTTCATCATTTATAGGATCACGCTTCAAAGTCACCTTATCGTGCCATTTTTCAGGAAATACAAAAACATATCCCTCGCCTATGCTGTAATATGATGAATACTTGCGGGCAAGATTGCCGCTTGAAGTAATGCTCATCCAGTTGGTAAGCTTAATCTGATCAACTTCGGATGTATCCTCATACCCTGGAGAGATGACCTGAACCGGGATCTCAAGCACTCCATCCCTGTCTATATCAAAAGAACTGCATCCGGATGGACGTATTGTAGAGTATGAGATTTCGGAAGCACCAAACACCTTTTTTATACCGGATTCGTCCATGCTTATGACATCAGTCTGGATGGATCCCGAGCCGGAAACAGCATCGATGTACAGACCGGTTTTACCGTCAGGCAGTTTGCCATAGCTGAGGTTATCAAATTCAGTGAAGGAACCGCTCAGTTCACAGAGGTACTGATGATACTTTCCTGCTTCATCCAGTTTATATACTTCTACAGTTGCTTTAGTATTATTTACAGAACCAGAAAGAACAAGGAAGTCGTTCGTGCCGTCACCATCAAGATCGGTGATATCCATGAATGAGTATGATTCTGAGAATGTCGGAACGATTTTCTCATCTTCCATGTCATAGCTGTAGATCGTAACATTCTTTTCTGAACGATTTATAAGGCTGCTTCCGATGATTAGGTTTATCTGATCGTTGGTTCCGAGCTTTGAGATCATTACCTTTTCGATCTCAGTTCCGGCAGCTGCGGTATCGCATACTGATCTCCACTTTCCATCATCCTGATCAAGAACATTGATACGAAGAGTGTGTTCATCAAAGCCAAGGCCATTTCTTTCGTAGAAGACGACAGCCTCATTGGTACCGTCACTGTCGATGTCCTCTATGATGAACGCTGAGAGGTATTTTCCTGAACGAGGATACTTAAGTCGTATTCCGGATCCTGTCCCTTCAGTGAGGGCGTTATATATCTGTTCCTGTTCGCGGCTTTGCTTAGGCGGCGCGAGCAGATTGTCAATACTGGCGCCGAAAGTACAGCCGGTGAGCAGGGATGAAGAAATGAATACTGCCGCAGCAGCTGATATGAAACGTATGGTTTTCACGGTTTATTCGCGCTCTTCGAGCTTTATGTACTCGCGTTCCTTGGCGATAGCCTTGTATGCGGGACGGATTATTCTGTTGCCTGTGAGCATTTCCTCCATTCGGTGAGCTGCCCATCCAGCCATTCTGGCAACAGCGAAAAGCGGCGTGAAGAGTTCATCCGGTATACCGAGCATACGGTAAACAAGTCCGGAATACATATCCACATTTGCGCACATTGTCTTTGTTGAACCTTTTACCTCAAGGAATATTTCAGGCGTGAGTCTCTCGATAGTTTCAAGAAGTTTGAATTCTGCTTCTATCTCCTTGCCCTTAGCAAGTTCAAAAGCTTTCTTCTTGAGGATAACAGCACGCGGATCGGAAATAGTATATACTGCATGGCCCATACCATAGATGAGACCGGAGCCATCATTTGTTTCCTTACGCAGGGTACGACGCATATAGTCTGCAACTTCTCCTTCGTTGTCCCAGTGCTTTATATTATCCTTGAAGTTGTCAAGCATGTGGATTACCTGGAGGTTTGCACCGCCGTGACGTGGTCCCTTCAGTGAGCAGATTGCAGATGAGTAAGCCGAATACGGATCTGTTCCTGAGGATGTAAGAACGCGGCATGTGAATGTTGAATTGTTTCCGCCGCCGTGTTCAGCCTGAAGCATAAGGAGCGTATCAAGCATCTGAGCTTCCTGTTTTGTATATTGTCTGTCAGGACGTAGGAGCGAGAGAATACACTGCGCTGTGTTTTCCTCATAGTTTATAGGGTGCATTATCATGCTTGCGTTGTCAAATACGCGGCGCTTAACCTGATAAGCGTTTGCCATGATAACAGGGAGTTTTGAGATAAGGCTTACGGCTGTTCTCATTTCGCTCTCGATACCCTTGTTCTCACATTCATCATCATATGAGTAAAGGGCCAGAACGGAACGTGCAAGCTTATTCATGATATTCTTAGAAGGAGCCTTCAGTATCATATCCTCAACAAAACCTGTAGGAAGGTCACGCTTGAGTGACAGATATGTGCTGAAATTCTGAAGCTCTTTTGGATTGGGCAGATGGCCGAAAAGCAGGAGGAAGGTCGTTTCCTCGAAGCCGAAACGGTCCTCAGCCTCAACATTGCCAACGAGATCGTTTATATTATATCCTCTGTATATGAGCTGACCCGGAATAGGTTCAACTTCACCTTCATTTATCAGATATCCGTGAACATTGCAGATCTTGGTTATTCCTGCAACGACTCCTGTACCATCATTTTTGCGCAGACCGCGTCTTACATGGTATTTTTCATATAGATTCGGGTCTATAACGGAATTTTCCTTTAACTCCTTGCATAAACCTGTAATATTGGCGCCTGATATGAACGACGGCATAAGATCACTCTCCTAAATATATTCACATTTAATTATACAACATTTGAAGTGCAATGTCAAATGATTTTTAAGCCGCAGGAGTTGAATTTTAGCCTTTCCAGGCAGTTTGTGACGACATCTGTCACCATGATTTCCAGCAGAGGAGTTATTATTGTGAAAAAATACCTGTTTTATGCGATCTTTCTTAGTTTTGTGATAACTGCAGTTCCGGCTTTCCCTCATTGCATCTGTGGACGTGCTTCAGCCGGTGAAGAGAAAACTGAATCCGCTTACATACCGGAAGCAGAGATTTCGGATGATAAGGGACTTTCTTCTGAGCCTTACAAGGTGCTTGATGTTTCTTCAGGGAAGATCCTTATCGTTCCCGTCAGGGAATATGTCATAGGAGCAGTGTGTGCTGAAATGCCGGCGAATTTCGGGACAGAGGCTCTCAAGGCACAGGCGGTTGCGGCGCATACTTATGCGGAAAGACAGCGGAATCTTGCCAGAAGTGAGCCGAGATCAGAATTATGCGGAGCTGATTTTTCGAATGATACTTCAAAGTATCAGGGGTATTTTACTGATGAAAGGATCAGACAGTATTTCGGTGAGGATTATGATGAATACTATCGCAGAATAAGTGATGCAGCTGATGAAGTATTGTCCTATGTCATTACTTATGATGATGAACCGATAATTGCAGCATTTCATTCTATGTCGTCAGGAAGGACTGAGAGCGCAGAAAACGCTTGGGGAGCTCCTGTGGAATATCTCGTACCGGTAGACAGTCTTTCAGATATGAAAGCACCGAAATATGAGGAAGAGATCCGTATAGACAAGAATGAATTCCGTCAGAAACTTGAGGAGGCATTTGATGGGATAAAACTTGGTGATGATATGACAAAATGGCTTAAAGTTGCTGAAATATCAGAATCCGGAACAGTGCTTACAGCAAGGGCCGGAGACCGAACGGTTACAGGCGGTGATGTTCGTAACGCATTAGGGCTGCGTTCAGCTGATTTTGATGTGACTTATGACGATGAGCAGGCTGTAATAAAAACAAGGGGATATGGCCATGGTGTCGGAATGAGTCAGTACGGAGCAAACGCCATGGCTTCGGCAGGAAGCACATGGCGTGAGATAATTACTCATTATTATCCGAACTGCAGCATTGAGTCAGTTTTATAATGCTTTTTGATGTTTTTCTCTTGAAGTTACACTGCAGATGTGGTATAATTGCTGTGTGAAGAAACAATCAGGAGGCGAACGATATAAAGACTGTTGAAATGTTTTCGGATGGTGCCTGCAGCGGCAACCCAGGACCAGGCGGATATGGAGCGATATTGAGATATAACGGCAAGGAGAAAGAACTGTCCGGCGGTGAGAAAATGACCACGAACAACCGAATGGAGCTCCTTGGAGTTATTGAAGGTTTGTCAGCCTTAAAGGAACCCTGTAAAGTGATACTTACTACTGACAGCAAGTATGTTGTTGACAGTGTGACAAAAGGCTGGGTTTATGGATGGAAGAAAAAAGGCTGGATAAAGTCGGACAAGAAACCAGCTCTTAATGTCGATCTGTGGGAACGTCTTCTGCCTTTGCTGGAAAAGCATGATGTTACATTCAATTGGGTGAAGGGTCATGCAGGTCATCCTGAGAATGAAAGATGTGACAGGCTTGCTGTGGAACAGCGGGACATATTTTCAAGATAACGAAAAAGCGGCTCAACGAGCCGCTTTAATGTTATATTAGCCGGTGATCTTATCGATGATGCTGCTTATTTTGCCGCCGATACCGTCAGCGGTAATCTTTGCTTTAACACCGTCAACGATCTTGTTAATCTGATCGTCAGGAAGGTCAACACCGATAACACCTTCAACAGCTTTTACAGGGTCATTCTTGAACTTGTCAGCGAAGTCCTTGTCGTTCTTAACCTTGTTTACGAGTTCTTCGATTTTTGCTTTGATATCCATAGCGGAATACCTTCTTTCATATAAAATATTATACATATATCATAGCACTCTTCACAGAAAAAATCAATAGTATAATCCGATTTTTCAAGAAACGCACACAATCCACGACCGATTGACAGAGGAAAAAAACGATGATATAATAAAAATAACGTTTTATAGGGGGATTTCCAATATGCGAAAAATCGCAAAATACCTTATTTTTACCTTTGCCGTTTCGTGGCTTTTGATGATATTCGGTGTTCACGACTATGAAAATGCAGGCACAGGAGGAATGATGACTTTCAGCTATGCGATTTCGGCGTCGATGTTCATTCCGACGATAGGAGCTTTCATAGCTGGAGCAAATTTTCGCGAGCTGGGCTGGAAGCCGAAATTCGGAAAGGGGGCAAGATTCCTTCTTGTCGCATGGCTTGCTCCGACTGCTTTCGAGCTGGTGGGAGCAGTGGTGTACTATATAGCATTCCCTGACGACTTCGAGACTGCGGGAAATTTCCTCCGTGACATCGACTGCGACACCTACATAGAGTGTCAGGAGAGCGGTGGCTCGTACACATGGTACGTGATGCGTGAGATATTTACCTCGTTTACCTCGTTTTTCGTTCTACCCTCAGCTGTAATGGGTCTGGGCGAGGAGATAGGCTGGCGCGGCTTTCTCTTCCCCGAGCTGAGAGAGCGTTTCGGCAGGACGAAGTCTGTACTGCTAGGCGGTGCGATACATGGAGCGTGGCACTTCCCGCTGATGCTCCTTATGGGCTACGAGTACGGCAGACACTACATCGGAGCGCCTGTACTCGGATTGTTTGCGTTCAGTGTATTCTGCATAACTACTGGCACTATCTCTAACTGGCTATATGAGGAGACGCACTGCATATGGCTGTGCGGACTGTTTCACGGAGCAATCAATTCGACGTTCAATCCGTGTATGACAAGGGGCTGCGAGCACTTGGAACGCTCGATATTCGGACCGATGAATATCGGCTTGGTTGCGGGCATTCCGCTTATGATAGCCGCATTCTTGATACTCTACTTCCAGAACAAACGCGATGAAGCGGACTTTGAAGGACTCGGCGAATAGGACTCATAGCATGCTTTCTTTTTCAAATAAAAGCACGGGATAGCCGTCGTAGTAGGGCTTGACTATCTCGGGGTGAAGGTCCGCGTAGGCGAATATCTCGTCTGCCGGGCCTTTTTTCAGAAAGTCCACTAGTCCCGAGAGCGGGCGGCTGTACATTTCCCTGCAGATCGAGGCGATGGCGATGGCTCGTCTGCCTCCGACATTCATTATCCTAAACGGCCAAATACGGCAGTCGAACGGTTTGTCGTCGCCGAGCATACATCCTGTCTCAGTCAGCGCAGGACAGGTGAATAACTCGTTTTCATCAAGTTCCTTAACCTTGAAGATGAATCCTCCGTCCTTAGAGATGAATTCTGTGTCTGGCTTTTCAGCACATATAAGCTTGCATATTTTTTCAGTGAAAACAGGAGTTTCCCAAACGTCATATCTGTCAAAAACGCAGCACAGTCTGCATTTGGCGCAGCTCTCACTTTTCAGTATTTTTTTCAGCAATGTCTTTTCCTCCAGTGTCGTTTATGAATTCAGCAACGATGAATCTTGGACGCTGTTTAACTTCAGCGTATATCTTCCCTATATACTCACCTATTATTCCCAGTGCGAGTATCTGTATTCCTCCGATGAGCCAGATAGAGCACATAGTGCTTGACCAGCCATATTCTGAGTGACCGAGTATTTTTACGATGAATGCCCAGATGATAGCACCGATACTTATTGCGGACATGATGAATCCGATAGCAGTAATAAGTTTGAGAGGTTTTGTGCTGAATGATGTTATTCCATTGATTGCAAAAGAAAGCATTTTCCCAAGAGGGTATTTGCTTTTGCCCGCAAATCGTTCATGTCTTTCATAATAAACACTGCAGCTCTTAAATCCTATCAGAGGAACAATTCCCCTAAGAAACAGGTTGACCTCTTTGTATTCTGCCAGTTCTTTAAGTACCCGGGAGCTTATTAAGCGAAAATCCGCATGATTATATATCACGTCCGCTCCCATGATCTTCATGAATTTGTAGAATCCCTCAGCTGTGAAGCGTTTAAAGAAAGTGTCGGTTTTCCTTGTGCTTCTTACTCCGTAAACGATCTGATTTCCTTCGTAGTATTTTATGAGCATTTCATCTATAGTATTGATGTCATCCTGAAGATCAGCATCCATTGTGATTGAAACATCACATATGTCTTTAACAGATATCAGCCCAGCAAGAATGGCGTTCTGATGTCCGCTGTTATGCGCAAGATCAATTCCTGAAAATACAGGGTCAGTATTATGCAGTTCCTGTATGATACGCCAGGTATTGTCCCTTGAGCCGTCGTTTACAAAAACAACTCTGCTGTCATCAGATATCAGTCCTGCATCCATAAGAGTTTTATACTTTTCTTTCAGCCTCTTAGCGGTTTCCGGCAGAACTTCCTCTTCATTGAAGCAGGGAACTATCATGTATAGTTTATCAGCCATGTTATTATCCCCAGTTTTAGAAAGTTTGAAATAATTCTACCACGTTGCTTCAGTTAAGTCAAGCACTTGACAATATGGTCCGTATAGGGTAAAATTGTCTTAGATTCTGTATAAGGAGGCGGAGTATGCCCGTACTTAAGCCAAAGATGTTCAAAGAATCGGAAAAATCAAATGTTTCCGAAAATATAATTGCAAACCTGTTAGCATTTTTACTAATAATGGTTGTAATTCTTTTTGCAGAGGCGTTTATACCATGGCTTATGGCTAAGGATGCAATAAGCGAGCGAGTAAATGAATTTACAGAGGCAGGTGTTTCACTAGATTTTTCTAAAATTCGTGATATATCCGCAGCTGTCGTTATGGAAAACAAAGTGTTCATAGCAATGCTGTTCTGTACTGCTTTCGGAACGCTTATAAGTATTTTTTACTGTCGTTTCGGCGAAGCAAGGCCATTACGATCTATGGGCGTAGTTAAGCGTAAAGCGGGAATACATTATCTGGAGGGAGCACTTGTCGGTGCTGTGCTCATGTCTTCCATAGCTCTTGGTTCAGTAGTTTTCAAAGTTAATGATATCTCGCTTTGCAAGAATGTAAAGTACGGAACGATACTGCTTATCATTATTGGTTTCGTTATCCAGGGAATGAGCGAGGAGTTCATTTTCAGAGGCTTCCTCATGAATACGATCGGTGGACGTCATAATCCTTATGTTGCAATAGGTGTTAGTGCTGTAGCGTTCAGTCTTGCACATTTCCTTAATCCAGGATACAACATCCTTGTATTCATCAATCTTACTATGTTTGGTGTTTTTGCATCGCTTTATATGATAGCTTTTGATGACATCTGGGGTGCTTGTGCGATACATTCAGTATGGAACTTCCTTCAGGGTAGCTTCTATGGTATAAGTGTCAGTGGAACCGGTTCCGTTGAGTCGATATTCCGCACTACGGCAAAGAGTTCTTCCGTAATTCTTACTGGCGGAAAATTCGGAATAGAAGGCAGTATCTTTACTACGATTGTTCTTGTGGCAGGAATATCAGTGATTTGACTGAGACTTTTGAAAGCATCTGATACAGAAGAAAAATAATGATGTGTTGATTATTAGACTGATTTTGTAGAACGACATAATCAAGATGCTACTATCCTTTCAGATTAAAATGAAAGAATAGTGGCATTTTGTTTATATCTTATTAATTAGCAAAAGAAAATGTTGCGCAATATTAAGTGTGAAAGATAAAAATGGTTCAAATTTGATTATAAATATTACTGTCATAATACAGGAAATACATGTTTTATTCTTTTGGGGGATGGAGAGGAGTAAGTATGAATAATAAGAAACAGATAGCAATTGATAATTTGAAAGTCAATGATAAATCAGAAGACTCTTCTGAGGCGATATGTGTCAAAAAGAAAAAAATGACAAGAGAACGTGAAATCTCAATACTATTGCTTAGTGTTTCTCTTGTTTTTACGGTATGCTTTTTTGTTCCGGTAGATACATTTGTTGCAAATCAGAACGATATTGCTATTAGTGCTCCGCGTCTAATTCTTCCACTTCTAGGAATTGCGATAGTGGCAACTATATTACTGATAATTATTTTAAATATGCTTTTGCTAATTGATGTAAAACTGTGGAGAGTTGCAGAAGCCTTATTATGCGGATTCCTTATTGCGGGTTACTGGCAAGTTATGTTTGCAAATGGAAGAATGGTGAAAATATCTGGTGATTCTAATACATATTCTGAGGGAAACATAAAAAATATTATTAACCTAATCGTTTTCATTTCAATAGTATTCATGCCTTTGGTTATTCTTGCTTTTGCTGAAAAACTTAAAGAGAAAAATTGCAAACAGTATGTTATTAATACAATTACATACATATCCGCTATTTTGTTAATAATGCAGAGTGTCGGCCTTGTTGCCGGTGTGCACAAGACAGGAATACTACGCACAGAGGATTCTTTACTAAATAATTATCTATCAATGGATGATACCTTGAATCTTAGTAGAGAAAATAATATTATTGTGTTTCTTACCGATCGACTTGATGCCCAGTGGGTGGAAACGGAACTAGACCAATACCCCGAATTAAAAGCAAGGTTTGAGGGATTTACATTCTACTCAAATAATGTAGGATGCTTTACAAATACATTTCCATCAGTTACAAATATGCTTACAAATTATGAGTATAGCGGAGAAGAGTGGACGGATTATTATGAAAAGGCTTGGAAAAGCGAGACTCTTACTAGACGTCTGCACGATAATGGTTACAAGGTAAATCTTATTATTGATAACCTTACTACATATTCGAGCTTCTATGAAATAGAAGGACAATGCGATAATATGCATTCTTCTGGCCAGCCTGTTGATTTTAATTACCTTGGTGAAGATGGCATTGTAAGAACTATGATGAGAATATCTCTTGGGAAACTTTATCCGTACATTGCAAAGAATACATTCCTTGCTGATATGACATCAGATTTTTCAAATGAGTTCTATCAATTTTCATTAGAAAATGATGCGGCCTTTAGTGGAGCGGTTGGCAAAGCGTCAGATAAGGCGTTTTGTGAATATATACAAACACATCCAATGACAACTGATTGCAAACAGAAGACATTTACATTTATTCACCTGAACTTTGCACACGATAATAGTCGGTTTCTTGCTGCTTTAGATCCTAGCTTTGATGGTAGAATAAACAATGAGAAGAATATGCTTGGCGGATTTAGACTTCTTGAGATTTATTTTGACAAAATGAAAGCAGCTGGTGTTTATGACAAGTCGACGGTTATTATTATTGGTGATCATGGTCGAGCACCAGCAGAGATAGAGTATGCAGAATCTAGCAAACTAGCAGATATTGAACTAGATGGAGCTATAAGAACAGGAATCCTTATTAAACCGTCGGGGGCTGAGCCACTTCCGCTAGTTGTTGACCACGATTCGGAGCTTTCGAACTCTGAATTTGCTGCTACAGTACTTGAATATGCAGGTGTTGATAAAAGTGGATTTGGGCCATCATTCATAGAGGTAAAAAATATGGATAAGAAGGATATACCAGAACGTATTCTTCATGTTTATTGCATTAAGGGGTATGGACGTGTTGATGATATTCTTAAATATAAGGTTGAAGGTGACGCCTCTGATTTTGCAAACTGGGAGGTCATAGAACGCTTTGGTGTTTCTGTTAAGAATAAATGATTATTAGCTTTTTATTTTGAAACAATCTGTTTCGATACTTTTGGCGAGGCGAGTTAAATACATATGTTTAAATAAGTTCCAGAATTAAGAAATAGTAATAACTGTAAATAGAATATCTCCGTATTTCATCATTTATTTGTCTGTAAAAACGATCTCTAAAAAAGAGCTTGTTAAAAAATCAATCAACTGTGATATAGCAAACAAATATCACAGAAAGATGTTTTTAACAGGCTCTTTTTAGAGCTTTTTAACGAGATGTCAGATGATCAATTAATGATTAGTCTATTATTTGATTTGTTCCTCAGTATTTCCCGTGTAGTCAGTTGAAAGAATCTCGATTATGACCTTTTCAACATTTTGTTCACTTACTTGAGCAGCTGTAAGTTTAAACACTCCTGATTCAGTGCTCTCACCAGCTTCTGGAATGTGTTCAAGCATATCTGTAATCCAACCGCCCACAGTTGAATACTCAGTAATGATCATGTTTTCATCAAGTCCGAGATTTTTCAGAAGATCACCAATGTTCAAATCTCCTGCGCATTCATACTTGTTATCATCAATTTTCGCTATATTTGTGATTATCTCATCATCCTCATCATATATTTCACCAACTAGTTCTTCAATTATGTCCTCAAGAGTTATCATACCCTTTGTTCCGCCATACTGATCAGTTACAATAGCAAGATGAACTTTAGAACGTTGCATCGATCTCATTGCCTCGCTAATGAGTTTGGTGTCAGCGATGTGTGGCACTTCCTGAATTATGCTGCGGATATCATTTCCGCCTTCAATAAGCATTTTGAAGAACGCTTTGTTAGTAATGATTCCGAGGATGTTGTCAAGGCTTTTATCATATATTGGAAGTCGTGAGTACATTTCACGGGTAAACGTCTCTTTAATCTCATCAAGGGTAGAGGATACATCTATACCAATCATTTTTACACGAGGGATCAGAATTTCATCAACTGATATCTCATCAAATTCAAGAGCGCTTTTAACAAGTTCACTTTCCTGTTCCTCGATGACCCCTTCTTCCTCGATTTCATCAATCATGTATTTGAGTTCATCTTCAGTAACTGTAGGGGCTTCACTGCCTTTGGATACCAGTGATGAGAGTTTGTTGAGAAGCCATACGAATGGTTTGAGTATTATGACAAGAGCCCATAGCGTAGGCGCAATTGTCAGAGATATCTTCTCTGCATTTTTCTTGGCATAAGATTTGGGAAGAACTTCACAGAATACTAGAACCAGCACAGTGATAACTATGGTTGAGATACCGGCCCCTTTGCTTCCGAATATGCTGACGAAGATCAGGGTGCTGACTGAGGATGCTGCGATATTGACTATGTTATTGCCGATAAGAACAGCTGTAAGCACCTCATCAAATCTGTTGGCAAGCTTCAGAGCTTTTGCCGCTTTTTTATTTCCCTGAGACTCATAGTTTTTGAGCCTTAATTTGTTAACACTGGAGTAAGCTGTCTCAGTTCCTGAAAACAGTGCGGAAAATACCATCATCAGTACTACAAGAGCTATTTTCCATATATCATTTTTATCCATATTCATCCTTTCTGTCATGCAAGACACGATTATTCTACCATATTTCCGTAAATAATGCAAGAGCGGAAGCAAGAAAAAAGGCAACAGGATCTATAATTAACTCATCACAATATGAAATATGAGGCAAATCAGATATCGCGTTTTTAACATAATAAGGAACTCAAAAGCGGAGATTTCGGGCAAATTTCAGATTGACATATATTATTAATGGTGGTATAATGTAAGTTGTCAGTTTTTTGACAAGAATATAACAAGTGAGAAAAAAGGAGAAACTATGGAAAACATTATCGCACTTTCCGCAGCTTTCGTGGGAACAAAGCTTGCTTACCTTGACCCGAGCTCCACAACGCTCATAATTCAGATAGTAGCTGGTGTTGTCATCACAGTAGGAACCGTTCTTGGTATATACTGGAGAAAGATGAAGAATGCCGTTAAAAAGAAAAATCCTGAGGACAGTACTCCTGCAGCAGAAATGAAGGGTGCAGATGATGGCAAAGATGTTATTACTGCAGATGACCTTCTTGATGATGACGACGAGGATGATGAATAATACAGGAGCACACTGATGATCGTAATAAGCTTTTTAGGCAATATCCTCGGCAAGGCAATGACGTTCATATTTAACATAGTTGGTGATTACGGACTCAGTATCATAATCTTTACTTTTCTGACTAAGGTACTGTTGTTCCCTTTGAATATGGTTACACAGAAGAACTCTATCAACATGGTTCGTCTGATGCCTGAGGAGAACGCACTCAAAATAAAATATATTGATGACAAGGACAAGCTTGGCGAGGAACAGCTTAAACTTTACAAGAAGTATCACTATCATCCTCTTCTGAGCTCTGTTCCGCTTCTGATACAGATACCTCTCGTTCTCGGACTTGTATATGTAATGTATCACCCGCTTACATTCATACTACAGTTTGATTCAGGAGTTATCAGCAACTTCAAGGACTGGCTGGCAGCATTTGCTGAACCTGGAAAACTTGCTGAGAATTCTTATCAGCTTGAGATAGTAAGTCTTATCAAGGGCGCTCTCATTCCGGAAGGACATGCACTTCCTGAGATGCTTTTTGGTCCTGCAGAGAAGATAAAGGAACTTAATATGATGTTCCTTGGAATTGATCTTAGCAAGACACCATCATTCAAACATGACTATATCCTTCTTCTTATACCGCTTCTTTCAGGTCTGAGTGCATGGCTGATGTGCTGGATACAGAACCGTATCAACGTACTTCAGGTTTCACAGGGAAATCTGAACAAGATACTTACAACGCTTTTCATGATAGCATTCTCGACATACTTTGCGTTTCTTGTACCAGCAGGTGTTGGTCTGTACTGGATATTCGGAAACCTGTTTGCAATCCCGTTCATGTATCTTTATAATATTTGTCTGCCGCCAAAGAAGTACATCGATTACGAGTACCTCAAGAAGATGAATGAGCAGCGCATTGAGAAGGAAAAGATACACAAGAAGTACAACGCACGTGAGAAAGAGGACTACAAGAAGTTCTTCGCAGTTAAGGACATGAAGCTCATGTTCTACTCAGAGTCCAACGGATTCTACAAGTACTTCAAAGGCACTATTGACTATATCTGCGAGCATTCAGATATTGACATTCATTACGTTACAAGTGATCCGAATGACAATATCTTCAATGATACACGTGCGCAGATTCATCCATATTACATCGGCTCTGACAGACGTCTTGTGCCACTGTTCATGAAACTTGAATGCGATATGGTAGTAATGACCATGCCAGATCTCGAGAAGTATCATATAAAGCGTTCACGTGTGAAAAAGGACGTTGAGTATGTATTCGCCTGTCACGGACCAGGAAGTATCATACTTTATCGAAAGGGTGCACTTGACTGGTTCGATACGATACTTGTTCCCGGCGTTGACCAGTTCAATGAGATACGCGCATCTGAGGAACTCTACAAGACTCCGAAAAAGCGTCTTGTTGAGACTGGGTATCCTTTCATCGACGATCTGCTCAAAACTTACAACAGCACTGAGCATAAGCAGAATGAGATACCAAAAATCCTGATAGCTCCATCTTGGCAGCTTGACAATATCATTGACCTTTGTGTAGACGGACTGCTTGCAGAACTCGGCAAGACGGATTACGAGATAATCCTCCGTCCACATCCGCAGCAGGTCAAGCATGAGCCTGAGAAATTCGAGACTCTTAAAGAAACGTTCAAGGACAAGAAGAACATTATCGTTCAGACAGACTTCTCCTCGAACAATCCAATTATGGAGTCAGACATACTGATTACCGACTGGAGCGATATCTGCTGGGAGTTCGCATTTGTTACGAAACGTCCTGTGCTGTTCATTGACACTCCGATGAAGGTGATGAACAACGAGTATGATAAATTAGGTATGGAACCTATGAACAAGAAGCTGAGAACAGAGGTCGGCGCTGTAGTGAAGCCCGACGAGCTTGAAAAGATCAATGATGTCATAGCGGATATGCTTGCAAGACGAGATGAATACGCAGAGACGATTCAGAAAGTTTACGAAGAGCACATCTACAATATCGGCAAGAGTGATAAACTCAGCGGTCGTTATATTATCAAAAGACTTACAGGAAAGTAAACATACAACTCTGACAGCCTAAAGCCGCCATTATCACAATGAATGGCGGCTTTAGGCATTTTTATGCTGACGTGATAATAGTTGCCGGGCAATTGTATTTGTGTGCTTTAATCTTCAGACTTTGTCTTTCTGGCGGAAAGTCAGAGAGCAAGCGAGTCCGGCAAGTAATGCTGTTGCAATTCCTCCGGCTGCGGCAGTAAGTTCACCTGTTAATACACCGGAAACTCCTTTTTCATCAACTGCTTTTTTCATTCCTTCGGCAAGAGCATGTCCAAATCCTGTCAGAGGAACGGAAGCTCCTGATCCTGCAAATTCAGAAAGAGGTGTATATAATCCTACTGCTGAAAGTATGACTCCGGTAACGACATAGCCAGTCAGGATACGTGCTGGTGTAAGTTTTGTATAATCAATCAGAAGCTGGCCTGCAGCGCAGATTGCTCCACCGACCAGAAATGCCTTTAATATTTCAAACATACCTACTCCTTTACTCTTTGAATGTGAACCAGATGCGCGATAGCGGGAATGCTTTCTCCCTGCTGAAGAGACATTGTAGACATCAGTGCACCGGTTGCGGTAAAAAGGATGTTATTTATCCTGCCTTCTTCAATCATTGGAAGAAACAGACCGCAGAGCACACTAGCGCTGCATCCGCATCCTGATCCTCCGCAGTGTGTATCCTGTCTGTCATTTTCAAAAATGAGTTCTCCGCAGTCTCGGTGTTGCTTTGAGATATCTATATCCTGTTTCTGCAGGATTTCTTTTAACAGTTTACTGCCGATTGTACCAAGATCACCTGTAATAATATAATCGTAATCATCCGGAGTGCTGCTGGTAGCGTCAAGGTACCTCTTTATTGTAGTGGCAGCAGCTGGTGCCATTGCACTTCCCATATTTGTGATATCACTTATATTCATATCTGCGATCCATCCGATGCATCCGCCGGTAATTGTTGATTTCCCATGTTCTTTTGACAGTATTACCGCACCTGAAGCCGTACACGTCCACTGAGAAGTCGGTGTCCGCTGTCCACCGTATGAAAGAGGTGCTCTGAACTGTCTTTCAGCTGTAGAGAAATGCGATGAAGTTACAGCGGCTGCTCTGTGGGATATATTTTCATCTACAAGTATTGAAGAGATGATCATTCCTTCAGCCATTGTTGAGCAGGCACCATATATTCCCAGGAATGGTATCCCCAATTCACGAAGTCCATAGGACGAACCAGTACACTGATTTATAAGGTCTCCGGCACAGATAGAATCTATGTCCTCTTTTTTTAGCCATGCTTTTCTGATAGCAAGGCTTACTGCTTCAAGCTGAAATCGGCTTTCTGCCTGTTCCCAAGTGCTTCGTCCGAAATGACTGTCGCTTATTATCTCATCAAAGCATTTTCCGAGTGGACCACGTCCTTCCTTATCGCCAACTACGGACGCATAGCTCTCAATATGCACGGGAGCATTGAACCGGAATACTCCCCTTGAAAGATATTCTGCCATAAAAATACCTCCGTTCGTGGATATTATCTCACAAACGGAGGTTATTATTCATTCATTTAGTTGTGTGAATGATAACATAGCAAATAAAACATTCATAGCAATGAAAGCAAGCATAGTGATACATGTAAATATCCAGCTGTAATGTTTTGCCGGTTGATTATTTTCTTTGATATATGAGATTATTTGCTTCCTTTTTGCTATCAGAACTACTGTTCCTGCAATCAGGAATGCTATGAGAACTGAATAACTGAGTATTGTTGCCGGTAATTCGGGGAGCATATTTTCGATATGAGTCAGAACATCACCAAACAGGAAATTATTTGTTATGTGCAGAACCATAGACCATCCTATTCCGAATTCCATTGCGGTGTATGCGAATATCAAACCGACATAAGTTGCATAGACAGACTGGGTCGGGTTTGCATGCATCAAGCCAAAGAGAATTGAAGAGACCAGAATAGAACAGAATTTTCCACATCCGACTCTTTCAAAGGTGTGCATTACAAATCCACGGTATACGATTTCCTCGACTATCGGACCTATGAAACCAGCATACAGAAACATGGATATGGTTGTACTTCCCGCCTGTGATGATTCAATTGCCGCCTGAAGCGAGAGACCAATCTTATTGAGCAGCCATTCAACACCAAGATCTATATAGAAGAATATAAGCTGGCATCCCATCAGCACACTGAGAAGCATCATCAGCTTTGAGAATGTCATTTTCCTATGATGTGCGAATATCTTTTGAATTGGAAGTGCTTTTATGAATAAGAGCATCAGAGTCAGGACACCGACTATGACTCCGATTATCATAGGATTAGCACCTTCAAATAAAGCTATTCCATATTCCTGAATAGCTTTATCATATTCTTCTTTATTTGCACAGGTGATTGAATAGTATACATAGTGGCCAAGCATATCAGCAATGTATATGCCATAGATTATGATTGTGTATATAAGCAGGCCTAAGCCCATGTATTCGACCTTCCCCCTGAAATTTTTGCACTCTGAGATTTCATTGGGGAATTGATTCGATTGGTTAGATGATGGATATATGTTTTGAGACGGATAATTTGGTACAGTTTCAAAACATAGTTCTTTGTTATTTAATTCGTTATATTCCATTTTGAGCCTTTCATTGTGTTAAGAAGATCAGTTATATGATAACATATACCTGATGGTTTGTCAAATTTGTTTTCTGAAATTTGTGAGAACGGTTTTCTTTGAAATCTGATGCTAATATATTGTGCTCAATTATTGATTTCTTATAACATGGTTATGGATAGACATAAAAACGTACAAGGGAAGAAAGCTCCCTTGTACGCTGAATAATTAATATGCCTTTCCCCAGTATACCATGTGCTTGGCAGGTTTTCCACAGCAGACGCATACATCTGAAAGCTTTTCCTGATCAAAAGGAATACAGCGTGAACCAACGCCTGTCTTTTCCTTGACTTCATCCTCGCAGGCTTCTTCACCACACCACATAGCTTTTACAAAGCCGTCTCCCTGTTCGAGTGCCTTGTTAATCTCGTCAATTGTTGTACAAGCGTATGTGCGTCTCTTCTGATTGTCAAGTGCCTTCTGGAACATTCCGTCGTGAGCTTCCTTGAGTTTCTGTTGAGTAGAGGTTTCAAGTTCGCTGAGAGAAACTGTAGTCTTTTCTCCGTTCCAGCGTGAAGCGATTACACAGTTGCCTTCTTCGATATCACGTGGACCAATTTCTACACGAAGCGGAACACCCTTCATCTCATATTCTGCAAACTTCCATCCCGGTGAATTCTCACTGTCATCAAGCTTGACACGAAGTCCGAGTTTTACAAGACGTTCCTTGAGTTCATTTGCCTTTTCAAGAACACCTTCCTTATGCTGAGCTACAGGAATGATAACTACCTGAACAGGTGCTACTGCAGGAGGAAGAACGAGTCCGTTGTCATCACCGTGAGTCATTATTACTGCACCAATAAGACGTGTTGTTACGCCCCAGCTTGTCTGGTGCGGGAAGACTCTCTTGTTTTCTTTATCTGTGTACTCGATGTCGAATGCTTTTGCGAAGCCATCGCCAAAGTAATGTGATGTTCCAGCCTGAAGTGCTTTACCATCATGCATGAGAGCTTCTATTGCATAGGTAGAAACGGCACCGGCAAACTTGTCGCTTTCTGTCTTCTTACCTTTTACTACAGGCATTGCTAGAGATTCTTCGCAGAAGTCAGCATATACATTGAGCATACGCTCTGTCTCTTCTATAGCCTCCTCAGCTGTGGCATGAATGGTGTGACCTTCCTGCCAGAGGAACTCTCTTGAACGTAAAAATGGACGTGTTGTCTTTTCCCATCTTACAACGCTTACCCATTGATTGTAGAGCTTAGGAAGATCACGGTATGAATGAACTATATTAGCATAGTGTTCACAGAAAAGTGTCTCTGATGTAGGACGTACACAGAGTCTGTCCTCGAGTTTTTCGCTTCCACCGTGAGTTACCCAAGCAACTTCAGGAGCAAATCCTTCAACATGATCCTTTTCCTTCTGGAGAAGACTTTCAGGTATGAACATAGGCATACATACATTTTCGTGACCTGTAGCTTTGAATGTTGAATCTAGGATGTGCTGTATATTTTCCCAGATAGCGTAACCGTATGGACGTATTACCATACAGCCCTTGACACTTGTATACTCGATTAGTTCTGCTTTTTTACATATGTCGGTGTACCACTGCGCAAAATCCTCATCCATGGAGGTTATAGCAGTAACAAGTTTTTTATCCTTTGCCATTTGTAATGTCCTCTTTTCTCTCAGAACCCAGATAGAGGGCTCTCTTTGTTACATAGATATACTTAGTATATCATGTTTTTAGATAAAATGCAACAGAAAAAAGCCAGATATTTCCAATATATCGATTGTAGTTCGAAGCATATAGCGTTTTAATCGCAAAAACAGGCAGTTCTTAATGAACTGCCTGTTCGAAATAATCATTTATCCGGTTGGTGATTTGATATATTCAGCAAACGATTTCTTTCCTCCAGTTGAAAGATATGAGTAGTACGCAAGGACAAGTGATGCGTCCTTCGAATTAACAGCACCATCTTCATTGACGTCTGCAGCTAGTTTCTGTGATTCTGTCAGCTTAGGAGTTTCACCGGTTGAATAAGCCGCATATGCCTTAAGGATATCGGTTGCATCCTTGGAGTTTACAGCCTTATCGCGGTTTACATCTCCGAGATCGTAATCAGCAGGTTTTATTGGTTCATCAGTAGTAACAGGTGTTGTGGATGTTGTAACTGCAGTTGTGACTGTGGAAACAGTGGTAGTATCAATAACACTTGTAGTAGGCTGAGGTTTTTCATTTACATAGACTTTGATTTGCTCACTAGTTGATAACCAACGATTTATATGGCTGATATAACTTCCATATGTGATGGTAATATCGCGTTCGCCTGCAATGTTGCTGTTGAATCCCATATAGTTGAAGAGGTCTCGGCGTTCTGCAACAACATATGGTTCGCCGTTGTTATCAGCATATTCATTACCGTACTGATCCCAGTACCATACCTGAATTGTCAGACCGGATAGGTCAAATTGATCGCCCCATTCATAAACTGTCTTTGTTGGGTAACTGATGATTTGCATACGGACACCAATTTCAGTTGTAGTAGTAGGAATGGCTGTTGAAGTAGTTGTTGTTGTTGCTGTAGTCGTTGTTTGAAAGGTTGTAGTAGGATTTGTTTTTGTAGTTGTTGAGGTTGAAGTGGTAGTTGTAGTCGTGGTGGTGGTCGTAGTAGTTGTTGTCGTTGAAGTAGTTGTTGTTGCAGGTTCAAGTACATATACAGAGAAAGACTCACTGTCTGTCAGGAGCTGCATAGCTGAGTTGTATTTTTTATATGTAATAGTTATGATATGCTCTCCCGGAAAAGAACTGTCAAAACCTGATATCTCAAATCTTGAGATATAGTCAGAAACATAATATGCATTTCCATAATTATCAGCTCGTTCGTCACCGTTGCCATCAACTACCCATGTTCTGACAGCGAGTTCAGCTAAATCAAGCTTCTCGTTTAGTTCATAAACAGTTTTTGTTGGGTAACTTGCAATTTTGATACGAACGCTCTTTTCAGGAGCTAAGGTAGTTGTGGTCGAAACAGGAGTAACGGTTTTGGGTGGCTCTGTGGTAGTTTCAGGAACAGCAACGAAAGAAATCTTGACTTTTTCACCAATAATGCAGTCTTTTTCGCGGATTGTAAGGTAAGCAGTTCCCTCGGCAAGAGCAGTGATATATACTATTCCACGAGATTCATTAAATTTGTAGGATAGATTATCTGATGTATCGGTAACATAAACACCTGAACATTCGAATGTATCCGAATTATATACATATATAGCGCGCTTTTGACCGACATAGAGAGGTGAATCATCATAATCAAGAATAGTGTAGTTATCTTCTCTAGCTGTTGTGGTGGTAAGAACGGAAGTGCTTGATGTTGTGGTGGTGACTGTAGTTGTTGTCGTAGTAGTTGTTATTTTGGTAGTAGAAGTTGTTGTCTTGGTAGTTGTCGTAGTAGTTGTCTTTATAGTAGTTGGTTGAGTCGTAGTCACAGTTGGTGGAGCGTCAGTCAGTACAGCAAAGTTTCTGTTATACTTCTGTGCATAGCTTTGTGCTGTAGAACCACTGTAACCATATATTGTTGCATTAAGTGTTGAAGATGTGACCGTGCCACTGAAGGCGTTATATGAATAAGAATTGCAGAAGGTTATCTGGTCATCATAGAATGTACATGATGAATTATAAATCTTTACAGATGCTAGATTTTTACAGTTGGCAAAAGCTCCTCGTCCTATTACCGAACATTTTGCAGGTATTGAGACATCGCTTATTCCTGTACCATTGAAAGCGTACATTCCTATTAATGTAATACTTGATGGAATATTCACATTCGTAACTGCTGAACAACCATTGAATGCATCAGCACCTATTTCAGTAACAGGAACTCCATTGTACGTTTCGGCTATGTGTACTTCGCCACTTGCGCTCTTTGAGCATTTTGATACAGTAGCCTTGCCATTTGAAACAGTATATGTTACTGAACTTGTGTCGGCAGCTGCAGCTGTCATTATTGTTCCTTTTTTAGGTGAATTGTCACTAAAAGCAGGAACAGTACAGATAAGAGCTACTGACATAGCTACCGCAATTAGTTTTTTGATTTTCATTTTAATTTCCTCCCCGTTTCCCAAAAATCCGAATGCTAAGCGGATTCTCAGATTATTTTCTCAAACTTCGCACATTAAGTATAACTGTGCATCTTGAAAATTCAATAGAAAAAGCCGCGAAAGTAACTAAATCAAGCATCATTTGCCCTGCTTTTTGAAAGACTTTTTCTTTTGTATGCATTGGTTCACTTATAGATTCCTTCAGTAATATTCATTACAATTTTATCGTTTTCAGAAGAAATAAGAACGCTATTTACAGGAATGAGTGTATTGCCGTCTGACCTGCCAAGTGTAAGCATACGAAACCCGTGAATATATTCCCTTTTCGCATGATCAAAAACTTTTGTGAGCAGTTCAACCATTATAGAACGATTCTTTTTAAAAACAGAATCATCATTATCAGAACATTTTCACTCTGTTTTGAAGTAAGAGGGGGACATATCATCTTCAATGATTATTGCTGATAATCTGGTAGTGAACATAAGCCAGTTTATACGAGCTGCATTAAGAAAACGATAAACAGTATCCTTAACAAATGGTACCGTATCTTTCTTCATATCCATTTAGATAGAACGATACGCAAATACAAGCATAAAAAGATGCTGAAATATCTCAATTGCCGCACACTCCTTTGATTTTAACAGCTTGAATTTTCAAAATGTACAGCTTTTTATGTGAGATGTTTGAGATATTATAATTATAACATGATAATTATAAGAAAGCAATGTGTGCTATGAAAAAAACGCAGTATTTTTTATAGCTATTGTGCACAAATAATGTGGCTTGATAATGCTGTGAGGCAGTATATTTGCCTGAAATCTTATCATTTAGCATTCAGGTTACATATAATGGGGTGTGGTTGAATAAATGAGCTACAAATGAGGAATATTATAATCAAAATAAATACATGATTTCAGGAGATATTTATATGTCAGTAAAAAGAGGAGAGATTTATTACGCTGATCTAAGTCCTGTAGTTGGTTCAGAACAGGGGGGAATCAGGCCAGTACTTATTGTTCAGAATGATGTTGGAAATCGCCATAGTCCCACTGTTATTGCAGCAGCTATAACAAGTCAACATGATAAAACCAGACTTCCAACACATATTGAGGTTGAAGCTGATAAGTGTGGCCTGTCTAAGGACAGTATAGTATTGTTGGAACAGATACGCACTATTGATAAAAAACGTCTTAAAGACAAAATGGGAGAACTAGATCTTCATTCTATGGATAAAGTGAATACAGCATTATCCATAAGTTTTGGTTTGAATGGATGAATAAAGAACGCACGCAGAAGTTATATCTACTGCGTGCGTGGAAAAAGTGATTTAGTATTTGAATTGCCCACTGCCGATGAATTCACATATTAATGAATCTTTGGAAATATCATTTTTACTGAGTGGGACAAGTTGTTCTAGTACCGCTATTATATCGTTTAGCTCAGGGAAGTCATTGAGTTCGTGAAGTTGATCGATAAGTGCATTACGGTATACATTGAGTTCATATGCCATAAAAGTGTCAATATCATAATCTGAGCGATGCTTGTATGGCATAATGTACTTGTTTTCACCTGCTTCTACACTATGATACATATTCATTGTTTCTCTTAGAGCACGCTTGCGGAAGTTTTTGTCGCGTATCATACGCCGCATAAGTCTCACTTTTGAAGGATGGAGTATGATATCTCCACAAGTCACTCTAGTGCGGACGCTGACATATATTTTCAGAAGCTGTTTGTCTGGGACAAAGATAACATCAGGATTCAGTGCGTGAATACCCTCAAATATAACTAATTCTCCTGGATGTCGTTGAAACTTTTTCCCTGTGTACTCACGGGTCGATGACTTGAAATTGTATTGTGGTATTTCTATTTCCTCGCAAAGACTTATTGCAAGTATGTGTTCATTAAGCAGATTGGCGTCGATACGGTCTGGGGATTCAAGGTCCATTTTCCCGAGAGCGGCAAGCTCTTTTTCCTCACTGGTGAGCGGGCAGAAGTAGTTGTCCATAGAAATGGTGTGTGTCTCACAGCCTCTCTCGTCGAGAATTTTTTCTATCATAAATGCTGTGGTTGTCTTGCCTGAACCTGATGGCCCGGAGAGTAAGATAACAGGCTTTTCGTTTCGCGAATTGATGATATTATCAGTTATTCTATTCAGCTGGTATTGATACTCTTCATTCACTGTGCTCACAAATCTCTTGGGGTCGGAACTAACGCCACTGTTAATTCTGGTAATTTCTATATTCATGATATGTCTCCTTGTATAAAACTGATAAATACCTAGAAATAACTCGGGCGGACAATTATTGCCCGCCCGATAATTTATCTCTGTTCACAGATAAGCTTGATAGCGGTTCTTTCTTCACCGTCTATCTGAATGTTTGCGAATGCGGGGATGCAGATGAGGTCAATGCCTATTGGTGCAAGGTAGCCTCGTGCTATTGCAATGGCCTTGATGGCTTGATTTGATGCGCCTGCACCTACTGCCTGGACCTCGACAGCTTTTTGCTCTCTAATAACTCCTGCAATAGCGCCAGCGACTGAGTTAGGTGTTGAATGTGATGATACTTTTAAGACCTCCATAGTAAGACCTCCTGTAAAAAGATATTTGCACTGAATTACTATTGTGTTTGTGTGAAATGAAATACAAAATTTCTCGCAAAATATGTAATAGTTTTAGTACATACATACATCATATCATAATTTGTTTCAAATTGCAATACTTTGCAAAAAACTTTGTAGATTATCTTATAATCAGGCGTTCAATTTTGTGCGATTTGCCGCATTTCTCATCGAATTCAACGCATATTCCACAAAGGAAGCAATTTCCGTCGGCTTCTTTGAAACGTACAGGTATGTGAAATCGGAAACGGTCGATTGCAGGTTTAATAGCGGCTCCGAGGCTTGATATTTCGGGGCCGGTCATTCCAACATCAGTAATATAAGCAGTGTGGTTGCCGAGAATGATTTCGTCAGCGGTTTGCACATGAGTATGTGTACCAAAAACCCCGGTAACTTTACCTGTTAGATAGTGTCCCATTGCTTTTTTCTCAGAGGTAGCTTCAGCGTGAAAGTCGACAAAAATGTTAGGTGTTTCAATTTCAGTAAGTAGTTCATCAATCTTAGTAAATGGGTTGTCAAGCGGTTCCATGAAAACTGTTCCCATTAGGTTGATAATTGCAATGGAGTAAGTTCCCATATCCAGTGTAAACAAACCTTTCCCAGGAGCTCCGCCATCTGGGTAATTAGCGGGACGCAGTATATATTCAGTGTCGAAAAGTTCAGAAGATTCTTTACGTTTGAATGCATGATTTCCAGTAGTAATGACATCTGCTCCGGCACGGATGAGTATGTCTGCAGATGATGGTGTTATTCCGTCGCCTGATGCTGAGTTTTCGCCATTAACTATTGTTATATTAATGTCGTACTGTCGCTTTATAAGACTCAGTTTTGAAGCCAGAAAACTGCTGCCTGAATTACCGACAACATCTCCGATAAATAAAAGATTCTTCAATTTTATTCTCCATTCACTTGATTTGCTTTATTATATCATTCTGAGCAAGTGGTTGTCAAGGGCGATTTTACGCCATATTGCTCGAGGAATGGCAATCTGGCAAAATTGATTGCTTTATTCTGCTTTGAACGATAAATTATCTTTTTAGGTAACATTCACAATAGTTTTGCATACAATAAATTGTATAATTTTGGCGTGCCGTATGCCTTAAAGCGGTGGAGTATACTATGTGTGGAATTGCGGGAGTTATCAGTTTTAAGGAGGATATGCATGAGGAAGTTGAGAAATGCAAACGAATGCAGACAGCGCTTTTGAGACGAGGACCTGATCAAAATGGAATCTTTATTTCCCAAGAGGCTGTATTCGCTCATACGAGACTTACAGTTATTGATGCTGTAGGTGGAAGGCAGCCAATGACCATAACAGTAAAAGGAAGAGAGTATACTATTATTTACAATGGTGAACTTTACAATACAGATGAACTTCGTAATGAACTAGGATGCGATTTTGTTTCACGGTCTGATACTGAGGTTGTGCTAAGAAGTTATATTCAGTTGGGAGAAAAATGTGTTGATAGTTTAAATGGGATATTTGCTTTTGTGATATATGATGCATTTGAACACAGGGTGTTTTTGGCACGGGATCGAATAGGGGTAAAGCCTCTGTTTTTCTATGAGATGAAAAACAAACTTATTTTTGCTTCTGAATTGCCGGCACTTCTTGAGAATCCTGATATTCCACATGAGATAAATGAGTATGGCGTTGCAGAATTGTTGTTGATGGCACCGGGCAGGACGCCAGGATTTGGAGTGATTCGAGGAGTTAGCGAACTTAAATGTGGTGAATGCGGATATTATACAGTGTCCGGTCTTAAGTTACATGAATACTGGAGGCTCAGGGCTTATGATCTTAATGAAACCTTTGAACAGACTGTGGAACATACCAGAGAGTTAATTATTGACTCAATACGTGGGCAACTAGTTTCAGATGTGCCTGTCTGTACTTTTTTGTCTGGAGGTTTGGATTCGAGTTTGATATCATCGGTTGTGGCTAAGGATTTGAAAAGACAGGGCAGAAAACTCAATACTTTTTCAGTAGATTACCTTGATAATGATAAGTATTTCAAGGAAAGTCGTTTTCAGCCTAATAGTGATTCGGAATATATAAAGATTATGGCGAATTATCTGGACTCAGAACACCATTGGGTAATAATAGATACGTCAGAACTGGTGGGAGCATTAGAAGCTGCTACAGATGCTAGAGGACTACCCGGAATGGCAGATGTTGATGCTTCCATGCTGTTGTTGTGCAGGGAAATAAAGAAGACAGGTACTGTTGCTTTGTCGGGAGAATGTGCTGATGAACTATTTGGAGGATATCCTTGGTATCGAGACAAAAGGATTCGAGAAATAGAAGGCTTCCCTTGGGCTCAGAGTACTGCTTATCGAAAACGTTTTATGTGTGAAAGATATTTAAAGCTTATTGATGCAGATGAGTATGTGAGTTCTGCGTATAGGAATACCGTAATTAATGCAGATAAGCTTAATTCTGATAGCCCTTTAGAGGGACGAATGCGAGAGATGACTGAATTGAATTTTAGATGGTTTATGCAAAATCTTCTTGATCGAAAAGATAGAATGTCAATGTATAGTGGGTTAGAAGTTCGGGTACCATTTTGTGATTATAAAATAGCTGAGTACATGTACAATGTTAAGTGGAAATACAAAGATTACAAAGGGCGTGAAAAGGGCCTCCTTCGTGAAGCAATGAATGGAGTTATTCCTGATGAGGTCCTATGGCGAAAGAAGAGTCCATATCCCAAGACGCACAATCCTTTGTTCTTGAAAAATGTTACACTGCGTTTGAAAGATATATTAAAAAACAATACACCAATTACAGAACTTGTTTGCCGTGAGGAAGTTGAGAAACTTGTAAATCATGAGGAGAATGTGCAGTGGTATGGTCAATTAATGAATTTGCCGCAGACGATTGCATATTTCATACAGCTTGACTACTGGATGCGAAGATATAGAATAAAGTTGGTTTAATAATGAACGTGAAAACGACAGCCTCCTAAATAGTCAAGAATAACGATGGTTGGTATTTTCTCAACTTAAACGAGTTGTTTAGAAAATAAAATTATATTTACTTTTTAATGTTAAAACATGTCTGCTCAGGTGATTTATCAGTGCAAAATGACGAATTACAAGTTAATCATTTTGTTGTAGTTTACAATTATATCAAAAAATATGAAATGTTAAGATTTTATGTTGCAATTTACAATGCGTTGTGATATAATATTTGTGTAAGTTAAACAACGTGCAGCATGGGAACATCAATGCTGCGTTTTGTTCTGCCTTGAAATTGTTTTTTGTAGAATAATCGAGCTATGCCCTTATGAATACTACAATTAGTATAATTGTTGGTGATTATTAATAAAATCGGATTGATTATTTATGGCAAAAAAACGATTGAAAAGTAGCTGTTAAAATGCTATAATTGTTATTATTGGGGCAGTATGGATTGTTCCGGCTTAAACAAAAACTATGGAGGTGGTTGTATGAAGAGTTATTCCTACATTGCTCAGGATGCGCGAGGCAAGCAGGTCAAGGGCAAGGCTAATGCCGAAAATGAACAGGAATTCCTCGAAAAGATGAAATAGCGAGGAGTGTTCATCAAGGATTACAAGGAAGACGATTCAGGAAACACAAGATCAATTTACAAGTTCAGTACCAAGGAGCTCGCGTTCTGTTGTCGACAACTCAGTGCCATGCTTACATCAGGTCTTACTCTTGTAAAAGCGATTGATATTCTTGTTAAAGAACAGGAAAATGAAAAAGCAAGAGCTATTTGGCAGGACATCTACGAGAATGTTCAGAAGGGTGAATCTTTCTCTTCTACGCTGGAGATGCATTCAGGCTCGTTCCCTGAGTTCCTCATTTCAATGACCAATGCAGGTGAAGCAAGCGGTTCACTTGATGTTATTATGACCAGAATGAGTGAGCACTACGCAAAGGAAAACAAGCTCAAGAATACCATTAAAGGTGCTATGGTATACCCTATTATCCTTGCTGTTCTCTGTGTCGTTATTGTAATGTTCCTATTCATATTTATAATGCCAACATTTATTGATATGTATGAGGATCCTTCAACGATGCCTGCACTGACAAAGATTATGGCAGCCATCTCTGACTTCCTAAGACATAAATGGTATATAGTTGTTATACTGGTTGTTGGTGGTTTCTTTGGTTTCAGATACGCAATGAAGGTTCCGAGTTTCCGTTACAAGATGGATAGACTTATCCTCAAGGGACCTATGTGGGGACCTCTCGTTACAAAAATCTATACTGGTCGTTTCGCAAGAACCCTTTCCTCACTTTATTCAAGCGGTATCCCTATGGTTGAGTGCCTGCAGAAATCGTCTGCTATCCTCAGCAATAGATATGTTGATGAAAAGTTTATTGATGTTATTGATGAGGTTAAGCAGGGTGAAACACTTTCGGCTTCGATTACAAGAACAGAGTTGTTTGAGCCGATGTTCTGCTCAGTTATATATGTTGGTGAGGAGTCGGGTGCTCTCGACTCAATCCTTGAGAAAACTTCTGATTACTACGAGGAAGAATCTGATTCAGCTGTACAGCGTCTTGTAAGCCTTATCGAGCCATTGTTGCTTATTTTTATGGGCGTTATTATTGGTATGGTAGTAATTGGTATTTATCCTGCACTCTATGGTTCAATGGCTGCTATCGAGAACGAATAAACACGGAAAGGTGGAAAAAAAATGCTTTCATTTGATATAACTGACAGAAACGTCCGCGTTGTTAAGGGCGTTGAAAGCAACGGAAAGATTAAGATTAGTTCCGCTGCTACACTTAACCTTGAAGAAGGACTCATCGTAAATGGTCATGTTCGGGATGTTCCTAATGTTGCTACACTCATAAATGGTGTACTAAAGAGAAACAAGATGCCGGATAAGGAGGCTATCGTTTCTATTTCCTCGAATCTTACAATATTCAAGGAAATGACTGTTGCACGTGTAAAAGGACAGGACCTTCAGAAGACTGTTAAGACACAGGTTCAGGCAGAGCTTAATCTCGATGATTCATACAGTGTTACATATGTTATTGTTGGTGAGTCTACAGAGAGAGGCGACACAGGTGAGCCTTTGGTTCGTATTCTTGCTACAGCTTGTCCCTATGAAATTGTTAATAGTTACAGAGAAGTGTTTAAACTTCTTGGTATTTCACTTAAGTCTGTAATGGTTGGCTGTAACTGTATTACCAAGGTTCTTCTGGCCGATACAAGAATTAAGTCTAAGATGCCACTTCTTGCTGTTCAGATTGATAACAACTTCATTTCACTCAACCTCTATGAGGCTGGACAGCTTTCATTCTCTCGTTTTGCCACAATTGATGCTGATGATTACGGCGGATCTTCCGATTATGTATTCGAGGCTGTAAACGAGAATATCTTCCGTATGCTGCAGTTCCACAGGAGCCGTAACACTGGTGAGACAATTGAAAATGTTGTTTTCTATGGTGATACCCATGATTATGTAAGACTCACAGATGAACTTGAAAAGCTTGATTTAAACACAAGCCTAATTAATGTTCCGCCACAGATACACGGTCATGAGAATTTGGAGTTCTCGCTTTATGCTAACGCTATTGGTGCTATGTTCAAGCGTAACAGAGAAGCCGAGAAGATCAATCTTCTTGATACAGAACTTGGTGCGGCTATCAAAAGAGCAAGCAGTAGTAATAGTAGCACAGGCGGTACTCTGGCAATGCTCGCGCTTATTGTTGGTTCGGCTGCAATTTTAGGTGGTACTTGGGGAATAATGTCACTTTATAATCTTAAGATTAAAGGTGATATTAAGGAAATCAGGGAGTATATTGATTCTCCTGAAACAAAGAAACAGTTACAGCATAGAGAAAAGCTCCTAAAAATACAGACAAGTGTAAATGAGTACAATACTAAGATAGTAAATGCCCATGATGCATTCTATTCGAAGCCTGTTATCGATGGTGACAAGTATGACACCATTCAGCTTGTTCTAAACAAGACAGCTGAAGAGCTTGAACTTAAAAGTGCTGTTATTTCCACACCTTCTTACTCGAAGGGCGTTCTGAGCTTTAATGTTACAGCAGATGGTAAGGACGAGATGGTACAGAAGCTTCCTTCATTGTTTGTCGACAACCTCCTTAGTGAAGATTATAAGGACAATAATGGCTACTATGCTAATGCGTCGTATTCAGGATATACTTTGAAGATCCCGAAAGACAAGGAAGTTGAAGATGGTGCAAATAAGGATGGAACTGTTACGTTCTCAACTTCTGTAGCTCTTGAAGGACGCGAGAGTGCATATAAGCCTGAGAGCAATGACAAGGCTGATAAGGCTGAATAAGGAGGTAGATAGAAATGAAACTAAATTACAGAGATAAGATCATACTTGGTGCGCTTCTTGCGTTTGTAATACTGCTAGCAGGATTCTTCCTTCTTATAAAGCCTAAGTATACTGATATAAAAGACAATAAGGCTACACTTGAGAAGGTAGAGAAAGAGAAGCAAGAGGTCGATGATAAGATTAAAGAGATCCCCGGGCTCAAAAAGGATATTAAGGAAACATATGATGCGACAACGAAGCTTACTGATGACTTCGTAGAGTATAACAGTATATATAATCCTCGTAAGATTGATCAGTATATGCAGCACTTTGCTGAGGAGAATGAAGTAAAGATACTCAGTCTTCAGGTAAAGGATCCAACAACTTCAAATCTTGACTACTATTACTTCAAGCCCACATTCGTAGGC
This sequence comes from Ruminococcus sp., assembly GCA_017960805.1. Lineage (GTDB taxonomy): Bacteria > Bacillota > Clostridia > Oscillospirales > Ruminococcaceae > Ruminococcus. The sequence goes on from JAGCYM010000009.1 coordinate 72,916, forward strand.
GAGGATATGCTAAAGAAGTCAGATATCAATGGTGATAGAAAGGCTGCTATGGACGAGGATAAGGCAGAGAGCGAGGCTCTCAAGGCCAGAACCAAGGAATCGGTTATCACAACTACATACACGATCAATGTTGAGGGTGAGAAAGAGAATATCTGGAATTATCTTAAGGCTCTTGAGGATCAGGATGAGACAATGATAATTGATCAAGTAACTCTTAAGAATATAATAATTGATGAGGATGCAGCTAAGGAACAGGAAGAAAAGGATGCTGCAGACGGTAAAGAGAAAAGCGTGCCACAAGCACAGATACAGATTGCAGTATATTCAGTTTACGATCTTGCAGAACCTAACTTAGAAGCAAAATAATCGCTTTTCCATTACGCTAACAGTTATTAGAATATAAATATAACTTGAAAGGCGGTAAAGAAATGAAAATTGAGAAGAATAGAAAAATGAAGGGTTCGGTCCTGCTTACTGTTGTTTCAGTTATGGCGTTGCTGATCGTTTTCATGACAGCAGCACTAGCTCTTTCAACATCAATGAACAACAGAGCACATGCCAATTATTCTGATAGTCAGGCAGAATATACAGCTAAGGCTGCAATTCAGAGTTTTACTCAAGCAATTCATACTAATGAAGCAGTTGCACAGACACTTCTTAATATGGATATAGGCGATGTTGTTACTCCTTCAGTTATCGTATCTGATACGGGGATGGGTAATGTCGGCTATTACAATTCTGATGGTGAATGGGTAAGAGACAAAATCACAATAGAGTATGTCAAGGACAACATGGCTTATGATGGAGCTCAGAATGCATGGGTACCAATGCAGGTCATCAAGATTACTGCAACTGGCAAGGTCGGTAAACAGGAGAAATCTGTTTCTTACTATATTGAGCGTGCTTCCGTAGAGACAAAGTCTAGCTCTATAAAGGGATTCCAGACTCTTGGTGGCGGAGGACACCAGAATAATGGTGAGATTACAGGCGCTCTTACTATGGGACTTAAGGACGGCGGTGATCTTGAATACGGATTCAAGAATGATTATTCACTCCGTACTGATGTCGTATTTGTAAACGGTGATTTTACTAAGACAGATGGTAACTCAATAGAGTTCAATGTTGTTAAACCGAATACTCAATATGTTATTATGGGCGATTTTACGGTTCGAGGTTCAAAATTTACCATTAATCTTGATTATCCCTTCGGTAAATCTGACTCTACGACGGGTAAACTGACTTCTGAGAATATGACTCAGCAGAATATTCCGTATTTATATGTCAAGGGTAATTTAGGTGCCTCAACAGGTATGACATCGCTTATCGTTAAGCCTACAGGCGTAAATAATATACATGAACTTAGAGAAGGAGCACCTTTTAACATTTTCTGCGGCACTATAGGTGCAAGCACAAGTAGAACATTGCCTACATCTGATGATCCAAGTACTTCCTTTAGTAATGCCGACAGAGGTAGTTGGGGCGGAGTTGATATCAATGGTGCTGATCTCTACCTTTTGAATTCACTTGATGATGAATCAGTTGGTCATGACAGCTATCTTGACCCTGCAAATGAGAGCAATCTCTACAAGTGGTCAGATTCAGTCCTGAATGGAACTGCATCAAAGTTTTATTCAGAAGGCGGAAGCATTTACTGTAACCATAATCTCCATATAGGAAAGAAACTTACTGTACGTGGAAATCTTATTGTTCAGGGCAATCTTGAAGTAAATGAAGGCCTTGTTGTTGAGGGAGACCTTGCTGTTAAGGGCGACATTACAGGTATGGATAAGATTACTGTTAATGGCAATTGGTACTATTCTGGTGGAGGTGGAGCTCCAACATCTGTTTGGGTAGCTCATAACATTCCTAACGGTGGTGGTCTCAAGAGTGACTGCAGAGAGTTCGAGAATGTAGAGATTGGTAACATTTTCGTAGAAAACGCAAAGCTTCCGAATGTTCCTGCTGAATCAGAAGGTGAAGTCGTAACAATAGCACATGAGGAATATCCTGACATGGACAGCGAGGATTTCTATCATGGCCCAAGTAGCAATTGGAATTGGACATACTCTGATGGCTCGACAGTTAATGATGCTGAGCTCATAGCGGTTCTCAATGCAAATAAAAGATGGGTATCAGATCATGATGAATGTACAATGTATGAGGTAGATGGAGATTACTATCCTCAGAAGTGCTATGTCGATGTTAATGGATATATTACCACCGAGGCTGAAGGCATATATTATTATATTGACGGTCAATACTGTGATGTTGCTCCTGATGGCGCATACTTCTACAAGGTTGACAAGGATGGTAATATTCTTGATGGAAATATAATCACTGACGAAATCTACACTATGTACAAGGTTTCTGTAATTGCTGAGAAGCAGGATGACGGTTCTATCGAGTATATTACAGTGACTACAGATGAAGAGACAGACGAAAATGGAGCATACTATGTTGCTTCTGCAAACGGCGGTCCAACAGCGACTGAGGCATATAAGTATTCATATTATCATAGGGTAGATCCTGATACTGGTAATCCTACAGACGATATCGCTGATTCGAGATATTCATACTATCAGTATGATGAGGAGACAGGTAAGTATACTGAGATTTCAGAGGATGAGGCTTTTGAAGAAGAATCAACTTCCTCGTATAAAGCTTGGTATGACGAGACTACAATAGTTTTGGATGAATGTTACTACTATGATGCTGATCCTACAAGTCATAAGAACGATTCGGGTTGGCTAGAAGAACATGAAGTTGATCCTGCTGATCTTGGTAGTGTAGGCGGGAAGTATCCCATCGCAGCATATCCGGGATATCATGATGGAAGTGTTTATCCCGCTAATATGACTGATGAGAATATTACAGTTGGTAATCAGAAGATAGTCATGTCTCTAGCAGAAGCAAGAGAGAATATCGGTATGACAGCTGCAGGCACATTTACACCTGGAACGTATGAAACAAGTTTCGATAGTGATACAGTAGGTTTCAAGGAAGAGGCTAATACTTATACACAGTCAGGAAGTAATATGGTCATCACAAAGAGTGGAACGCTCACAGGTATGTATGATAACTGTGTTGTCAATATAAAACCAAAGGACAACTCTGATGTTATCAACATTGTCATGAAGGATTGTACATTCAGAAATGGTGCATCCATCCTTGTTGAGAGCAAGGGACTTGTAAATATTCTCTTTGAGGGAACAAATACATTTGCAGGTTCAGGTTCTTTACTTGGATTTAGTGCAGGTGCAGGCATTTATACAACTCATGTTGTTGATCAGATTAAGTCTAGCGGCCGTATAAACGAGACAGATAAGATGAATATAATTATGTACGGTAAGGCTGGATCAGAGCTTAGAAATGAGAATACTGGTCTCTTCTGCGGTATTGCTAAATGTCCTTATACTTACTTCAATAACCCGGCGACACAAGGTGTAACAGGCAGTTGGAAGTATGTTATGGGAACAGGCCAGATCTGGGAACCAGCTGGTGTTAACTGGATTGGAAGTGCTCTATTTGAGCGTGCTATGACAAATGATAACTTTGTTCTTCTTTATACCAATGCAGCTGAAGGTGGAGATTCTATCAGCAATGATGGTGTTGACGGTGCTAACTGGTATGGTAAATACTACGACGCATATTAATAAGGAGGGAATTACATGAAAAAGAATGCTCTAAAAGGTGCTACCCTTGTGGAGATTATTGTTTCACTCGCTATTTTTGGTATGCTCGGTTTAGTTTTAGTTCAGCTTGGTACTAATGTTGATAAAACTACAAAATCTTCAAATCGTCTCAATAAACGTGTAGCTATTCAAGCTCCATACGCAGCATCACAAGATGTTGCTTATGTTGCAGCAAAATTAGATGATGATGGCAAAATCGTCAAGGATGAAGATGGAAATGTTGTTACAGTAGATGCAAAGCTTGTGCCTGACCTCACAAATATTGAGGTTTATATTGATGAGGACAACGATAACACACCTGATGTAGTTTCTGTGAAAAAGAAAGACAGCACAGAACGAGAGGATGTTGATTCGGATGCAAAAATTTTCGGCCATCATTATAACACAAAGCCGGTAGTTGATAATAATATTGAAGTATATAATCCAGATGATCCTTCAAACACCAATCATCATCTTCAGTTTATCAGTATTATTGATGTAATTCAAGTTGAAAAAGATTTTGCTCTAGGTGATTTGCCATGGCAGATTACTTATAGTGATAAAAATGATCTTGATGATGAAGGTAATCCTAGAGTGAAGGTATTATCAAATGCTGTATGGCAAGGAAATGAAGATGCGGAATCTGTAGCTACGATATCCGATACAGGTCTCATAACACCTCAAGGAACGGGGTCATGTATTTATACGGGTGTTGCAGATGGTGGTTTACGTTACACAGTAACTATCACAGTTTCAGATACATAAGGGAGGGAGAGTCATGAAAAAAAGAAATCTAAAAGGCTTTACCCTTATTGAGTTAATTATTGTAATGGCTATATTTTCTCTCCTTATGGTTGGGGCAATGTCACTAGTCGATCCTGTATCGAGAATTCATTCAAGAGCAAATACAGGTGAGAATTCTTATGCCTATGTTGATAACATTCAGAACTACCTTCAGGATTCTCTTGAGTATGCTGATCATCTTTGGGTGGTTCAAGGCAATTTATCTGATGATGAACTTGCAGAAAAGGCAAGAGATTTTAAAAACACTTATTATCAGGGCGTTATTACAAAGAAAGATAGTGATACATCTCCAGATTTTGGAAACTGCAGGATCAGAGTTATGACTATTCTTAACAAAGATAGCGAGTCGTTTGTTAAAGGTCAGATTCTTATGCAGACTGTTGACTATAAGTCGAATGCTGATATTGATGTTACCCCAACATCACTTTCTGAGGCCGTTCCGCAGATTAATGATGCTGCTCTCCAGGATACTTACTTGTACGATTATATCATTGGAGCATCTACCCTTATAAAGCAAGGAGAAGATCATCTTGTTCCAGATACACTATTGGGTGGAAATCCATCAGTTGATGTACCGGATTCACTTACCCCTTCTAATATGGCAATAACAATTGTCGCATACAAGAATAAGAAGGATAAGAACGGTCTTGTAACAGAGAATCTTGAGGTAACTGATGGTGAAGGAACAATTGATATCAATTCTTATCCCATTGCAACACATTACACTGTTGCTAATATACCTCTGTTTAACATTATTCAAAGAGATGGGCATTCCAATCAATCTTATTGGGTTCAAGATACTGATGCTGATGGTCATGGGACATGGGCAACTGCTAAACAGAAGGAAGTAAATGCAGGTCCATTTAGTGCAAGTAGGGAAGACATTTCAATGAAAAAGGATGATAACATCTATATCATTTATGCAATGGCTGATGAAATAGCTACTCCAGATCTATAATTAGTAATAAAAAGCAGGCAGCAGTAAAAATTGCTGCTGCCTGTAATTTATTTTGCTATTTTATATGTTTATTCTGGTTTATATGTGAGTAGATTCATGTACCAGTTAGCTATCTGATTACCATAAAGCATGGAGATTGCAATTCCAATTGATAGGTATGGTCCAAAAGCAAATTTTGATTCTTTTGTCAATATTTTTGATATTACCCCGCCAACGGCGGCGGTGAATATTCCAATCAATGCTGAAACGATAACAGCCTGTGTTCCAAGTAGGGCGCCCGCTGCAAACATAAGTATTGTGTCCCCAAGTTCAATTGCTCGGAAATCTTCCCCAAACTTTTTCTTTATTATTGGACGGCTTATCTCTCCAATGATAAAGAAAGGAATGCTTATTATTAGAGCTCCGATAATGCGGTGCTTGATTTCAACATCGTCAGTGAATATTGTAGCAGGGATAGCAAGCAGGAATATTAGGGCAACTATTATGAGATCAATTTCCTGAGTATCCCAGTCCATGAAGGCTATTACAATTAGAAGGGACATAAGAACGCAGGTTATTATGGCTTTAGCATTAATATCCAGAATTAAGAATGTCAGAACATAAAGTATTCCATTTAAAGATTCAACTATTGGATATCGAATTGATATCTTTTCACCACAAGAATGGCACTTCCCTCTAAGAAGTATCCAACTGAGTACAGGAATAAGATCAATTGGTCTTATTTTTGCCCCACATGTCATACAATGTGATGATCGCTTGATTAGTGATTCGTACCTTGGAAGGCGAAGTATCACGACATTCAGAAAACTGCCAATACAGATGCCAAAGAGAAACACAATGGATAAAAACATGATTTTGAAAGGAAGCTCAGTGAATTCACTGTGAAGCATATCTTCAAATCCAAACATGGTTTGTCCACACTCCTTTTAAGATAGAAATTTGATGTAATAATATTATATCATATTCTGAATAAAATTCAAGTATAAAATAGGAGTTTGTATCTTTATGTTAAGATATGGATTCTAAAAAATAAGCGGAGGTTTGTATATGAGAAACGAGAGAATTGGCGACTACTTAGTTAGTCAGGGGCTTCTTTCTGAAGAACAGCTCCAGAAGGTTCTTGCGGCTCAGAAGGAGTCAAATGGAGCCAAGAAGTTCGGCGACGTTGTTGTTGAGCTTGGATTTATGACAGAGATCAATTTTACTAAGGCTCTGGCTGGTAAGTTAAGAGTTCAGTATGTTGATCTCGACAACACGGACATCAACACAGACGCTGTACAGAAGGTCCCCGAGGCACTAGCAAGAAAGCATACAGTAATCGCTATTGCTATTACAGGTAAGCGTCTCACTGTTGCTACTAATGACCCTGTAAACTTCATTGTTTTGGAAGATATCAAGGTATCGACAGGTATGGATACTGTTCCTGTTCTCGCTACCACTTCCGCAATCAATAAAGCTATTGGTAAGTGCTACTCGATGCAGAACGTTGACAGTGTGCTCGAAGGTGTAACAGCCATGGCTTCCGATCTTGGTGGAGCGATGGATGAAGATGCGAATGAGCGTGTTGAAAGTGCTCCTATTGTTAAGCTTGCAACAACTATCGTTGAAAACTCCTTTAGAGCAGATGCTACCGATATTCATATTGAGCCTTTTGATAAGTATACAAGAATTCGTATCCGTGTAAATGGTGACCTTGTTGAGTTGATGAACATTTCTGCTGCCGTTCACAGCGCTCTTACAACACGTTTTAAGCTAATAAGTGGAATGAATATTGCCGAGAAACGTATACCTCAGGATGGACGTTTCACACAGGTCGTTGACGGTACAACTCTTGACGTCCGTGTTTCATCACTTCCTATGGTACACGGTGAAAAGATCGTTATCCGTATCCTTTCCACTGGACAGATTGCTCTCCGTAAGATTACAGACCTGGGTATGTCTGACTATAACTATCAACTTTTTGAGTCTATGCTTCGTGTGCCTCATGGAGTTATTCTTGTTACCGGCCCTACTGGTTCAGGTAAAACTACAACCCTTTATGCAGCTCTCGGAGAGATTGCTAAACCAAATGTAAACGTAGTTACAGTTGAGGACCCTGTAGAAAAGACTATTGATGGTATTAATCAGTGTCAGGTTAATCAAAAAGCAGGAATGACTTTCGCTGCTGCTCTTCGTTCTATTCTCCGTCAGGACCCTGATATTGTAATGATCGGTGAGATGCGTGATACTGAAACTGCAGATATTGGTATTCGTGCAGCTATCACTGGACACCTTGTGCTTTCTACACTTCATACCAACGATGCTGCTTCGACGGTTGTTCGTCTTGTTGATATGGGTGTTGCTCCTTATATGGTTGCTACTTCACTTATTGGTGTTATTGCTCAGCGACTTGTTAAAGTACTTTGTCCAAATTGTAAAAGAGCAAGAATGTCTACTGATGAAGAAAATGAGCTGATGGGTATTCCTTCAACTATTCAGATTTATGAACCTGTTGGCTGTCCGAATTGTAATAATACAGGTTACCGTGGAAGAACAGCTATTCATGAAATCATTCATTGTACTGCTAAGGTTTCCGCAATAATTGCGGCTGGTGGTGGCAAGGAAGAAATAGAAGCCGCTGCTAAAGCTAATGGCACAAAGCTCCTCCGTGACAACGCTTCCGAGCTTGTTCAGGCTGGCGAGACTTCTATCGACGAGCTTGTAAGATCCACATTCTCTGTTTGATTTACACATATTTATATATTAGGAGGAATTTCACCATGGGCATTATCAATATTCACAAGATCCTAGACGAGGTTCGTCTTTTAGGTTGTTCGGACCTTCATTTTACAAATGCTATCGCTCCTGTTGTACGTCTTAATGGTACTCTAAGAACTATGCGTTCACAGTATCCTGAGATGGACGAAGAGGAGATACTTGATATAGTTAATCAGATGACTAATGAGGCACAGCAGACTTCTATTAATAACCATCATGATACTGACTTTTCTTTCCAGACAAAGAGTGGTTATCGTCACCGTGTTAATGTTTACTTCCAGAAGGGAAAGCCTGCTATAGCTATTCGTCTTCTAAGAAATGACATTCCTACTCTTGAGGATCTCATGCTTCCACCAATTCTAGCAGATTTCTCTATGCGCCCTCGTGGACTTGTGCTTGTTACAGGTCCTACTGGTTCAGGTAAGTCGACAACTCTCGCAGGTATGATAGATTTCGTAAATCTTAACAGAAGTGCTCATGTTATCACGGTTGAGGACCCTATCGAATATGTTCATGATCACAAGAGATGTATGGTAAACCAACGTGAGATTGGCGATGATGTTCCGAACTTTGCCTTAGCGCTTAGAGCTGCCCTCCGTGAGGATCCTGATGTTATTCTTGTAGGAGAAATGCGTGACTTTGAAACCATTCAAGCAGCTGTAACTGCTGCTGAAACTGGACATCTCGTTATGTCAACACTTCATACAACCTCTGCGGCTGATACCATCAACCGTATTATTGATGTTTACCCTGAGCATCAGCAGCAGCAGATCAGAACGCAGCTCGCTAATAACCTTGTAGGCATTATTTCTCAGACACTTATCCCGAAGAGAGATGGTACGGGACGTATCGCTGTAATGGAAATCCTTAATGTTACAGACGCGATTTCGGCTATGATTCGAGATAACAAGATTCACCTTATTCAGTCTGCTATTCAGACAGGTAAGCAGCAAGGAATGATGTCACTTGATCAGGAGCTTGCTCGTCTTGTATTCAAGAATGTTATCAACGAGGTAGATGCTCTCGATAAGTGCCAGGATAAGCAGGAGTTCTACCGTTTTCTCACACAGATGGGGGGGGCTCCTACTGGCGGTATGCAGTCATCTATTGTTGGAGAACAGTAATTAACAGAATATTCATAAGATTTATCCCCTGCGTATTGCGGGGGATAGTTTTTGGCAGGATTGTGAATAAAGCGTGAACGGATATTAGGTTATTCACAATGTAATAGGGGGTACTGAAATAACGGATTGTATTATCTGAGACGGATGATGAAGACATGGTATTTCAAGTTGTAACCGTTTTTTAACATTTTAGCAATCCAAAAGAGATCATAATAATTTGAATATTCTGTACACATAGTAATATTTAAAAAGAATAATACTTAATCAATTCATAGAATATTGTGCATTGTGACGAAAACAGCAATTTATAAATGCCGATTTACCGTTTTGATGTAAAAAATGAGCGGTTCGTGAATTAATTTTCGGGATTCTATTGACAATTTGTGAATGAAATGGTATACTATAATCACAGGAAAGGGAAGGGAGAATGAAACCCAACCCAAAATGAATCGTGCTAACAGCACAAAAAAATTATAAAGGAGGTTTTCTATCATGAAAACTACAAAGAAAGGTTTTACACTCATTGAGCTCATCGTTGTTATCGCAATCATCGGTGTTCTCGCAGCAATTCTCGTACCTACTATGCTTGGTTACGTAAGAAAGTCTAAGATTTCATCCGCTAACTCAACTGCTTCTTCTATCTACAAGGCAATCAACTCTGCACTTACAGAGCTTGACGAAGAAGGCGTTGACGTATCTGGTCTCTATTATATGAATTATTCTTCTGGTGCATGGACACAGTCTGCATCTGAGGGTGAGGCTGAGACAAGTGTAGGCAACGATCAGGATGCTGCTGCTGAGACAGAGGATATGCAGACATACATCGACGACTTCACAAAGAAGGTTGAGAATTTCTTCTCTGATATCAGAAAACTCGACAAGAACGGCGGCGTTAAGGCATTCATCAAGGATGGTTCCTGCATCGCTTGCGCAGCAGCTGCTGACAAGACATACACAGGCACATATCCTGCTGGTGTTGTAACATCTGATACATACGAGAGCTACAAGAACGATCTTGGTGCTGCTTGCAACGCTGCACACCTTATGTACTACGGTGCAAGAGCAAAGTCTTCTGACTGATTAAGGGTTTAACCTGAATCTTAATTAAAATCAAAAACCTCTCTCTTCGGAGAGAGGTTTTATTTTGTGGTGAAATATGGATAAGAAACAATTTCAGAATTATGCAGTTGTTGCGATTGTGTCTGCTATTATTTCGTGCACTGCGACATGGGGCGGCTTTATCATATATAATAAGGATAAGCTAAAAGCGGGCGAGCAGTTTTCTCTGCTTGCCGAATGCCGCAAAATTGCCGACATGGAGAATATTCATGTCATCGACGAGGAAGCTGCTATAAACGGTTATCTAACGTCAGGATATGATAAGTATACCTTTGTCAAGTTTGACGAGGTGGATACCGAGGAAAACGAAGAAAATGACACGGTTTCATATGTTAATACCTCTGGAACTGCCAAGGCAAGCGGATTTGAAATTGATAAGTCAGACGACGGGAATATACTACTCGTGCGTGTTGATGAGGATAAGGCAGCGTATAAGTCTGGGTTGCGTGAGGGCGATGTTATTATAGCAATTAGCGGTATAGATGTCGCTGAAACGGGCTTCGAAAATATAGCAAGAAAGCTACTCGGTAAAAAGGATACGAAGGTGGAACTGATTGTCCGTCGTGGTGAAGAGCGTTTTGATATCACATTTATACGTGACCATGTTTACATTAGAAATGTTGAATGGGAGAAAATAGACGGTATCGGCTATCTTCACATAAAACACTTTGACATGCAGGCAACGGGGCATTTTACAGAGGGAATCCAAGAGCTCGGCGATGTGCACGGATATGTGATTGATCTTCGAAACTGCCCTGGTGGTTCGACAGGGCAGTGTGTTGATATGCTTGGTGTGCTTTGCAAGAATGTTAAGGTATATGCTAATAGCAAAAATCAAGGCGAACACGTATATGAGCCCAATGCGCTTATGGAGCCAATTAACAAGCCTTGTGTGTTACTAGTAAATAGCTCTACAGCAAGTTCTGCAGAGATATTTACTGCGGGAATGAAGCAATTTAGTCTCGGTGGTTCAGTTGTTGTCGGAGAGACTACTTTTGGTAAAGGAATTTCGCAGACAGATTTTGAGCTTTCTACAGGTGCTATCCTACATTGTACGTTTTCCGAGTACACTGTTGGCGATTGGGAAAGCTACCAAGAAAAAGGTATCTCGCCTGATATCGAATTAGCGATGGATTATTCACTTATTGGTACTGAAAATGATATTCAACTAAAAAAAGCTCTTGAACTTCTTGATTGAAATGCACAATAAAAATTGCTAAAAATTGGTTAGATTTTATCGTGCCATTTTATTGACAAATTATGAATGATTTGTTATAATAAATGTAGGTTTAATCTTAAATTGAAGGAGGTTGTTATAATGAGAAATAAAAAGGGGTTTACCCTTATTGAGTTGATAATTGTTATGGCTATTATGGGCATTCTGTTGGCTATACTTGTACCATCATGGAATTTCTATTTACAACGTTCAAAGACAAGAACGCAGAATTCTAGAGCGAAGATTATTTTCAATGCAGCTCAGACTGTAGTCACTGAAATGCAGATGACAGAGCGAAAGCTGATTAATGACTATAATCTTGGTAATAATAGAGATGAGATTATCCAGCAGATGTATACTCATTGCCCGAGTGGTAATCCATCCAAACCTAATCCTAATGAGTGGTATTTCTACTATGATGGAAAGACTGGTAAGAGAGTCAGCGCTTCAGGTGCTAATATTTCTTCGGGTGATAAGACTGCTTCTGATGCGTCACTTGGATATACGTCAGATTATGTAACAGCTGTCAACAAGAGTGAGTGGAATGACAAGCTCATGAGGGAGATTGACAAGATTCTTGATGAGCATACAACTGTATACAAGATTTACGTTAAGGACTATAAGGTTCAATCTGTTGTATCTGCAAGATTTGCTAAGGATAGATATTTGGGGGCTTTCCCGACAAACTTAGACAAACTCGATGATCTTGGTGTTAATGTTAATTCTATTAGAGCAAGTTATGTTTCAGGCGCCAATATGTCAAATTTCGATTTAGATACCTCTGAGTTTACAACTACATACACTATTAAAAAAGGGGCTGTAAAAAAA
>JAGCYM010000089.1 GCA_017960805.1 Ruminococcus sp.
ATTTCAGCCTTTCATGATATATTCGACTGAACTAATTATACTATATTGTTTGCGCGTTGTCAAGCGTTTTTTCGGTAAGGGACGCAATTCATCCCACCACCTTAGAGGTGGAGGACTTCTTGCTGAAAGAGGTTAAATGAACGGCTGTCCCTCTATTGCAGGCACAGCCGTTCATCTAATTATTGTCGCTCTTTTATGATACCTTTACTGCAAAAATAGGTCACAAGGAAGTATCCTCCGTAGATAAGCAGAAGCATTGAAGCAGTCAGCCCTACGGAACTTGCTATGTTGTTCGTACCGAATACCTGCAGAAAGAATATCAGAAATTTCATTCCGAAAACTGAATGTATACATGCTAGTACAAGTGGAAGCAGGAAGAATATGCCTGTCTGTCTGAAAAGAGACTTAGAAATATCACTTTCATCGGCTCCTATCTTGCGCAGCATTTCATATCTTCCAATGCTGTCAACACTCTCTGAAAGCTCCTTCAGGGCAAGTATTGCTCCGCACGCGATAAGGAATACAAGTCCGACGTACAAACCGAGAAATGCAACTATTGCTCCAAGACCAACTGCCGCTTCTTTTATCTCAAGCCTTGTCGTCCACCAGTGACCATTGATATCTGAATTTCCACGCACATCATTATCATCGATGTCATTCATTGAAAGTGTACGCATTGCATTATCCAAACCATCATGTACTGCCTTCTCAGCTGCTTCCTTGTCATCTGATCTGTAATCCCCGATGAAGTATTCACTGTCTGCAATCTCGTCAGTAACTACACAGTCAGGAACAACGATGATACCAGCGTTGATATGCTCGGTCGAGATGTCAATAAAACCATCCTGACAAGAAGTATACTTTGATTTTAATTTGTGTCCGAAAACAGTACGTTCACAGTCTTGGGACAATCCAAGATTCCGGACATTGATCATTGAAGTATAGTTGCAAAGCATAATGAATTCGTCATCGTTCATACTGAGTTTATCTCTGCTGTAAAGCTCCATCAATGCATTATAATCACTAAGACGAATTAACTGTTCTGGTGCGTTGTAATCAAGAAAACTGTACATTTTCTTAACTTCATCAAGAGAATCTCCCAGCGAGTCCGCAAACAGAAGCTCGGGATCCCTGTATGTAAAGAAGTTGACATAGTCTGAGAAATCCTCAGTTATGTCATATCCGTTTTCCCTACACAATTCTGTAATATCGCTGTATTTACTCTCCTTGCTTGTATCATGACTTATTAAAAGCTCATAGTCAACAGGACATAGATCGTTAAGGTTCCTGTTCATCGAATTGCGTATTGAAAATGCTGACGAAAGTGTGCAGATAGTTATGAAAAGCATAAGACAAATGACAGACATCGAGAATACCATAGTATTTACCTTACTGCTTAACTGGCGGAAAGTGAAACTGTTCAGGCCCTTGAAGTAGATGTTTTTTATTCCCATCATTACACGCAGAAGCATACCTGATACTGACCAGAATATGAAAAATGTCGCAATGCTTCCTGCTGCGAAAATAACAAGGGCGCTGTTGCGCTCTATTTTAACCGACTTCCAGCCGACCTGATAGTAGAGGAAGCACAATACAGCCGTTGCCAGTAAAAACACAATAACACAGAGCACTGGATTTTTAAGCTTTATCTGTTCAGACCGCTTGCCAGCCTGCATCAGATTTATAAGCTTCATTCTTGTTACAACAAAGCTGTTGAAAACCATGACCACGATATACATCACAGCAAAGTAGGCTACCGTCTTAATTATTGCTGCTCCCGATACCGTGAACTTATACGAGGCCATATCTGCTTCGAAAAGGTTTGCAACCAGGGCACTCGTAAGTTGTGACAGACAAATACCAATGACAAGGCCAATCAAAAGTGAGCCAACGCCAATAATAAAGGTTTCAAGAAGAAGTATCGCCGATATCTTACGCTTGCTCATTCCGAGTGTCATATACAGAGCGAATTCATGGTTACGACGTTTCATCAGGAATCTGCTCGCGTATACTATGAGCAGGCCAAGAACTCCTGCGACAAATACGCTAGTACCCGATATAAGAGTCTCAAGCACACGCACCATTTCATACTTCCCCTCAGACATTCTGAGAGTAGCGGCCTGACCTCCGATTGCATTGAAAACATAGAAGACTGATACGCCTATGATAAGCGTAAAGAAGTATATAGCATAGTCCCGCATACTCTTGCGGATATTGCTGAGAGATAGTTTAAAGAGCATCGCTCATGTCACCTCCCAGCAGAGTCACAACATCGATTATCCTGTCGAAGAACTGCTTGCGGCTATTATCTCCACGGCTGAGCTCACTAAAAATTCTGCCGTCTTTAATGAAGATGATACGGCTTGCGTAACTTGCTGTGAAGCTGTCATGAGTTACCATCATTATTGTAGCTCCACACTCACTGTTGAGATAACGAAAACGCTCGAGCAGGAGTTTTGCCGATTTGGAGTCGAGCGCTCCTGTGGGCTCGTCAGCGAGTACAAGCTTCGGACTTGTAACTATAGCACGTGCTGAAGCAACACGCTGTTTCTGTCCGCCAGACATCTGATATGGGTACTTGTTCAGTACATCTGTGATACCAAGCTGTTCCGATACTGTCTTAACAGCAGTTTCTATTTCCTTTGACGACTTCTTTTGTATTGAAAGCGCAAGAGCAATATTTTCATAAGCAGTCAGAGTATCAAGAAGGTTGAAATCCTGAAAGATAAACCCTAGCTTTTCTCGGCGGAACTTGTTTAGTGCCTTGCCCTTGAGCGCAGTCACATCAGTACCCTCAAGGAAGATATGTCCTGCTGTAACGCGGTCGATGGTTGATATGCAGTTGAGCAATGTAGTCTTGCCACTGCCAGATGCGCCCATTATAGCTACAAATTCACCCTTTGCCACAGAGAAAGAAATATCATCAATGGCTTTCGTCAGACTCGACTTGCTTCCGTAATATTTTTCTATTTGCTGTATGTTCAGTAATTCCATTTCAAACAGCTCCTTTCTGTATTCTATCATACAGCATTTCCGCATGGGCGTCGCTGTTTTAATCTTACATAACCTTACAATTTTGTAAGGTAAGAGCTATTCGATCTTATAGAGCTCGTTCTTACCAAAGATTATGGAAATCTCAGTAAATTCGCCCTGAACGGAGCTCGCTTCCACTGTATGCCCAAGCCGGTCACATAGTTTCTTCACGATATACAGCCCCATTCCAGTGGATTTCTTGTGTGTCCTTCCGTTCTCCCCTGTGAACGTCTTATCAAAGATAAATGGCAAGTCACTCTCGGGTATACCAATACCATTATCACGGAAGTGCAGAACTGTCCTGTCTGGGAAATCCTCCCCTTTTACGATTATCTCAGTTGCATCATATTTCAAACTGTTGCTCATAAGCTGTCCAATGATGAATGAAAGCCATTTTCCGTCTGTCATAACATCAGTATCAAGTTCAGACGTTTTCAGATTCATTCCATGCGCCTGAAGCTCCTCCCGGTTTCTTACCGCAACCTCGCTAAATACTCGTTTAAGAGAGACTGGTTTAATAATGTAATCCTTCTCTGCACTTTCACTACGTGCATAGTACAGAACATTCTCGATATAATCATCTATTCGTCTGAGCTGCTCATTATAACGTGTATTGCCATCATTATGACACATGAGCTGCAATCCTGCTACAGGCAGCTTTATCTCATGTACCCAGAGCTCAATATACTCTCTAAAATTCTTGTTCTCTCGTCTGTACTCGGCTATGTGCTCACACATAGATTTGTCCGCCTCACATATTGCATTGTGGAGAATGCGGCCGTCAAGGAATTCAGGCTCATCAAGCATCTCGGACAAAAGATACTTCTTGTCCAGCTGAGATAGATCTGACATAAGTTTCTCGTAGAATCTTCGCTTGCGAAGAAACGCCCACATCTCAGCTGCAATTACTCCAAGCATTATAAGTACACTCGCAATTATTATTGCCTCGACGGGTACATGGAATGCAAAAAGGAAAACAAGAACAAGTGCCCATATTGTAGTATATATCAGATATGCAATCAGCCTGTCACGTATGAATTCTGTCAGTTTCATTTCAGTACGTACCCCTGCTTCTTTCGTGTTTCTATCGCATCAGGATAACCAAGCTCAACAAGTTTTCCGCGAAGGCGGCTGATATTTACTGAAAGCGCATTATCGTTCACAAACTCATCGTTGTCCCATAACGCAGTCATAAGCTCATCACGAGTTACTATTTCTCCTATTCGATCTAGCAGAAGCTGAAAGATTATCATTTCATTTTTGGTGAGTATCTGCTCTGTGCCGTTTTTTATCAGACTGCCTTTAACGGTGCTGACCTCGGCATCATGATACATCTGCGCTGTTCCCTTGCTGGCTGAGCGTTTCAGAACAGCAGATATGCGCAGAAATAGTATGGTCGGATTATACGGCTTTGTTACGAAGTCATCCGCACCATAGCTCATGGAAAGTACTTCGTCAATCTCTGTGTTGCGACTGGTGAGCATGATAACCGGCGTGTCACTGCTCCTGCGATATTCCTGCAAAAGCGTTTCGCCGTTCACATTCGGGAGATTGATGTCAAGCAGTATCAAATCAACATTAGCTGCTTTCATCTGCTCTGATACATTATTGTAATCCGTTACAGCTATCGGTTCATAACCTGCATTTTTAAGCAATAACGAAAGTTCATCACGCAAGGATGTTTCATCTTCTATTATCATGATCCTTTTCATTTGAATCTGCTCCTGTTCTGTGGTGTTATTATTATCATAGCATAGAATGGATCGTTAATCAAGTTTGAGATTATTATCCATGATTCATATTCATATAGAAATCCTGAAAAAAATATCCTCATACCAATTCAAAAACTAATGGTATGAGGATATCTGATTATCCTATTCGTCATAAAAAGCATGAACATTACTGGCCCATCAGTCAGCAATGAATACTGCGAAAGCCTTGTATGCCATATAAAGGTCAAGCTTTGAAATAGCTTCATATGGAGCATGCATAGCAAGTACAGGAACGCCCATATCTATAGTGTCAACATCAAGGTTAGCGATATAAGCAGCAACTGTTCCGCCGCCGCCCATGTCAACCTTACCAAGTTCACCTGTCTGCCAGATAACTTCCTTGCTGTCCATAAGACGTCTTACACGACCTGTAAACTCTGCAGAAGCATCAGATGTGCCAGACTTGCCTCTTGCGCCGGTATACTTAGTTATACATACGCCCTTGTTGACGTATGCACAGTTATTTTTTTCATTAACCTCAGGATATGTGGGATCAAACGCAGCGTTTACATCAGCAGACAGACACTCTGATGCAGAAAGAACATGTCTGCCGTTTGATCCGAGATCCTCAGCCAGATCGTGAATGAAGTATTCAAGATAAGAAGAACACAAACCTGTATTTCCATCACTACCTGTCTCCTCCTTGTCGGTGAGAACAGTTACTACAGTATGAACAGGTGCTTTACAATCTACTGTAGCTCTGAGTGCAGGATATGAACAGCAGCGGTCATCATGACCGTAGCCGCCTATCAGGCTTCTGTCAAAACCGATATCTCTTGCCTTAAAAGCCGGAACAGCTTCAAGTTCAGATGAAATGAAATCTGCTTCAGTAATTCCGTACTTCTCATAAAGAATATTCAGTATATTGAGCTTTACAGCCTCACTGCAGTCATCTTCCTTGAACGGTATTGAACCTATCAGAAGGTTAAGATCTTCACCTTTAATAAGCTTAGTACCAGTACGTGTCATCTGCTCTGTTGCAAGATGAGGAAGAAGGTCAGTAACATAGAATACAGGATCTTTCTCATCCTCTCCGATCGCAACTGTAACCTTTGTTCCGTCTGCCTTTATAATAACACCATGAAGGGCAAGAGGAATAGCAGTCCACTGATATTTTTTTATACCACCATAATAGTGAGTCTTGAACAAAGCAATCTCGTTGTCCTCGTAAAGAGGATTCTGCTTAAGATCAAGTCTTGGTGAATCGATATGAGCTGCACAAAGTTTTACTCCCTCTTCTATAGGAGCTTTACCGATTACTGACATAATGACTGCCTTGTCACGGTTAACTTTATAGATACGGGTTCCGGCTTTAAGCTTCATACCTTTTATATATTCAACAAAGCCTTTTGCTTTCAGAAGCTCAACTGCTTCAACAACAGCTTCACGCTCAGTTTTTGCATTATCCAGGAATTTTTTATAATCCTCAGCAAAAGCCATACAAGCTTTCTCTTCTTTTGCACTGATCCTGCTGTATCCATTCTTACGCTTCAGAAAGAGCTTTTCTTTGAGTGCCTTGGATGCCTTTTCCTTTTTGTCCATTGTAATGTCTCCTTGTATTATTCCGCCATTGCGGAAGTATTGATTCTGTTATAGTATATATCCCTTATCTTTTCTGATACTTCATGTGAAATACCACTTACATTGTCCATCGAGTCGTTGTTCTCGATTATGTAATCAGAATGAGATATGAAGAAATCTGCATCAAGCTGAGAGTTCATTCTTTCATCTGCCTGTTCAGAAGTTAATCCATCACGTTCAATTATACGCTTTTTACGGATCTCGGGAGAAGCAACAACTGAAATTATAAACTCGCAGAAATCATCTGCACGGCTCTCGAACAAAGTCGGTGCATCCAGAAGAATGAGCTTTTCACCATTCATCGAATGAGTCTTTATCTGCCTGAGTATCTCTCCGGTTATATAAGGATATATTATTGTGTTGAGGGAATCGAGCTTACTCTTGTCAGTGAACACTATCTTTGCAAGAGCTTTTCTGTTAAGGGATTTATCTTCATTAAGAATCCTGCTTCCGAAGAAGTCTGATATCTCATCAAGACACTTGGTTCCTTTTTCAACAACCGCTCTGGCTATTAAATCCGCATTGATCACCGCGAATCCATTATCCGCGAAAACCTGCGAAACAGTACTTTTACCTGCACCCGTCTGTCCTGTAAGACCAACCACCATAACGCCTTCAAGACTGTTCATATCCTTATCACCTCGAATCCTGCCGCCCTGATGAGGCGGTTATATACTGCAAGTCCAACTCCTTCGGTAGAAGGAGCACGGACATATACCTTCTCAGCACCCATGTCATCAAGCTCCCTCAACCTTTGGAAAAGCCAATGAGCCTGATCTGAGCTATCAGCACCATATGTCATATATCTGTATGGGAAACCAGCTTCGTCACCGTCAAAAATCAGCGTATAAACTCCGTCTCCATAGTTATCACCTACAAGGGAAACAAAGTCGTCAAGCTGTGACTCAACCATTATTATATCAGCTTTGGGAGAGTAGTGCTTATACTTCATACCTGGAGAGGCAACTTTAGCGCCTTCCTCAACCTCATTGAGTATCGCCGGGTCAATGATCACCTCATCGCAGACCTCAAGAAGCATTTTCTGCGTTACTGCACCGGGACGCAGTATTCTGACCGCGTTCTCCGAATCAAACGAGATAACTGTCGATTCAACACCGAATTCTGACTGTCCACCGTCGACTACAGCCGCTATTTTACCATCCATATCACACATAACATGTTCTGCAGAAGTAGGGCTTGGATAACCCGATCTGTTCGCAGACGGAGCAGCTATAGCGCATCCGGACTGCTTGATTATATTATGCATAACAGGATGTGACGGAACACGTATTCCCACAGTATCGAGTCCGCCTGAAGTCACCATAGGAATGCATTCATTTTTGGGCATAACCATAGTGAGCGGTCCTGGACAGAATCGCTCTGCGAGCTTATATGCTAGATCCGGTATCCTTGAAGTGTACTTCACAGCATCAGAAAAATCAGCCAGATGTACTATCAAAGGATTATCTGCTGGTCTGCCTTTAGCGGCAAAGACCTTACCTACTGCCTCCTCGTTGGAAGCGTCAGCTCCGAGACCATATACGGTCTCAGTAGGTATACCAACAACCTGTCCGTCTTTTATCAGCTCTGCAGCGTATCTTATATCATCAATGTTGTTTTTCAGCAATAGAGTTTTCATGCGCTTATTCTTCCTGACTAGCCAGTTTGGCTGCCTGGTCTGCCGTTGCAAGAGCGTCAAAAACCTCATCGAGATTTCCGTTCATCATATCCTCGAGTCGGTATATAGTCAATCCGATACGGTGATCCGTAAGACGTCCCTGCGGGAAATTATATGTGCGTATGCGCTCCGAGCGGTCTCCTGTTCCGACCTGCATCTTTCTCTCGGAAGCCACTTTTGCTGCCTGCTCCTCCAGCATAGCTTCATAAATACGGCTGCGGAGGATCTTCATTGCCTTGTCCTTGTTCTTATGCTGACTGCGCTCGTCCTGACACTCTACTACCACATTGGTAGGCAAATAAGTGATTCGTACAGCGGACTCTGTTTTATTTATATGCTGTCCGCCTGCTCCCGATGCACGGAAGTAATCGATCTTAAGGTCTGTCGGATTGATTTCAAGCTCAACCTCATCAGCCTCAACGAGCACCGCGACGGTAACTGTGGAAGTGTGGATTCGTCCCTGTGACTCTGTCTCAGGAACACGCTGTACACGATGAACACCACTCTCATATTTCAGGCGTGAATAAGCACCCTCGCCTTCAATTGAGAAACTGATTTCCTTGAAACCACCGAGCTCCGTAGGATTTGCATTGAGCACTTCCTGCTTCCAGCCCTTGGCTTCCGCGTACATTGTATACATACGGTACAGAGAATTTGCAAAAAGTGAAGCTTCTTCGCCTCCTGCACCGCCTCTTATCTCAATAATAACGCTCTTATCATCATTAGGGTCCTTAGGAAGAAGCAGCACCTTCAGCTCCTGTGTGAAGGTCTCCATAGCCTCTTTGCTCTCCTCAAGTTCTGTCTGAGCCATCTCCTTGAATTCCTTGTCAAGTCCGCCGGCCTCAAGCAGCTCCATCGCCTCATTGTAAGAAGCCTCCGCCCTTTTAAATTCACGGAACTTCTCGATGATAGGAGTCATATTCTTATATTCGCGCATCAGCTGAGTATACAGCTTATTGTCACTGACAGTATCTGGATCTGACAGCTTTGCGCTTATTTCTTCATATTTCCGCTCCATAAGGGCGAGCTTTTCAAACATTATATCTTTCCTTCCAAGAAATGATTGATAATGTTCTGCCGTCTATCCCTCGTTCTCTCTCTTTATCCTTTTTATGCTTTTCTCTATCTTATTTCTGGGGACCATGAACTCTCTTCCGCAGCCTGAGCACTTCAGTCTGAAGTCCATTCCTGAACGAAGAACAATCATTTCATTTGCTCCGCAGGGGTGCTGTTTTTTCATAGTCAGTACATCTCCGACCCGTACATCCAAGAGCCCCACTCCTTTACATTTTTCCGTCTTCCGAAAAAAATCGTACATCTCACATTATACCCTAAAATCCCGTTCAAATCAATATTTTGAAGGTATATTTTTTCAGTTTTGTGTAAAAATAATAAAAACCCTCACTAAAAATAGACAATACGCATAATTATTACTCTAAAAGCTCCGAAAATAGGATTATCTGAGTTAACCAGAGCAATATAATGCTGAAAGGAAATAACCATGGTAACAAGAATTACCGCAGAATTTGAATATCCTGAACTCGCTGAGGCTGCGCTGTCAAGGCTCAGGAGCTCTGTTAAAGGAGTATATTCTACAAGTTTTGTATATGACAGGATTTCTGATAAAGCAGAAAGATTGAGCAGAGGTACAATGTACTCTATTCTTCCGACCGCTGTGACAACACACAATTATCTCACAGCAGTACTTGACTCCCCTGCTTCAAAGGATATTATTCCTGAACCAAGAAGAAGCCGTAAGACCACTGTATTCATTGTATGTGACGGTAGCAGCACTCACAATATATGCTCAATTCTTACAGCTATGGGCGGAAGCAATATTGATTCTCCTCAATAGTCATATTATTCCTCCTTTGCGAATATGATTATCTCACAAGCAAAATTTTACGGAGGTACAAATATGAATTACAGACCTGAAGGATTTCTGTTCAGAACAATTGAAAATCAAAAGTTAATCTCTACCGCGGACGGACTGAAAGAAGCTATGAAAAGAGATCTGATACTCGAAGCAAGAGTAACTATGTGTAACAGTAATCATGATCTGATAGTTGAACTGCCATGCGGCGAAGGAATAATTCCGCGCAATGACGGCGCTGTCGGGATACGTGAAGGAAAAACGCGCGATATTGCTCTTATATCGCGCGTTAACAAAGTTGTATGCTTCAAAGTCAGAAATATCACTATAGATGAAAACAACCGTGTTAAAGCTACACTTTCACGTGCCGCCGCACAGGAAGAATTCATTAGTGAATGTATGCTTAAGCTCTCATCAGGAGATATCATAGATGCCAAAGTAACGCATCTTGAACAGTTCGGTTGCTTTGTAGACATAGGATGCGGAATACCATCACTAATCCCTATTGATGCAATATCAGTTTCCCGTATATCCCATCCTTCAGACAGGTTCAGAATCGGTCAGTACATCAAAGCGATAGTAAGGAGCCGTGAAGGAGAACGCATCTGCCTCTCACATAAGGAACTCCTTGGTACATGGGAAGAAAATACTGCGTGCTTTCACGCCGGTGAAACTGTATCCGGAGTTGTAAGATCTGTTGAAGACTATGGTTTATTCGTTGAACTTGCTCCTAATCTTGCGGGACTCGCTGAACTTCGCGGCGGAGTAAATGCAGGAGAGAATGTAAGTGTTTACATAAAAGCTATAATTCCAGAAAAAATGAAGGTTAAGCTTGTAATTGTAGATGTCTGTGATGAATGTGTTCCATTAAAGGAACTGCACTATTACATTTCAGAAGGTCATATAAGCGAATGGAACTATGCTCCTGCTATCTCAGGGCGCAAAATTATTACATGCTTCTAAAAAAATGCCATTCAGACTGAATGGCATTTTCCTTTATATGAAATAATTATTCAACATTAGAAAGCGATCTGCTCAGCAATATGGTGAAGCTTCTCATCATAAGGCTTGGACATTGAAAGTGCTTCCTGAATATCATAATCAACAAGCTTGTTGTCCTTTAATCCAACTACACGGTTACCGATTCCCTGCTCAAGAAGTTCAACAGCATAGTAACCCATTCTTGTAGCCTCAACTCTGTCTCTGAGAGTAGGATTACCACCTCTCTGAACGTGGCCAAGAATTGTAGCTCTTGTCTCGATATGAGTCTTCTCCTGGATCATAGTAGCGATCTCCTGAGAGTGACCGATACCTTCAGCAACTATTACAACAAAGTTCTTCTTACCCTTTGCCTGCTTCTCAAGCATTGTCTTTGCGATAGCATCAATGTCATAAGGTACTTCCTTTGTGATAATATCTGTAGCACCACAAGCAATACCTGTATTAACAGCGATGTGACCAGCGCCTCTACCCATAACCTCAACAACAGAACATCTGTCATGAGACTGTGATGTATCACGAAGCTTGTCAACAAGCTCCATAGCTGTGTTCATTGCTGTATCAAATCCGATAGTATATTCAGTGCAAGCTATATCATTGTCAATTGTACCAGGAAGGCCGATACAAAGAACTCCATGAGCAGAAAGATCTGCAGCTCCTCTGAATGATCCGTCTCCACCGATAACAACGAGGCCCTCGATTCCGAGCTCGTCACATTTAGCCTTTGCCTTAAGAATACCCTCTTCTGTTCTGAATTCCGGGCATCTTGCTGTATAAAGAATTGTACCGCCTCTGTGAATTATATCAGAAACGCTTCTCTCATCCATCTGAAAAATGTCGCCTGTGATAAGACCTGCATAGCCTCTGCGGATACCATAGACTTCCATGCCCTTGCTAAGAGCTGTTCTGACTACTGCTCTAACAGCAGCATTCATTCCGGGAGCGTCGCCACCGCTTGTCAGTACGCCAATTTTCTTGATCATAAAAAACTACTCCATTCTGCATCTTGCGTATATTAGTCTGCGAGATCATACTCAGCAGTTTAATTCCATACCCTTATATTTTACCGCTTTTACACTTTATTGTCAAGTAGAATTATTTATGATTTTCAAAAATTAAATAAAATTACTTGATAAGTCCGATGTTTTCCCGCAAAAAAGCTTCAGATAGCTCTTTGAAGCTGTCCGCACTGACTGCAATACTCATCGGCTGACGCGGACGAACTGTCTTCTTCACATCAGTAAGATAAAGGCATATATCAGTTTCACCATGATATCTTCCGCATATCTCCTTGAGCCTTTCAGTCGGCACCTCATCGGAACGCATCTTTATACAAAGCCTCATCCGTCTGACCATAGACTCAAATCCGGCTTCAGGTATGACACTTTCACATATAAGGGAATAGCTTTCATCTTTCTGTGAAACTTTTCCATTTAATAATAGTATACTTCCTTCACTGAAAAATGTTCCGGCAACTGTAAACAAATCAGGAAACACTACGGATTCAAGCTCTCCTGTATCATCAGAGAGCAGAAGGAAGCACATCTTGCTTCCGTTTCTTGTAACATGCAGTTTCCGTTCCTGAACGATACATAAGATGCGGACATTTTCTCCGTCCTTAAAGTTTCCGCAGGCAATATCAAACGCCTTAGCAGTCCGGAGAAGCATAGACAGATATTCATATTCAGAAACAGGATCTCCGCTCAGATACATGCCGGCTGCTTCCTTTTCCATAGCCAGAAGTTTCTTGCGGTCAAATTCCGGCTTGAAAGGTATTTTTATATTGAGGTTTTCTGTACCGGCAGAACCGAAAAGATCAAGCTGGCCCTCAATTACTCCCCTGCTTCCGCTTCCTGCCATATCAAGGAGCATTTCATAGTTTTCAAGCATTTGTCTGCGATTGAGTCCGAGGCCATCAAACGCACCTGCCTTAATGAGGTTCTCAAGCGCTTTTTTATTAAGTTCTCTTCCTCCGATCCGCTCGCAGAAATCCTGCAGGCTTCTGAAATCACCATTTGCGTTGCGTTCTCTGATGATACTGTCCGCAAGTCCTCCGCCCGCGTTTTTGACAGCGATCAGTCCAAAGTACATTTTTCCATAAGCGTAAGTAAAACCTCGCATACTTCTGTTAACATGAGGACAAAGCACTTCGATCCCGGAGTTCTTGCAGTCACCGATGTATTCTGCTAGCTTACCTGTGTTTCCCATGACACTTGACATAAGAGCAGCCATGTATATTCCACGGTAATGGCATTTAAGATAAGCCGTCTGATAAGAAAGATACGCATAGGCTGCAGCGTGTGATTTATTGAACGCGTAAGACGCGAAGCTAACCATTTCATCAAAAATAGCATTGGCAGCCTTCTCAGAAACACCGTTCGCCTCAGCTCCACTCACGAAGCTCTCTCGCTCACTCAGCATCACGTCATGTTTCTTCTTTGCCATAGCACGGCGGACTATATCAGCGTGTCCATATGAATACCCAGCAAGTCTCCGGCATATCTCCATTACCTGTTCCTGATACACCATTACTCCGTATGTATCGGAAAGAATATCCTTCAGCATCGGATGAATATATCTTATTCTGTCCGGATTCTTCTTGTTCTCGATATATACCGGAATAGATTTCATAGGACCGGGACGATACAGTGAAAGAATAACTATAAGATCTTCAAGACGCTCAGGCTGAAGATCCATGAGTTTCTGAGTCATGCCAGCGCTTTCAAACTGGAAAACACCGGCTGTGTCACCTTTTGACAGCATACTGTAAACTCCGGCGTCATCAGTAGGTATGCGGCTGATATCAAAATCCGGACGTTTGAGATGTATCTCACGCACAGCATCACGTATTATAGTAAGGTTGCGCAGTCCGAGGAAATCCATTTTCAGAAGTCCGAGCGACTCCAGATATTCCATAGTATACTGAGTAGTTATCGTATTATCATTGCGCTGAAGAGGAACCAGGTCATCAAGCGGAATTGCTGAAATAACTACACCGGCAGCATGTGTAGAGGTGTGCCGGGGCATTCCCTCCAGCTGGAGCGCCAGGTCAATCAGCCGCTTTACTGATCTGTCAGAACGATACAGAGTCGAAAGATCAGGATTCTCACGCAGTGAAAAACTAAGATCGCCCTTAGGATCTATAAGTTTCGCGACCTTATCTCCAAGCTGATATGGCAATCCGAGCACCCTTGCTATATCTCTCACAGCAGCTTTTGCTTTTAGAGTATCAAAGGCTATTATTTCAGACACCTTGTCAACACCATATTTCTTAACGACATAATCCTTTACATGCTGCCTTCCTTCGATACAGAAATCGATATCGAAATCAGGCATGCTCACTCTTTCAGGATTAAGGAAACGTTCAAACATGAGATCGAATTTGATTGGATCTATTCCGGTTATTCCTATACAGTATGCAACAAGACTTCCCGCACCGGAACCACGTCCCGGACCGACAGGTATATCATTCTCACGCGCAAAACGAATAAAATCCCAGACAATGAGAAAATAGTCAGTGAAATGCTTTTCAGTAATAACTGAAAGCTCATAGTCAAGTCTCTTTACTATACTTCCCTTCACATTCTGTCCATAGCGCTTGTATAGTCCGGCATAACTAAGATCATGAAGAAAAGCGGAATTATCAGTTACTCCCTCGACCTCAAAATGTGGTATCTTGATATCGCTGTCGAAATCCATATCCACATTACATCGCTGAGCAATGAGAGAAGTATTTGTAACAGCCTGCTCATGCCCACGGAAGATCATCGCCATCTCATCAGCAGATTTGACATAGAATTCATCAGTTTCAAAATTCAGACCGGTAGATTCACCAAGTATCTTTCCTGTCTGAATGCAGAGCAGAACATTCTGAAGCTCTGAATCCTCTTTAGTAAGATAGTGACAGTCGTTAGTCGCAGCGAGAGGGATACCAGTATCTGCTGACAGTCTGTACAGCTGAGGAAGAATCATACGTTCTTCACGGATACCATGATCCTGAACTTCAAGGAAATAGTTTCCTTCTCCGAAAATATTACGGTATTCAAGTGCCTTCGCCTTAGCTTCATCGTACTGTCCGTTACTAAGAAGGCGCGATACCTCTCCGATCAGACAAGCAGACAGGCAAATAAGGCCCTCATGATATTTCCTCAGTAATTCAATATCTACACGCGGACGGTTGTAGAAACCTTCGATAAAACCTGCTGAAACCAGTTTTACAAGGTTCCTGTAGCCGGTATTGTTTTCACAAAGCAGGATAAGATGATAAGGATGCGAATCAAGTTTAGGCTCCCGGTCAAAACGAGTTCTTGGAGCAACATATACCTCACATCCTATGATCGGTTTAACACCAGCGTTCATAGCGGTTTTCCAGAACTCAGCAACACCGTACATATTGCCATGATCAGTGATGGCCACGGCAGTCTGTCCAAGTTCCTTTACACGCTCAACAAGCCTGCTGATACGGCATGCGCCATCCAGCAGGCTGTACTGTGTATGAACATGGAGATTTACAAAGCTGTCACTTCTCAAGCCTGCCTCCGTTCCTTATCTCATCAGCTATCTTCGCTAGCTTCTTGAAGCGGTGATTCACTCCGGATCTGCTTATCGGCTCTGATAAACTCGAACCAATTTCACTTAGGCTCATTCCGGAATTCTCAAGTCTGAGTTCAGCCACCTCACGCAGTTCCTCTGACAGCGTATCAAGACCAATTGTTGAAGCAATCAGCTGGATATCCTCCTGCTGCTTCATTGCAGCAGCAACAACTTTGTCTATATTTGCGCTGTCACAGTTTGCTATACGATTAGCCTTGTTTCTAACATCCTTATATATCTTGACATTCATCAGTTCCAGAGTGCACTGCTGCGCTCCTATAAATGTCAGTGTATCCTCGATCGATTCGCTTCCTTTTATATATACAACGGTCTGACCGCGTCTCTGTGTCGTACGCGCAGTGACGCCTATATCACCGAGAAGTGTAACCAGTACAGAAGCAAGATTCTCAACCGGCACACTGAATTCAAGATGATACTCCTTTTCAGGATCATTAACACTTCCGCATGACAGAAAAACTCCCGCGGTAAAAACACCCAGACTGGAAGTAGAAACCAGCTCTTCGTCAAAAGAGCGTTCTTTATCGGTCAGACGGTATTTCTCAAATACTTCACCAATGATCCTCGGTTCAGTTATGTCATAGATATACAGTGTATTTCCGCTCGAGCTCTCTGACAAACGGCATGCCAGATCTTCATGAAATACTCTGCGGAACAGTTCAGCAAATGCGTCCGCCGCGGTCCTGCTCTTGCTCTGGAACGAGATACGATCAGATCCCAGATGACGGCAGTAAAGCAGCATACCATAAAGGCACGCGAATCTTCTGTCCTTATCAGTTATGGCAGAACAGATCTCTTTTCTGACTTCATTTGAAAACGACATTGTTTTTTCTCCACTCAAATATGTCCGCACACAAGAAGTATGCGGACATTATTCAGAATTTTCTGTCTTTAGTTATATCACGATGATATTTCTGCACTTTATAATGCTTTTCAACGAGATGCTTGGCCATGTGCTCAGCAAATGTTATAGACCTGTGCTTTCCTCCTGTACAACCAAACGCTATGACTAGCTGGCTCTTTCCTTCCTGAACATACATAGGGATAAGGAAATCAATCAGATCGGTGAGCTTCTCAAACAGCTTCTGTGACTGTTCAAAGCCCATTACATAATCCTGCACACAGCTCTCAATTCCTGTGTGGTTTTTAAGTTCCTTGACATAATAAGGATTCGGAAGGCATCTAACGTCAAAAACAAGATCTGATTCCGTTGAAACGCCATACTTGAATCCGAATGACATTATCTTGATAATGAGAGAATCCGAAGTGTGTTCAAGGAAGATCGCTTTAACCTGCTCCTTGAGCTGAGCAGCGGAAAATCCTGAAGTTTCTATGTAGTAATCAGCAACTTCTCTCAGCTGTGAAAGCTGATTGCGTTCATACTGAATAGCTTCATGAAGATTGCCGTTGAATTTCTCATCAAGCGGATGCTTACGGCGTGTTTCCTTATATCGTTTTATAAGTACTTCGTCATCAGCTTCAATAAATAATACTCTGACATGAACATCCGGCTCAGTCTTGAGATCCTGCCATGCGCGGAATATTTCCGCAAACATGTCTCCTGTTCTGATGTCAACAGCAACCGCTATCTTATCGATGCCCGTATCAGACTTGCGGCAAAGATCAACGAACTGCTGTATTAATCTCGGGGGTATGTTATCGATACAGTAATATCCTATATCCTCCATGACATCCATAACACTTGATTTGCCCGATCCGGACATTCCTGTAACTATCAATAGATCCATATGGTACTCCTAAATGATCATCTGAGGATAACAGGTTCAAGTTCAAGCATGAATCCTGTTTTATCAAATACAATCTTTTTTATGTCCTCGCACAGTTCCAGAACGTCACTGCATGTTGCGTCTCCCTTGTTGATAACAAATCCGCTGTGCTTCTCACTTACCTGCGCTCCTCCACGGCTCATTCCCTTGAGTCCGCACTGATCAATGAGAAGTGAGGCATAGCTTCCTTCCGGGCGCTTGAACGTACTTCCGGCACTCGGATACTCGAGCGGCTGCTTTGAACTGCGTTTATGCATGCATTCAGTCATTGCCTTTTTGATTTCTGCAGGATCGCCCTTTTCAAGTTTCATCTTCACCGAAGTTATGATGCAGTTTCTGTCAGAAAAAATACTGTGTCTGTATGAGAGATCCATATCTTCTGCATCAATGGTGCAGATATTGCAGTTCTCGTCAATATATTTCGCAGATACTACCACATCTTTCATTTCACTGCCATATGCTCCCGCGTTCATGAACAATGCGCCTCCGACGGTCCCGGGAATACCAAAGAGGTTCTCCAGCCCTGTGAGTCCGCGCTGCTGAGCATTCGCACACGCCGAGGCAAGAAGAACTCCTGCCTGACATTTTAAAGTATCACCATCAACAGTGATTTTTGCAAAGTCGCTGCCTATGAGAAGAATAACACCATCGAATCCTTCATCGGAAACGATTATGTTGCTTCCTCTTCCAAGCACGCCGTATCTTATGTCATTTGCCTTCAGATACTTAAGCATTTCAGCAGCAGAAACGGCTGAATTAATGCTGATAAGCGCTCTGCAGGGACCTCCGATACGGAACGTCGTGTACTCCTTGAGCGAGCACTCAGGAGTGATCTTACAACCCAGTTTTTCACACAGAGCTGTCAATTCTCTTAAATTATACATTGTCTCTCACCAAGTTATATCAGAATGATTCGTAATTCTTTACTGTTTCCTTAGGATCTGACTCCATTCCGAGTCTGTGGAGAAGCTCCTGGGCCGCATTGTAGCCCATCTTCTTCTGTCTGTTGTTCATAGCGGCAACTTCAAGTATAACCGCAAGGTTACGTCCTGGCTTTACAGGGATCGTAAGTGATGGTATTTTGACTCCAAGCAGACTAACATACTCAGTATCAACACCCATTCTGTCATAAACCTTTTCTGAATTCCACTGTTCAAGTTCAACCACAAGGTCAAGCTTTTCAGTCATCTTTACAGCACCGATACCAAAGAGTCGGCGTGCATTGATGATACCGATACCACGGAGTTCAAGGAAGTGACGTATATTGTCAGGAGAGCTTCCTACAAGACTGATATTCGACACCTTTCTGATCTCAACAGCATCGTCAGCTACAAGTCTGTGACCACGCTTGACCAGCTCGATAGCAGTTTCGCTCTTACCTACACCACTCTCACCGGTAATGAATACACCTTCACCGTAGATCTCAATAAGAACACCATGACGTGTAACTCTTGGAGCAAGATTGAGGTTAAGAAATGCGATGAGTCCTGACATGAAGTTCGATGTGCTTTCCTTACTTCTGAGAAGCGGCACCTCATACTCCTTTGCAAGTTCAAGCATTTCCGCAAAATACGGAAGTTCTCTTGTGATTATAAGCGCAGGAAGTCTCTGAGCAAAGAGAAGCTGAAGGCGCTCTCTTCTTGTTTTCTCATCTATAGTAGACAGATAAGCAAATTCCATCTTGCCTATTATCTGGATACGCTCGGGATTGAAGTACTCATAGAAACCCATGAGCTGGAGTCCCGGACGATTGACGTCGTTCTCACTTATCAGTATTTCTTCAGGATTCTTGTGTGTGTGTATCACTTCAAGCTGGTATTCATCAATTATTTTCTGAAGAGATACTGTAAAATTTTCTGCCATAGCTTTTCTCCATTCTCCGAACGTTCGGTCATTTTTCGCAGCATCCGCCGCTCCCCCATATCAGCCGATAACAAACGAGTTATACCCGTATTCAGCTGTTTTTTTCCTAGCTGTCATAAGCTCTTCGGCTGTAACTCCGGAACCGCTTATTCTAACTGTAACATTGAAATCTTTAAGCTTGTCGCCGATAAATTTAATACACTTTTCAGTTATTTCTGCCGGAGTTCCTTCGAATTCATACAGCATACGACCGTCAGAAACGCCCTTTTTCAGTTCATCAACATCAATATTCAGCACTACCATATTTGCTGACAAAAGCTGTGGCTGAAGCACGTCACAGTTGCCTCTCAGAATATCAGCAGCAGATACTCCGACATACATCGATGCTCCGTTTGATACTGATCTTTCATAGAAAAGATTCGCAGCTGAAGTAAGAGTCAGGAATCTGTCAGTCCTGCCATACTGTTCACCCAGTACTTCAATATCTGTGTCAGTAAAATACGGGTACATGATATCTGAAACAATTACCCTCTCGAATCCTTCCTGACATACCTCATCAATAATCGATGACACGTAAGTCAGTGTTTCCTCAGAAGTAGGATTAGTCCAGGGGACTCCGCCGTTTTTAGGATCACTGTCAATCCACTGTGATCCGTCACTCAGAGATACAAACCCTGAAGATGGATATACTGTTGGGAACTGATTATCATAAAAAGCACTTATTTCAGCAACCGGCTTGAAACCGCTCTCTTTTATCAGAGCCGTAATGGTTGCAAGTGACAAAGTAGAACTTACCGCTCCACATTCTTTTGCTTCCGGATTCGTAGTTGAATAATATATCTTCCCGCCTCTTGCCTTCAGCGGAACTTCAACGAACTCAATGTCAGCATTCTGCGGAACAGCACTGAGAGCAGTCTTAAGAGCAGTGGCATTTACCATATCAGTAGGCACCAGACCGGCAGCATTTAACTTTTCCGGTTGCTTTGGAACAACGCCATTTTCATCAGTGCTCTCTTCGGTCACATCCTCTTCGGTTGCTTCGGAAGCTGTAGTCTCAACATCCGGTTTATCACCTTTATGCTGTGTGTAGTTTATTATAGGTTCGGCAACACTGTAACCGATGAATCCTATTCCTCCGATCAGAAGTACCGTCAGCGCGGCAGACAGGAATTTGCCCATCGGGCTTTTTCCGTAATAATTCTTCTCTTTGGTCTTGTAAATTTTCCTTCCTTTGTTCTTACGTTTCATCTTTTGTTCTCCTAATTATTGCAGAACGCACATTTTTTTATCTAAGCGCGTATACAGCCATCGAAATGAGTCCGAGATATACAAGCATCGCTGGGAAGCCTCTGAATGAAGCCGGCACCTTCGCAGAATTCAGTTTGCGGAATGCTGCGGTAAGCATAAAAGCAGTGATTATAAAGCCGGTTCCAGCCTCCGCGCCAGAGAATACGAAATTAAAGAACGTATTGAACTGCGGATAAGCATCAGCCCTGTCAGTGATAGTGAATAGTGTTCCCATAACAGCACAGTTGAATGCTGATACATGAACATATTTCCTTGTAGTCTCAAAACTGTCACTGCCCGCAAAATATAGAGCAGTGAGAAGAATTACATAAATTGCACCTACCATTAAGGTGTAGAAAAGCAGAGTAAGATCTGCAAATGTGTCAGGAAGCAGCCAGTTGATAATATAAGCAGCACCCGAACCAACGGAAGTGAATACTGTGATAGTAATCGCTGTCCAGAGCAGGTTCTTCTTGTTTCCTGCAGCTATGAACAGTGTACTTGTACCAAGTGCCTGTGTTAGTATAAGGTTTGTCGCCAGAAGCGCTACGAGTTCAGTTACCAGAAACATTTCCGTCACCTCCCGTTTCGCCGCTGTCACGCCTTATTACAGAACGCACCTTTCTGTAAATGCCGCACATGAGTCCGAGTAATATAAAGCCGCCGAAAGGTAATCCTAAACCACTGATAAGCGTATCAGCATCGACGAGCTTGCCGTTTATAGTACCATAAGTCAGAAGTTCCCTGATAAATGAGGTAACTATCATAACAACGTCAAAACCCAGAATATAGAAAACCAGAGATGGTATCATGGATGCACGGCTCATGCGGTAAAACTTTGTCTCAGACTGAACTACTATGAGAGAGTTCACAGCGAGCAGCGGAAAGTAAATGCCGACATGTGTTACAACATCCGGGAAAAATTCTCTTGCAACGGTTTTGACAGGAATATACACTATTGAAGATATTATCGCATATATGATTATCTTTGCCGCATACGGCAGCCTTTTCGGAACAAATGAACCGATAATTACTGAAAAGAATGTTATCGCGGAAAATGCGTAAATAAGTGCAATTGCATTTTCGAGGGTATTCCCGCACACGATAACAGGTGATATTACCATTAGTGAGGAAAGAACAGTATTGTCACCCAGAAGTCCTTTTAATAGAACTGCTTTTTTATTGTTCATCTGCAATAGCCTCCTCTCCGTTCTCCGTCAAGGAAGTTACTGCAGCCTCGGCAGCAGCCTTTTCAGCTTCTTCCTGCTCTGCAAGCTTTGTGTTTTCTATGTGTTTCTCGAGGTTCTTGAAGCCCAGGGCAACAGGTGTAAAGAGGAGAGACACAAGAACTACAGCATTCTCCTTCGCTGTCGTGATAACAACGATGTACGAAAAAGCAGCAACAAAGAAGCCATAGAAAAAAGCATAATAATCACGCTTAGGTGCTATTCTTTTGTCAGCGATTATATAAACCGAGGCAAAGAGCACCATATTAGTAACGAGAGTATATTTTATCGAAGACATTCTTGTACCTGAAGCAGGTACAATGAAAGCAAGAAATACTGTTGCAGATATTGAACCGATAAAAGCTCCGGATGATATGGAGCGTCTGAACAGAAGAACAATAGCAGCAACCGCCAGGAGAAGAATGCTTACCGCTCCCGCTGGTCCGCTGACGTTGCCCAAAAGTATCTCAAAGTCAGATTCGCTCATCTTTCCGGTAATATTGAAGCTATGGCTTGAAGAACTTACCAGATTGCTTGCTTTTTCAAAGACTCCGGTATGAACGTGAGGCTCAGGAAACATAAGTAGCTGATTTTTCCACGATGTGTAGAGAAAAACATATGCAGCCGCAGCAGGAGAAAAAATCATATTCAGTCTTCCGCCGAAGATATTCTTTGCAACAATCACAGCAAATACACAGGCAAGTGCCGCGATCTTGATATCAAATACAGCAGGAAGCATCAGTACTATAATCAGGGCATCAGACACACACGTCAGGTCATCAGCCGTAAATCTGCGGTTCATCAGACGCAGACTAATCATCTCAGCAACGACAGACACTGCAACACATACGCTTCCGAGCACAACCGCACGGACGCCATAATAGAAATAATCCATAAGTCCCAGAGTCAGGAGGGTTACCATAATATCCACCCAGATCAGGCGTTCGGATTTTATCTTATTCTGCATCAGGAGTCTCCCTTAATCTTCCTTACAGCTTCAGACATATCCTCAGCCTTGAACAGGCAGCTTCCCGAAACGAGCACATTAGCGCCCGCATCCTTTACAATGGGAGCAGTTTCATAGTTTATACCGCCGTCAACCTGGACGTCGCAATTCAGTCCAAGAGCGTTGATCCTTTTTCGTATCAGACGCACCTTTTCAACTGTGTCAAATATAAAGCTCTGTCCTCCGAACCCAGGCTCAACTGTCATAACAAGGAGCATATCAAGATCAGGAAGGAGATCATACACAGTTTCAGCAGGAGTATTCGGCTTAATAGCTACAGCCGCTTTAACTCCGGCATTCTTGATTGTCTTTATTGTCTCGCGTACATCACTGGCGCTCTCACTGTGAAAGCTTATGATGTCAGCGCCCGCCTTAGCAAAGCGTTCTACATACCTTAACGGATCTGTTATCATGAGATGAACGTCAAGTGTCATATCAGTGACCTTTCTCACTTGTTCAAGTACCGGAAGGCCA
Source organism: Ruminococcus sp. (assembly GCA_017960805.1). Lineage (GTDB taxonomy): Bacteria > Bacillota > Clostridia > Oscillospirales > Ruminococcaceae > Ruminococcus. Next base: position 23,191 of record JAGCYM010000089.1, read on the forward strand.
TATGTGATGTTATTTACGAAAATACCGTCCATAACATCAAAATGAAGCATGTCGACGCCGTTCGTCTCAAGCTTCTTTATCTCACTTCTCATATCCAGCAGATCGGCACTCAAAACCGACGCAGATACATAATATTTCATTAAATCACTTCCTAAATTCCATACATATTCATTATATAATATTTCCGTCTTAACGTCAATATGCTTTTTTTAGTTTTTTTATTCAACTTATTCCCCTGCCTGTTTTTTCATTTTCTATCGCCGAAAAAAGCCTTGACAAGCTAAGTTTGTTATGATATAATTTAATCACCGTGTACTTGGAACAGGGCGTGTCCTCAAAATTCACCCTTTTCTATGTTATCGGAAATTTATTTTATGAGGTGCTTTTCAATGCTAAGAAAAGAAGAAAAGACAGCCGTTATTGAGGCTAACAGAACTAGTGCAAACGACACAGGATCTCCTGAGGTTCAGATCGCAATTCTCACACAGAGAATCAACGACCTCAACGCTCACCTTAAGATCCACAAGAATGACCACCACTCAAGAAGAGGTCTTCTCAAGATGGTTGGTCACAGACGTAACCTTCTCGCATACCTTAAGAAGAAGGATATCAACAGATACCGTGCTATCGTAGAGAAGCTCGGTCTCCGTAAGTAATTATACGTCCATGAAGGCAGAGGGGCTGTCCCCTTCTGCCTTTACGTCTTTACTCAAGCAAGAAGCAGCATAAGGCTTTTAGCATTAAACTGTGTCACATAAACTGCTGTGTGCCAGAGTTTATTGCTAAAGCCGCTGCAAAAAATATTTTTTTACAGGAGGCATAACAATGTTCGAGAATTACAGAACTTTTGAGACCACTTACGCAGGCAGACCTCTCAAAGTTGAGACAGGTAAGACCTGCGGACTCTCTAACGGATCATGCTGGGTTCATTACGGTGAAACTGTAGTTATGGCAAACGTAACTGCAAGCGCAAAGCCCAGAGAAGGCGTTGACTTCTTCCCTCTCTCAGTTGACTACGAAGAGAGACTTTATTCCGTTGGAAAGATCCCCGGAAGCTTTACAAAGCGCGAAGGCAAGCCCACAGAAAAGGCTATCCTCACATCACGCTGCGTAGACAGACCTATTCGTCCTCTCTTCCCCAAGGATATGAGAAACGATGTTTCAGTTGTAATGACTGTTCTTGCGGTTGAACCCGACAATTCCCCTGAAATCGCTGGTATGATAGCTACTTCTATCGCTATCTCCATTTCTGATATTCCATGGAATGGTCCTATCTCCGGCATCAATGTCGGCCTTGTTAACGGCGAGATAATCCTCAACCCAACACTAGAGCAGAGAGCTAAGACAGATCTCGTTCTTACAGTAGCTGGTACTGCAGAGAAAATCGTTATGATCGAAGCAGGCGCTAACGAAGTTCCTGAGGACACTATGCTTGAAGCTATCCTCAAGGGTCATGAAGAGATCAAGAAGATGGTCGCTTTCATAAGCGATATCCAGAAGCAGATTGGCAAGCCTAAGTTCACATTCGAGTCAATGGAAGTTGACCACGACATGTTTGATGCTATTGAGGCATTTGCTGCAGAGCGCGTTAAGTTCGCTCTTGATACAAACGACAAGAATATCCGTGACGAGCGCCTTGCTCCGATAGTTGATGATATTCACGCTAATTTCGATGAGAAGTACCCTGAGCAGATTGCTATGATCGACGAGTGCATCTACAAGCTCCAGAAGAAGATCGTACGTAACTGGCTCTACGAAGGCAAGCGTGTTGACGGCAGAGGCATCGATGAGATCCGTCCTCTTGCTGCTGAGGCTGGTCTCCTTCCAAGAGTTCATGGTTCTGGTCTCTTCACAAGAGGTCAGACACAGGTTCTAACAATCTGTACTCTCGGACCTGTCAGCGATGCACAGCGCATCGATGGTCTCGATGAGGAAGATACCAAGAGATACATGCACCAGTATAATTTCCCGAGTTACTCTGTAGGTGAGACAAAGCCAAGCAGAGGTCCCGGACGTCGTGAGATCGGTCACGGTGCTCTTGCTGAGAGAGCTCTTGCTCCTGTTATACCTTCAGTTGATGAATTCCCATATGCTCTCAGACTCGTTTCTGAGGTTCTCTCCTCAAACGGTTCTACTTCACAGGGTTCAATCTGTGGTTCAACACTCGCTCTCATGGATGCCGGCGTTCCGATTAAGGCTCCTGTTGCTGGTATTTCCTGTGGTCTTATCACAAAACCAGACAGCGATGAATTCATGACAATGGTTGATATTCAGGGTCTTGAGGACTTCTTCGGCGATATGGACTTCAAGGTTGGCGGTACTCACAAGGGTATTACTGCTATCCAGGTTGATATCAAGGTTGACGGTCTTACACCTGCTATCATCAAGGAAGCATTTGAGAAAACTCGTAAAGCTCGTATCTATATCCTTGACGAGATCATGCTAAAAGCTATTCCTGAGCCAAGAGCTGAGGTTAGCAAGTATGCTCCAAAGATGTTCCAGACAAAGGTACCTGTAGAGAAGATCCGTGAAGTAATCGGAAGCGGCGGAAAGGTTATCCAGAAGATTTCTGCTGACTGCGATGTTAAGATTGACATCAACGATGAGGGTAATGTATTCATCAGCGGTATCAACGGCGAGAACGCTCGTAAGGCTCTCCAGATCGTTGACACAATCGCTAATGGTCCAGAGGTAGGCGCTATCTACCGTGGTAAGGTAGTACGCATCATGGAATTCGGCGCATTTGTTGAAATCGTTCCCGGAATGGACGGTCTCGTTCATATCTCCAAACTGGACAAGCAGCGCGTTGAAAAGGTTGAGGATATCGTTTCAATCGGAGATGAGATTGTTGTTAAGGTAACTGAAATCGATCGTCAGGGTCGTATCAACCTCTCCCGCAAGGATGCACTCGCAGATATCGAGGCAAAGAAAAAGGGACAGGAAAACTAAATAAAAAGCTCAAGGGGCAGCCAAATGGCTGCCCTTTTTGTTTCATTGAATTACTCTTAAACAGCCTTGCAAAACCGCTTCACTTACATATACAACGGAAATCTGAAGTGCCACATAATAATCAAATACTATCATAAAATAAGTTAATGCACAATTTTTTTTAAAAAAGCTATTGACAAATAAAAACTAAAGTGATATCATAAAGGTGTAATAGATGTACTATCCGATATAGTACACCCCCAACAGAAAGGAGGCAGTATATGTTTTCTATCGACCTTACCAGCAGAATTCCTATCTATGAGCAGATTTATGAGAACATTATAAGTCTTATCGTAAAGGGTACTCTTGCTGAAAACGACCAGCTCCCAAGTGTCAGAGCATTCGCAAAAGACGCGGGTGTTAACCCGAACACCGTTGCAAAGGCATATCAGGAACTTGAACGAACAGGTATTATATACTCTGTCCCTGGCCGCGGAAGCTTCATCGCAAAACCAGACAGCTCCGTGTTCCAGAACGCAGTTCTCACTGAATTTGACAACGCGGCTATGGCCTGCGCAGACCGAGGGATAGACAAGCAAGTACTCGCAGAACATCTCGACAATATCTACACTAAACACGGGAAAGGAGAAAAGCTATGATCGAACTAAAAAACACAGTCAAGAAGTTC
>JAGCYM010000090.1 GCA_017960805.1 Ruminococcus sp.
ACAACAACAACTACTACAACTACTACAGAGTCTGCAACAACAGCATCTACAACAGCTGGTTCTTCAACATCAACAGCTAGTGCTGCTTCAACAGCTAAGTCAACAGCTTCTGGTACAGGCACAACAAAGAATCCTAAGACTGGTGTATCCGGTACAGGTGCTGGCCTTGCAGTAGCTGGTCTTGCAGTAGCAGTTGCTACAGCATTCGTTCTCAGAAAGAAGGAAGACTAATTAATTAGTCACTCTTTAAAATGAGTATATTAAAGGCTCTCCAATCATGGAGAGCCTTTTTTATAACCCCAGCCGTCTATGTTGCCACGTACTAATGCCCCGAATAGCCTATCTTTAAGCCCGTGATCATTTTGTTCAAGCTGGTATATCATGTTTTTTGTCTTTTCTCGATTTGTATGTCCATCTGCGGGACAGGATGATTTTACTATAGGAAGATTACAGCGTTTTATAGCTCGTCGTATTTCTTTTTCTTCCGCAAGCACTAATGGACGAATAACAATTATTTCCTTGTCTTCCATTTTTGTAACTGGCGAAAAACAGCCAATTCGTCCTTCTGTAAATAGATTCATTATAAATGTTTCAACTGTATCATCGTAATTATGACCTAAAGCTAATTTATTGCATCCGATTTCAATTGAAGCATTTATCAGTGCGCCTCTTCTCATTCTGGAGCAAAGGCTGCAAGGGTTAGTTTCTTTTCTGATATCAAAAACTATTTCACCTATTTGAGTTTGAATTATTCTATGTTCAATTCCAAGTGAATCACAAAGCTTTGTTATTTCTGAGAAATCAGTTTGAATTCCACCGAATGCTGGATCAATCGAAAGTGCCATTATTTCATAATCTATTCCAATAAAGCTTCGGAGTCTTGAAAGACCAATAAGAAGTGCGATACTGTCTTTTCCGCCTGAAACGCCTACGGAAATTTTATCACCATCCTGGATCATGTTGTATTGCTGAATTGCTTTACGCATATGTCCTAATAATCTCTGCATAATAGTATATCTCCAAAGTATATTTGTTTGTTTTCATAGTTGAATTATACTGCATTTTTTAGAAATTTGCAAATATATCTTGCAAATTTCTAAAAAATGTTATATAATATAAATTAGCATATTAGGGCAGGATAATACTTGCTTTTATTTGAAAGGAAACACAAAATGACACCACAGATAGGAAAAATACTTGCAGTTACACCGCAAATGCGGAACCTGCTTATAACTCTAGGTGCGATTGTTGTCATTCTTGTACTTGTTATTCTTCTCTTTGGTGGAAAAAGCCCATTCATGAGATTTATGAATTTCTTCCTGGAAGAAAACGGTGGACAGGGGCAGGGAGCAATTCCAAGTCGTGAACGTCGTTATTCAAGAAAGCCTGAGGTTGAAGAATCTTCTCAGAAGAAAACATCAGAACCTATTGTTGAGATGGCTACACTTGTGAGAAAATCTGATGACAGACTAAGAGTTATTGAGAGCACGGGTCAGCAGAAGCTGATGGATGAGTACTATGAACTTGTTTTTGTAACACGCAAGGGACAGAAATTAAAAATTGAATGTTCACGTGAAGCTTATGACAAGATTCCGTTTAATCAGCAAGGTTCTCTTACATATAAGAGAAATACACTAGTAAAGTTTAAATACTACGAAGACACAGTATATAACAACTAAGGATATGGGGCGGCAGAAGCTGTCCCATTTTCTGTCGGAGGTAATTATGGTCAACTTCGGTAATGACTGGGACGAACTGCTCAAGGATGAATTTACAAAAGAATACTATTTAATGCTACGTAAATTCCTTGTTAATGAGTATAAGACACAGCGAATCTTTCCAGGCATGTATGACATTTTCAATGCGCTGAAAATGACTTCTTATAATGATGTTAAATGCGTTATTATCGGACAGGATCCATATCATGGTGAGGGTCAGGCACATGGTCTGAGCTTTTCTGTTAGGAAAGGAATTGTACCTCCACCATCGCTTGTTAATATATTCAAAGAGATACGTGATGATGTCGGTGTTGACAACACAGGAAAGCACGGCGAACTGACAAAGTGGGCGCAGAATGGAGTTCTTCTTTTGAATTCCGTTCTAACAGTAAGATCTGGTCAACCCCGCAGTCACAGAAATATGGGCTGGGAACAGTTTACAACTGACGTAATAGAACTATTGAATCGACGTGAAAAACCTATGGTGTTTATGCTGTGGGGAAGCGATGCAAAGGCAAAACAGATGTATATAACAAATAGGAATCATCTTATTCTGCGGGCAGCTCATCCAAGTCCGTTATCGGCTTACAATGGATTTTTTGGCTGCAAGCACTTTTCACAGGCTAATGCTTTCCTTACAGATAAAGGAATGGAACCAATTGACTGGTCAATAGACTGAAAGGATATCATATGAAAGTCAGAGATATTTTCAAGGAAAAAACTGTTTTCTCATTTGAGGTGTTTCCACCTAAGAAGACAAGTACAGTGGATGTAATATACCAGACACTTGATGAACTCAGCGGAATGAATCCGGATTTTATCAGTGTAACATTTGGTGCAGGTGGAAGCGGCAATAGTTTCTTCGCTCTTGATATAGCTTCAAAAATTAAAGAGAGTGGACTCACTCCTGTTCTTCATCTTCCTTGTATCAATTTTACATGTGCTGAGATTGATTCAACACTGGCTGAGGCACAAAAGCGCGGGATTGAGAATATATTAGCTCTCAGAGGGGATATAAATCCAGATATTCCACCCGTTAAAGATTTTGAGCATGCCAGCGATCTCATAACTTATCTTAGAAATAAGGGCGATTTTGATATTGCAGGAGCCTGCTATCCGGAATGTCATCCTGATGCGGAAACACTTGAGGAAGATATAGAGAATCTAAAGAAAAAGGTCGATGCAGGTGCTGATCATCTTATCACCCAGTTGTTTTTTGATAATGACAGCTTTTATTCTTTCCGTGAGAAGGTTGCGACTGCAGGTATCAATGTACCGATTGAGGCAGGTATAATGCCTGTTGTAAACAAGAATCAGATAGAACGCATGGTCACAACATGTGGTGCGAGTCTGCCTCGTAAATTTGTAAAGATAATGCAGAGATACGAGCACAATCCAGAAGCTCTTCGTGATGCAGGTATCGCATATGCGATCAATCAGATCGTTGATCTTGCTGCGAGCGGAGTGGATGGGATACATCTATATACAATGAATAATGCATATGTTGCACGCAAGATAAGTGAAGCAGTGAGCGGAATCATAGAGGCATGATTACTCTTTCTCCGTTGTCTAAAGAAGAAGCTGCAAGATATATGGGGGTAAAGGGGCCTCAGGATGAAACAGTTAGACTGCTCCTTGACAAATATGAGCCTATTGTACGGATTAGGCTCCGTCCTGCATATGTTTATCGTGAAGCTACGATAAGTATTTCTGATGAAGGTGTAGCAGTTTCAGGAATGAAATCTATACTTACGGGTAAAGACATAAGAAGTCATCTTTCTGGCTGTAATCGGGTGATCCTGCTTGCAGCGACAGTTTCAGCTGAGGCAGATAAACTTATCAGGCAGACTGCTGTTACAGATATGGCTGCAGCTCTTGCAGTAGACTGTTTATGTAGTACTGCTGTTGAACAGGTATGCCAGAAAGCCGAAGAAGAGATCTTTTCTGAGGTGGATGCTCCTTTTAGGACATGGCGTTATAGTCCCGGATATGGCGATCTGCCTATAGCGCTGCAGCGAGATTTTCTTCTTGCGCTTAACGCTCAGAGACGGATCGGATTAACAGTAACTGACAGCTTTCTGCTTGTTCCGTCTAAGTCGGTAACAGCTATAATCGGTATATCTGATAATCCTCCTGTTTCACAGCTGGAACAAGGATGTGCAAGCTGTAATCTGCGTGGTCGTTGTGCATTTTCAGAGAACGGTGGTTGTGGTAAGAAACGATAATTTGTTGCAATTTGTTAGCGTTTTGTAAACAATCGCCACTTAAATACAGCAATATCACAACAAATTAGCATAATTTATATTGATTTTGGATATTGACAGTGATTATTTTAAAATGATATAATATAAATGTGCCTGAATAAATAGGATAAGTGCGGCCATTGGCAGGTCGCTGTATCGATTTTAAATCCACCATCGTTCCGCATTATGCGGACAAAATTCGAAAAGGAGTTAAAGCAGATGAAGAAAACAGCAATATTCATTTCTTCGCTTCTTATGGCGGCAGCTACCCTCTCAGTTACTGCCTGTGGAAGCAGCAATTCATCGTCCAATCCTTATGCTGATGTTGATGTTGATCAGAGTGTAAGAGATGAGGTTAATCAGGCGGCTTCAAATACCGACCTCCTCGAGGACGTAGAACTGGAGAACAAGACAATCAAGTGGATGGCTACATGGGATATAAACCCTGATGCATCCGGTAAGAATAAGCCTACAGAACTTGTTGTATTCGAGGAAAAGTATGGCGGAAAAATTGAGTACCATCAGGTTACATGGGAGAACCGCTATGAAAAGCTTGCTGAATCAATAAGCAGCGGTGAAGGAATAGACTTCTTCTGGGCTGGTGATATGGATGCTTTCCCGAAGGGCGCTGTAAGAGGTATGTTTACTTCTGTAGATGATTACATCGATTTCAGCAAGCCGTTATGGGAAGATGTCAAGGACGTTAATGACAGCATGCTTTGGAATGGAAAGCACTATCTCGCTATTGTTCAGTCAGTAGGTGACAAGGTAGGCTGTGTATATAATAAGAAGACCATAGAAGAAGCCGGTCTTGATGATCCTGCTGATCTGTACTATGACGGTAATTGGAACTGGAACACATTTGAGTCGATGCTTCAGAGCTTTGTTGATGTTGACAAGCAGCATTACGGTATTGACGGATGGTGGTTCGAGTTCGGCCTTATGAACACAACAGGCGTTCCTCCTGTATCAATAGAGAATGGAAAGCTTGTCAGCAATATCGGTGATCCGGCTATGGAACGTGTACAGAATTTCCTGTATGATCTTAATCAGACCGGATGCATTGCTATCGGTGTGGGCGACTATGGATGGACAGCACATCCTGAGTTCGTTGGCGAAGGGAAGGTACTCTTCTATCCTGTTGGACTCTATGAGTTCTATACTGAGCCAAAGCAGTGGAAGGAAAAGTTCGGCGAGGAAGCATTCTTTGTTCCTATGCCTAAGGATCCTGAGGCTAAGGAATACTATATTCCTAACGGAATTGAGGCATACACTTTCGTTAAGAACGGCGGAAATCCGGAAGGAGTTGCAAAGTATCTCGACTGCAAGCGCTTCTCCATTATGGATGAGGATACAAAGGCAGTTTCAGACAAGCAGTTCCGTGAGGATTATGGCTGGACAGATGAAATGGTTGATATGCAGCATGAGATGCAGAAGCTCGCAGATGAGAACGCATTCTTCGATCTCTCAAATGGCGTATCAAAGGACTGCGGCGATCTTCTGGACCAGAACCTCAGAAACACAGCAAGAGGTACACCGTGGAACGAGACTTATGACGCAATTTATGCAACATTGCAGACATATATCGATGAGGTCAACGAGAATCCGCTTATCAGCAACTGATAACAGCTGAACAAAAACTGCAATATACGGACATTTTTATATGATAAAGGAATGACCAACGTCCAAAAAAGGTCTTGCAAAGAGATTAGAAATATGATATAATATTTTAGTCAGTAGAGTATGTTCATCAGAAAGGAGGGTATGAAGTATGGAGACAGTTCTTGTTACCGGTGGTTGCGGACTGATAGGTCAGCATATATGTTCCGGTCTGCTCAAGAAGGGCTTTGCCGTAGTTTCTGCCGACGTTGAGGCGAATCCATATAATGAGGGAAAACTGAATTACACATTTGTTCAGGTAAATCAGACAGATAAAAACGGATATGCCGAGATTTTTGAGAAATACGAGATTAGTATTCTGATTCATGCCGCTTGCACAGTTGATAACGATTTTGGGCCAATAATCACTGATAAAGAAGTGGATATTGCTAAACAGTGTGACAAGTTCATTTATCGTTATGCTATGACAGAAAATGTGCGAAAAATCATTCTTGTTAGTACATATCAGGTTTACGAATTTCCAAAGACTCGTGAGCCAATCAGAGAGGATTCTGATATAAAGACCAATACGAATTATGCGGTTCTTAAGTATAACTCAGAAAAAACACTTATTTCAGAAATGCAGCATCATAAAGAAGTTATGTGTTGCATTACCAGAGTTGCTCCTGTTTATACCCTTAATTTTACCGATAATCTTGTTGCGAAGATAACAGATCCTAAGGATGGAACGAAGTTTGTATTTGGCAAGGGACAATATGGTTTTCAGCTCTGTTGTGTGCACAATCTGGTAGACTTTATTCTCAGCTTTTCTAAGAATGCTAATGATATGAAGGATGCAGGCATTTACAATATCAGCGATAAGCTGCTTACTACTGCCGCTGACATCATTTCATTCATGCGTGAGAATCACCACCTTGGTACTGTTGTTCAGAAATCAGGCGGTGGCGCTCTTACTAAGATAAAGGGAATCTTCGGAGGCGGTAAGGACGAAAAGACTAATTACCGTTACCTGGATCTTGCAAAGCTTGAATACAATAATATGCTTGATACCACTAAGGCATCAAAGCTTACCGGATTCCGCTGGGACATACACAATACAAAGTAATTTAAAATGCCGCTTCAATGAGAAGCGGCATTAATTTTATGTGGTGCCGTGTAGCACGCGTTTCCTGCTGATTATGTTTAATGTCTGTCATTCAACGACAGTATAGTTATCAGCAGCATCTTCTTTGGTTGCGTGTTCAGTGACATTGAGTACTTTGACCTTAAGTGGCTTTGTACCCATATTGATCTCAATAATATCCCCGACTTTAACGTCGTATGAAGCTCTTGCGATTTTGCCGTTTACAACTATTTTTTCAGCATCGCACGCTTCGTTTGCAACAGTGCGGCGTTTTATGAGACGTGTAACCTTAAGATACTTATCAAGTCTCATTGAGTGCTCCTTTCAAAAAAACACGGGGCGAAAGGTTTATACCTTCCGCCCCTATTTTATTACTTCTTCTTAGCAGCCTTCTTAGCGCCCTTCTTAGCGTTAACAGCTTCCTTGAGGCCCTTACCAGCCTTGAAAGCAGGAGCGTTGCTAGGAGGACAAACCATCTTCTCCTTTGTTCTGGGGTTGATGCATGTCTTCTTGTCTCTCTTACGAACTTCGAATGTACCGAAGCCTGTGATAGCAACCTTATCGCCCTTTACGAGAGCTTCTTCGATAGCTGCGAGTGTAGCCTCGAGAGCTGAAGCAGCGTCCTTCTTAGTGCAGTTTGCTTTATCTGCGATTGAATTGATGAGTTCTGTTTTAGTCATTTGAGTGTTCCTCCGTTATAATTTTTTTAGCCTTGTCCCAGTAAACATCAAGCTCTTCGATAGGAAGGTCTTTCATATCAATACCTTCGTCTCTTGTCAGCTGTTCTGTTATAGAGAACCTCTTTATAAACTTGTCCGTAGAAGCTTTTAGAGCCAGTTCGGCGTTTACACCGAGATGACGAGCCACATTGACACAGGAGAAGAGCAGATCGCCCATTTCCTCATCAATGTTTTGCTGATCACCTGCGGCAACAGCTTTTTCAAGCTCTGCCTTTTCACTGTCTATGCAAGCCATTGCGTCATGTGCACTTCTGAAATCCATTCCCGCACGCATCGCACGTTTACCGACTTTCTGTGCACGCATGAGCGATGGGAGAGACTTTGCGACCTGATTAAGTGTATCAGTGTAGGTCTCCTGGCCCTTTTCGTCCATTTTAATGGCGTCCCAGTTCTTCAGGACCTCTGCAGTGGTATCGGCTTTAACCTCACCAAAAACATGGGGATGACGAAGAATGAGTTTCTTGCATATCTCGTCACAGACATCGTTGAAATTGAACGAGTTGTTTTCTTCCTCTATCCTGCAATGAAAAACTACCTGCAACAGTACGTCGCCGAGCTCTTCTCTCAGCAGGGAGGTATCTCCGAGATCGATAGCTTCCACAGCCTCGCAGGTCTCTTCGATAAAGTCACTTCTTATTGAACTATGGGTCTGTTCTCTGTCCCAAGGACAGCCGCCTTCGCCTCTAAGAAGTCTGACGATATCGAGCAGATCGCTGATTGAGTAGTTATCTTTTTGCTGATATTCAACCATGGGATTAGCACTCCTCTAATAATAACCTAAAATGCGTCAAAAATCAAGGTATTTCGCAAAAGTTTGTGCTTTTTGCAGAATATAAAGCACCATTTTTAGGCGATTTGTATAAATGACCGACGTATTTAGGCGCTTTTGCCGCGCTTTTTAGAAAGGTCTGTCTACAAAACCTACCTTATGATAGGCTTTTGCGACTATGCGGCTTGATATTTTCATTGCCTTTTCGGCACCCTTTGTATAACATTCCTTGAGATAATCCTTGTTTGAGATAAGGCGGTCAAACTCTGTACGTACAGGTTCTAGGCTGTCTGCTACTGTCTCGCCTACTGCAATTTTGAAATCGCCATAGCCCTTGCCTGCAAATTCAGCTTCGATTGCGGCATAATCCTTACCTGTTACACAAGAGTATATAGACATAAGGTTGTTGATACCGTCTTTTCCTTCGCGGAAAGCTACCACAGCCTCACTATCTGTTACTGCACGCTTGAACTTACGTATGATGGTGTCTTTGTCATCAAGTATAAGTATGCAGGCATTAGGATTCTCATCGGATTTGGACATTTTCTTTGTCGGTTCCTGGAGAGACATTATCTTTGCACCGACTTCAGTTATATATGGTTCAGGGAGCTTGAAGAAATCGCCATAACGCTGATTGAAGCGCTGTGCGATGTCTCTGGCTAGTTCAAGATGCTGCTTCTGATCAACTCCGACCGGAACGAGATCTGCGTTATATGCGAGGATATCCGCTGCCATAAGAGTAGGATAAGTAAACAGACCAGCGTTAATGTCGTCAGGATGTTTCTGGCTCTTGTCCTTGAACTGAGTCATACGTGAAAGTTCACCGAATTGTGTATTACATCCGAGTATCCAGTTCAGATCTGAATGAGTATGAGCGTGACTCTGGATGAAGAGAATGGATCTTTCCGGATCAAGTCCGCATGCCATGAGCAGAGCATATGCAGAGAGTGTATTCTGACGGAGCTTTGCAGGCTCCTGTTTAACAGTTATTGAGTGGAGATCTGCTACGCAGTAGATACAGTTGTATTTTTCCTGAAGCGGTCCCCAGTTTCTAACAGCGCCGATGTAGTTTCCGAGGGTAAATGTTCCGGTAGGCTGTATAGCGCTGAATATGAGCTTTTTATCGTCCATTTCTGGGTATCTCCTTACTTGTTTGCTTTGCGTGATTCCATATCATCCTTGAGCTGACAGTTCCTGAGCTCACTGAGAACACGCTGGTAAAGTACGTATACAGTACGCTTCTCTGGTTCTGTCTCTGGAATGATGCCAGGCTGGAACTCAACCTTGTATGTGCCGTTCTTGGTGAGAAGGTATACATTCTGGGTTCTGCCCTTAGGAAGATCGAACTGCTTGGTTTTTGTTGCCTTTGGGATCAGCTGTGCTGAGTTTACTACGAGAGCATTTGCTGCCTGAACAAGGTTTCTGTACTTCTGTGAAGCTCCGACATATTCGCCGCCGTTATTGAAGTAAAGGTTAGCGGCTCCGTTAATGAAGCATACCATTGTAGTAAGGATGTTGCCGGGCATTGGCATATCAACAATTACACCGTAAACGTCATTCTTGCCAAATTTCATCTCAAAGAAACTTGGCGGGAAGCTAAGAGCCTGAGCTCTTGTCATGAGGTATTTCTGAGTTACTGGATATCTATCTGTGGTTGCCATATTTTATTATTCCTTTCAGTTTTAATCGAGCATTTCGCGAGTCATGCGGGCGAGTATCTCCATGCCCTTCTTGATCTGCTCGTTTGTTGGTGTTGAGTAGTTGAGTCGGAATGAGTGACTTACTTCATCTTCCTTAATGCTGAATGAGTTTCCGGGAACTACTGCTATCTTGTATTCCTGAACAGCCTTAGTGCAGAATGCATTCATGTCGCAGCTGTCCGGGAGAGTGCACCAGATGAAGAGGCCTCCTTCTGGTTTAATATAGCTGATCTTCTTTGAGAAACCATTCTCAATGTAACTGCACATGAGATCACATTTTTCTCTGTATATTCCTCGTAGTTTGTTGAAGTGCGCTTCGCGGTCAACAGTTGTCATGAAACGATGTGAAACAACTTGTGCCCAGATATTTGAGTGAACGTCAGCTACCTGCTTGCAGACAACGATCTTCTGGATGATCGGTGCGGGAGCAGAAACATAACCGGTTCTGAATCCTGATGAAATGAGCTTTGAGAATGTACTTGAATATATAACTCTTCCTTCAGTATCAAGGCTCTTGATTGTCGGAACGTTTTCGCCGGCAAAACGAAGTTCACCGTATGGGTCATCTTCAAGTAT
>JAGCYM010000002.1 GCA_017960805.1 Ruminococcus sp.
ACCACAACAACTCAGTCTACGACTACGAGCACAGCTGAATCTACAACCACAACAACTCAACCTACGACTACGAGTATAGCTGAATCTACAACCACAACAACTCAGTCTACGACTACGAGCACAGCTGAATCTACAACCACATCAACTCAGCCGACGGCTACGAGCTCTGCTGCTCCTACAACCACAACGACTCAGGTAACTACCACGAGTACAGCTGAACCTACAACTACAACAACTCAGGTAACTACTACGAGCACAGCGGCGCTTACAACCACATCGACTCAGCCGACGACAACGAGCACAACTGCATCTACTATATCTACTCAGTCGACGGCTACAAGCTCTGCTGCTCCTACAACCACAACGACTCAGGTAACTACCACGAGTACAGCTGTTCCAACAACTTCAACAACTCAGGCGACAACTACAAGTACAGCTGTGCCTACCACTACAACAATCCAGCCAACGACTACGAGTACGGCTAATTCAACATCGTTGACAGGAACTGCAGTCACAACTTCATCAGTTGCATCCACAACATCAGATGCTTTGTCGTCATCAAGTGAATTACAAACCACAACAGCTTCCTCTACAGAGACTCAGCCGGTTACTACTGAAACAACAAAAACATTTGACTTTGGTGATACAACCGGAGATTCGAAGATCGATGCGAAGGATGCATCCAGGGTGCTTGCTATTTATGCCGCATATTCAACTGGTTCTGTTCCTGAAGGAATGACCGAAGAACTGATAGCGGCGGCAGATGTTAATTGTGACGGTCAGCTTGATGCTAAGGATGCTTCAGATATACTTAGTTATTATACATTCCTGTCAACAGGAGGAAAACTTGAATTCAAGGAATATCTGAAACTCAGAAAAACATAATACACTCCCAGAAAAAAGATCGGCTGTTCTGTAATGCGGATGCCAATATAGAAGTTTTGCCCCGAAGCGTTTCAATACGCTTCGGGGCATTGTGTTTACTTATGTTGCTAAGATAAATCAGAATTTATAACTTTTTTATATATTCAACAATTCTATCATGAAGTTCAATATTGGGGTTTTCCTTTAATGATTCTCCTGTACTCCTTTTCACAATATCAATTTTTCCGACTTTGTCATCTCCATACCCGTCTAATAACTCCATAATACGATAAATTACGTCGTAAGTTATAGAATATAGAGTTTCTTCTTTGGACTTGGCTTCGGTATTATCGCACATAGCAATACCTACACTGTCCTCTTGAATATCTTTTATAGCCCTCAAAAAATCAACTTGAAAATTATTCATGATCTACTCCTATAAAATTCGATTTATGTTAGCAAAAATTATAGCATAACATCGCTGCGTTGTCAATAGAAAAGCCATAGTACTTCTGACCGCATATCAGAAATACTATGGCTTAAAACTTCTATATCAGCATCGCACTTAAGAAACAACCGGTCTTTTTTCCTTATATACAAAAACCGGAAGGCTTTTCAGCCTTCCGATTTTAAATATGTTTGGAGGTTAGGATTTATCATGAAACTACTTATTGAGCCAGGAATGCTTCTATTGTTAGAGTTCCGCCTATTGATAAGTAAGTGTAGTAACGGAGTGCGTCAGATGCGTCTTTAGCGTCTACCTTACCGTCCTTGTTTATGTCTGCTGCTGTGATCTGAGCTTCTGTCAGTGGAATATCTCCGCCAACCTGAACCAGTGAATAAGTTGCGAGTATCTGAGAAGCGTCAGAAGCGTTTATGATCTGGTCACCGTTGATGTCACCAATGATCATTTCTTCTTCGGGCTCTTCTTCTGGGATTTCTTCGATCTCAGGCTCTGTGATCTCTATGTATCCTTGCTCGATTCCGTTTGTGAATACCCAAGCTTCCATGAGGTGGCTTGCGTCGTCATTTTCGAGGCTTGCAAAGATATCGCCTGTACCGTTAACGTTTCTGTAGAGAACTTCAATCGGGAACTTATCACCAACTTCGAGGTTCTCGGGGAGCTGGAACTGGAATGTCCAGAGGACACCGTCTATTCCTAAGTTTTCGCTGCACATTGTGGAGATGAATAAATCGTTGTTGCTTCCTAAAGCGTCTTTCTTACCAAGCTTTTTGCCTGCAGGTCCCATATTGGCGCAAGAACCGAATTCGTCAAGAACTACTGTTAATCTTTCGTCGTAACCAATGTGGAAACCAGTTGAACAATACTTAAGCTTAGCGCCTGTGATTGTCATCTCTACTTCCTGAACTGGATTTTCCTGAGCTACATTCAGGGGGAGCTCTATGTGGCTGAGTGATACTGTAGGCTTTGTCTCTGCCATATTAGGATCCATACCCTTAAGGTTGTATTCCTGATATTCGCCTGTCACACCTGTTGCAGAACCTGCAAATGCTGTCATAGCTGTTGTTGTAGCTGCTGTTATAGTCATTACAGCTGTTATGATAGTAGCAATTACCTGATTCTTTTTCATAAGAGCACCTCCCGATTTGTTTTCCTTTTGTTGATATTATTATACCATAGATTTACAGAAAAAGCAATACAAAACGGATAATTATACAGTCTGCAATTAACGAATTAAGAGGTGCGTATTTGTGCATAAGGCACAAATTGTGAATCAAATATTATCAAAACAAGCAGAAAATGATGATTTTTTGTTGATTTGGAGGTGAATATACAGTTTGTCATATTTACAGACTGTGATATATTGAATCAAAATATTATAACGATTCGGAGAAGACTTGAAGAAATAATACGCTGCGTATACAATTTGGAATGCTGGAATAGTTGACGGAATAAATATATAATTGTATAATTAAGAAAGTTTTCCTATGGATGCAATGTTTGTGTATTGTTTTCTTAGTAGAATATCAGAAGCTTCTAAAAACAAACGGAGGTACAGCATGGATGACAAAAGTATATTAGAGCTATTCCTTGCTAGAGATGAAAACGCTATAGCTGAAGTAAAAGAAAAGTATTCAGCTTACTGCGGATCTGTTGCCAATAACATATTGAAAGACAGCTCTGATATTGAGGAGGCGTTGAACGATACATGGTTTGCGGCCTGGACTACTATACCGCCTTTTTTACCTCAGTGCCTGCGAACATATCTTGCACGTTTAATCAGAAACATAAGTTTCAATAAGCTTGACCATGATAACGCAAAGAAGAGAGGTTCCGGTGAGTATAAAATCGTTCTGGATGAAGTATCAGACTGGCTCGTATCAGATAATGACAATGTAGAGGATAGTGTTGATGAGAGAATACTCACGGATCTCCTTAATAATTTTCTGGCTGGTCTTAATGAAACTGAACGGAATGTATTTGTTCGCCGCTATACATACTTTCAGTCTATAAGTGAAATTTCAAAGGCGTTTGGATTCTCTAAAAGTAAGGTTAGTTCGATGCTTCTCAGGCTGAGAAAAAGGTTGCGTAAAGAATTGGAGGAAAACGATATATGAAACCTGATACTTTTTTGAAAGCAATGGGTAATATAGAAGATAAATATCTTGATGCTGACTTGCCTAAGAAAAATATAAAGCGTAGTTTTGGTAAATGGTTTGCAGGTATAGCTGCAGCTGCTGTTCTGCTTGCGTGTCCGTTGCCTGCCATGACGGCACTTGGTTCGGATTCTGCTTACAGTGTGCTCTATAAGATAGCCCCGACAATAGCTCAGAATTTTAAACCCGTACAGAAATCATGTACTTATGACGATATCGAGATGACGGTCATCTCTGCCAAGTGTGACGGCAGTAAGGCTGAGGTATACCTTGCTATGCGTGACACGACAGGTGAGTGTCCCTACGGCGACTGGGATCTGTATGACAGCTACTATATCAATGTCCCACGTGATATGAATGGTCACTGCTCTTTCTCAGAATACGACGAAGACACTCATACCGCATATTTCGTGGTTGAGCTTGAGACAATGAACGGAAGTAAAATGCCAAAGAAAAAGGTGACTTTTTCAGTCAGTGAGCTTCTTATAGGAAAGAAAAAAACTGAGGGTACGGTAAATGTGGATATGTCCGCTATACCAATTGAGCCCGAGACAGTCCGCCGAGACGATATCGGAAGCGGAACCGGTTGGGGAGAGCTGCCTGACTGTCGCGATTATCGCTTTCTTGTTCCTTCAGAGGAGCCAATACTTCGCCCCGCCGACAATGTCTCTATGGAGGCAATAGGCTACTTGGATGGCGCTCTTCATGTCCTCATGCGCTATGAGGATAACTTCCACACCGACAGCCACGGCTGGGTTCACCTCGTTGACAAAAACGGTTTATCTGTTGTATCCGAAGAAAATGTCATCTCGTTCAGTTACTGGTACAACGAGGAACACACGGATATGTGCTACGAGTATATTTTGCCTGTTGAATATGAAAAGCTCTTGAATTGTTCACTTTACGGCGAATTCAGTACAGCTCTCGAGTATAGGTCGGGTAAATGGCAGGTTACGTTCCCACTCGAATAAACGCAAAAAAGCAGCAACCGAAAGGTTGCTGCTTTTTCGTAAGAAGTGATTATTTGAATAGGTATCTCATGAAGTTATACATATGAGGCTCTACAGTAGCATTGCCGTGGTCACCCTGTGGAATTACATTCCAGAGATGCTCTACGTTGTTGTTCTGAAGTGCCTTGTGGTAAGACTCTGGATAAGTACCAACAACGCTGTCATTAGCAGCTGCTGAGATGAGGATGAGGTTAGGCATTACTGAAGGCTTGAACTGGCTTTCCTGCTTGAGTGAACCTTCGTGAGTCATGAACATATCAGTTGTCGGGAAGATTCCTGGAGCTGGGCAAGCGCCGCCTACATAACCATAAAGCTCAGAATTTGTTATACCTGTGTAGAGAGCCTCTCGACCTCCGAGTGAGAAGCCTGAGATAGCAGTATTCTCTCTGCCTGTTGCTACGGAGTAATTCTGCTCCATGTAAGGCATGATGCTGTTCTTGATATCCTCACGGATTAGATCGTTGTGACGCATGAATTCCTGCGAGAACATATTACCGTTGCTGCCTCCTGTTACCATGTTACAGCTTACGATGATCATTGGCTCGCAGAGTCCGTCAGCAAGAAGGTTGCCGAGCATTGTCTGCATACCCATCTGAATCATTGAATCTTCGTTACCGCCGATACCGTGGAGAACATAGAATACAGGATACTTCTTGCTGGTTGTGTAACCTGCAGGAAGGATAACATTTATGCTCTTTGTTCCGCCGCCGTCCTTGGACTGGTATGTCTTCTTTTCAACCTTACCGTAATCAACACCGCCACGCTTTGTGTTGAATCCGTTAGGAGCACTTGTCTTCATGTCGTTAGCAATGCTTGCCATTGTATAACCGCCTGAAGATGGAGTGCCACCGCTTGTGGATGTGGTTGTTGTATTGATTTGCTGTGTAGTTGTTTTTGTTGTAGTTGTTACTGTCTGCTGTCCCATGGGGAAAGCGTTTATCTGTCCGAGAATGTATTTAGAGAGATAAACGAGATCGTTTACTCCAAATGTACCGTCTCCATCAACATCAGCAACTTCCATGCTGAGACCGTTAGAAGAACCAGCCATGTAGTTTATAAGAGCTTTTCTTGCAGCGATAAGATCGAAGGTATCGATAACCTTGTCTGAGCAGAAGTCACCCTTCATCAGTCCTGAAGGAGCTGGAGGATTGTCGATTACCTCGCCACTTCCATCAACAACGCCTTTACCGTTAACTATACCGGAAGCTGTGCCCTTAGCAGCAGCTGTAAAGCTGTCTATGTAGAAATCTGTAAGATCATCTGGTGCTTCGAAATAGAGTGTAAGACCTGTAGCTCCGGAAGGAATTGTGTATGAGGTGTTTTCGAGCTTTGTCCATTCGCCGCTCTTAGCGCTTGCAAGTGCGATCTCATCATAGTTTTCCTGTCCACCGCTTGTGTACTGGAGAGTCATTTTAAGATCAGTTGTAGAACCGCTCTTCTGAAGCGCTGCTGCGCTGAAGCTGTATGTCTCACCAGCCTTGAATGTATCGCTAGGAAGTGTTATTGCAGCACCATTCCAGTTATTTGTACGGCCTGATACGAACATAGAACCAGTACCGTCGTAATAGTTCTTTGTATCAGTATCGAGAGATGCACCGCCTCTTCCAGTCCAGCCTGAGGTTGTGCTGTCAAAGTCGTATTTAATGTATGAACCATCCGGATTAGGCTCTACCGGCTTGGATTCACTTGTTGTAGTGGGTACTGGAGTACCAGCTTTGATTATGTTCGTCTTGACATCTGCCTGACCGTCACTTTCCCAGCCTTCAACGTTGAAAGCTACTTCGTAGAGACCACCCATTTTCATGCCAAGGTCTTCCCAAGCCTTGAAGTGCTCGGAAACGCTGATTCTGCCCTTGGTTCTTGTGTCACGGCGTACACTTATATACTGCGTAAATGCCTTATTACCTTCGATAGTGTAGGAATTCATCGGGTTAGTGAATACATCGTAAACACTTCCGTCGATTGTTACCTGCTTAGCGTTGTTTGATGTAGGACGCCAGTTCTTCCAGTCCTCGATGATGTAGAACTCAACGAGAGGGTTCTGTGTCCATCCATAAATACAGATACGTGAGTTGCCTGATGTTCCGGCTGACCAGCTGCAGTCAAAGTCACAGGTGAATCCGCCGTAATCCTGCCAGTGCTTAGAATTGTTGAGTCCGTAGAAGAGTCCGCGGCGAGCTAGGAAGTTACCTTTTGAATTGTTAGGGCCGCACTTCCATGTTGTAGAGAATCCGCCTCCGTTTTCGTACAATGTCATCGTTGATGAGTTGGGTGTGTCAGCCTGCCAGATCTCGTGATGGTAATCACCATATGTACCTGTCTCCTGAGTATGGCTGGGACTTGTTGTAAGAACCTTATCCGCCTTTGCACTCATCAAGCCGCCGAGGCTTACTGATGAAATGCATACGATGCTTGCTATAGCACCGCTCACTAAACGCTTAAAACTGTTTAGTTCCATTTTGATCACTCCTTATTTACCTGAAGTTGATATAGATGATTGCGGTCAAGTTTTTATATATCCGCCCAATTCCTTATAATATATTATTAGTATATGACGAATGTGTGAATAACACAAGTCAATAATTGCGCAAATGATATGTAAAGTGCCATTTTTTGCTTTGCATTTTTGTTTTGTTTGACGAAACACCTGTTGAAAGAAGTCTACTTTAGTTTTCAAAAGGTTTAAAATCTTTGGATATTATTGACTTTCGGACATTTATAATTTATAATTACTGTGGTCTATCAGGGATAATTGGAAGATGCTATGGAAGACTGTATTTTCTGTGGTTTGATCAATGGTGTATATCCTTGTATGAAGGTTTATGAGGATGAATATACTCTTGCATTTATGGATACGGCAAATGATGTCGATGGACACATGCTTGTTGTTCCAAAGATACATGTGAAGAGTATTCTTGACTGTTAAGATGAGACTTTGTCGCAGCTTATGAGTACAGTCAGAAAGATATCCCGCCATCTGGTTGAAAACTGCGGATATGAAGGGATGAATCTCCTTAATGCTAGTGGGGAGAGCGCGGGTCAGTCTGTTCCACATTTCCATATCCATCTGATACCACGTAGGAGTAAAGACAATATCGATGCATGGCCGCATTTTGAGGGAGCGACCAGTGATGTGAGGGATCTATTTAGAGCGATCTCTATGGAAGGGGAATAATATGTCAGATGAATGTAAGCTCACATTTGAGCTGTACGATCCTAGTGACGAGAAGCATAGTTGTGTTGTCAGGACAATGACTAAGCTGGTCGGCAAGGATTATTCAACAGTGAAGCAGGAACTTAAAAAGCTTGCTGAGAAAACCGGCTTTGAGACTTTTAATGATCAGAGCATATTTGAGGAATATATGTCTCGAAATGGCATATATAAGGAGCGTGACTATAATAACAATACACAGCTTAAGGACCTTGATCTTTCAGGTGGAGCCTATTGTGTATTCGTTACAAACAGGGTGAGTTATTTTCATCTTGTACCAGTAATAGACAATGTAATTTATGACAGGCGAAATGAAAGCCTTGGCATGTACGTTGTAGCCACTTATAAAAAATCTGAAAATGGTGCATGAAATTGACACCTAAAGAGTTTCTTGATATTCTACATTTTACTGAAAGACTGAAGGATACTCCTAGGCACTGTACTACATCAGGAAGAAGAACAGAGAGCGTAGCCGAACATAGCTGGCGTGTTTCTCTTATGGCGTTTTTCCTTAAGCATGAATTTGCTGATTTGGATATAAACAGGGTCATGGAAATGTGCCTTATACATGATCTTGGTGAATGCTTTACAGGTGATATTCCTACATTTTCCAAGTCTGATAATGACAGAATCAACGAAGATGCTCTTCTTTCTGAATGGGTTTCTTCTCTTCCGGTTGTGCTCTCATCTGAGCTTTCAGATCTGTATGATGAGATGAATGCTCAGAAAACCAAGGAGGCAAGACTATTCAAGGCACTTGACAAGCTAGAGGCACTTATACAGCACAACGAGTCGCCCCTTGATACATGGTCTGAGAATGAGTTCGATCTTAATAAGAAATATGCTTTTGATACAGTAGAGTTTTCTCAGTGGATGACTGATCTGAGAAATGAGATACTATCTGAAACTTTAGATAAGATCGAAAATGAAAGTAAATAAATTTTATGACTCATTTTAAAAAACGATTATAGAGATCCATATGGATCTCTATTTTTTTGAGTCTATTCAAGAAAAGTAAATTATAATTCATTAGCATATATAGAGAAAGCCCGATTTTGAGATCGGGCTTTTAGCTTGTTTTATTTTTTGATTTTTTTAGGCTATAGGGGTTTGATTATTAGAAAAGCTTAAATGTGTAATCTCCGTTTTCAATTTCTCTTAGAATTTCTGAAGTTGTTTTAAACGCTTCCGCTTCATTATCAAACTTATAATTTGTTACTCTGTACGTATAGGTAAGATTTCCGCTATTATCATAACTGTCATACGAAATGGTCATGCCAGTTGCTGCATCGATCTCTGCTCTATACTCATACTCATAATCGATACCTTCGTAACTTGATCCTTTTTCATGTCCGCTTACTGATAATATTGTTCTTCCGTTTTCAGTTTTTCCGCCTGTTATTTCCCAGGAATCAGGATCAGTAGTATTTAATGCCATATTACGTCCGCATGCAGAAGTGGTGAAATATACTTTATCATTATCATAGTCTTCAACGTAATACTCTTTTTGTGGTGTATCAAGGAATATTTGTCCTCCATTTACGTAATCTGTTTCTACATAATTTACAATAGCATTATGAAGCTTATTATCTTCTATTACTCCTTGCTGTTCATATACAATCTTATTGTTTATTGTGGTTTCATCTTTAATTGTACCCTTCATATTTATTTCATCGAGGAAAATACTGCCTGAATGTGTCATGGGATCTTTGCGATACTCCATGGAAGTGTATACAGTATACGTAAAATCAGCAGAGAACTTATCAAAATAGTAAACACTATTGCTTTCTTTAGCCTTTTCTATAAGTTCTTCCTTTGTTATACTGTATTGTTTATCTGTATTATCAATAGTCGTGATCTCTGTTTCTGTTACGCTTGTAGAAGTCGTTGTAGTATCAGTTCCTGTTTCACTTTCATTTGTTGATGTAGTATCTGTATTGGCTGATACTGTAGTTGTTGGCTCTGATACAGGATCCTGCTGTACTGGTTTTCTATGATTCATAAAATATGCTCCACCACCAATAGAGCTTGTTATAAGAACAGCGGCTGCTGCAATACTTGCGATTCTTGTCATACTAATTCTCCTCTCATACTTTTCAACTCCGCTTACGCTATCTGCGTACTCGGAATTATTGATATTTGCTCTCTGAAGTGCTTTTGCAAATATCTCATTCTTCTTAGCTTCCTCCGCCATAAGCTTCTCGACGGAAGCTTTGTCTGCATTACGGAGGGTGTCAATTATTTTTTTCTTATTATTCATAATAACTCTCCTCCTTTAAAGAGTGATACCGTCAGCTTCAAGTAGCTTCTTGAGTCTTTTTATTGCTCTTCCGCAGCGCATTCTTACAGCAGTTGCGTTGAGTCCGACCATTTCAGCTATTTCCGTTGAGCTTTTCTCATAGTAGTATTTCTGAATAATTATTATTGAATCAGGAGGTCCGAGCTCAGAAACCTTTTTCAGCAGAAGATTAGAAGCTTCAGATTTGTCAGAGTTTGCCTCGATATCCTGTTCATCTGCTATTTCTGCCATATTTTCATCGTCTGCGGATATATTTTTGCCCGTCTTTGCTGCAAGTGAACGCCTCATGCTTATCGCAGAATTACGCGCTACCGCACCAATATATGACTTCAATGAACAATCATCATCGGGAACAAGCTTCATCATTACGGATGCAAATACATCAATTACGCATTCCTCCGAATCATCAGCACTTCCGAATCCGTTTATTATCCGGTTTACTATTGAGAAAACATAACTGTAGTATTTGTCAAAAAGGGCACGTTGTCCAAGTGACGGCGTTTCCCGCATCAGACTTAATATTTCATTATCAGTCATATGATCCCTCCTTCTGGGGTATTATTTTTCAAAGCAGATCTGTCTTTCATATATAGTAACGCATGTAATTCCTAAAGTGTAACAGCTTTTCAAAAATTTTTTTGAAGTTTAGAAGAAGATTTATAATTTCTGTAAAAAGCATATATCACACATGTTTCTATTCTACCAAATATAATGTAAAAAATCAAGGAATGTACATGTGAGTGAACAGACAATTATCTTACTGAATATTTAAGAGGTATATTAGATAAAGTGTTTTCAAGATTATAGAAGCAATTTGATGATATTAGAAAATAGCTGTGTATAATTGGCACAACTGCTGATTGACTTTGCAGGTACCGATTAGTATAATAATAAGTATAGATAATTACGCTTGTTTGGCTTAGTTTTGATTCTATGCTATCATTTGTAGAATGTAGCATAATAGATTACGTTTCAGACACTGACAAAGAGAGCAGAAAAAGTCGGGATAGCAATTTCAAGATGTGATATACTGGTATTACAGCGGGAAGAGGTGAACAAAATGCAGGGATGGATAGACGGATTTCAGAAGTCAATCGAGTACATTGAGCAAAATCTATCTGGCGTTCTAGATATAGATGATATTGCAGCAGAAGCTGCTTTATCGTCATTCTATTATCAGCGCATCTTCGGAGCACTTTGCGGTATGACTGTCGGTGAGTATATTCGCGCGCGCAGAATGACGCTTGCCGCACAGGAACTTGTTAACTCTGATACAAAGGTGATAGATATTGCACTCAAGTATGGCTATGATTCTCCGGACAGCTTCGCGAAAGCCTTTCAGCGCTTTCACGGAGTCACACCAACTCAGGCAAAAGACTGGGGAGCAAACCTGCGATCATTCGCTCCGCTGCATATCAAAATCACATTGGAGGGCGGAAATATGTTAGATTATCGTATTGTTGAAAAGGCACCATTTACTATTGTCGGATTCAAAAAGAGATTCAATGCTGAGACAAGTTATCAGGAGGTTCCGAAATTTTGGAATGAGTGGATGTCTGACAGAAAAGGGTTAAAGGGTATGTTCGGTGTATGTACTGACATGGATGGAAAGAACTTTGACTACTGGATAGCTGATCTGTACATTCCTTGGGAAGAGGTTCCTGAGGGTTGCAGTACCTATCAGATACCAGGAAGCTTGTGGGCACAATTTATCTGTAAAGGACCTCTGCCAGACAGTTTGCAGAAAGTTAATACACAAATCTGGTCAGAATGGCTTCCCCAATTGCAGGGATATACACTGGCAGGTAATTATTCATTGGAAATCTATATGCCACCTGCTGATGATCCTGATGATACTGTAAGCTATATCTGGATTCCATTGAAAAAATCTAAGTAGTAGGTGATCGTATGACTCAAAGCGCTGGTTTCAGTCTGTTGCAGCCGTCAGGAGCTGATATTGAATACCGCAGGCTGCCGGATAATGTTATGCATGATCTGGGCCTTGATACATTTTGTGAAAAAATATCAAATGACGGTAAAGAACGTAGAATGATCATGAATGTTCTCTCGAAAATCTCTTCAGATTCTACTGTCGCTTCATACCGTCAGCAGATTTTTGTGGATATTTTTAATATGCCTGAACTGAGAAATACAATGATGGAGCTGTTCGGAAAGATACAGTTTATGCACGATTTCTCAACTATGCACAAATCTTCTGATGAGGAGCTTGGACTTTGGCATCTTTTCCATCGTCTTGACGAGCTTGACGGATACATTAAGACTGTGGAAACCATGAGGGATTGTCTTTCAGATAAACAGATAAAGTCCGAAGGCCTGATCTCACTGAGGGATTACATCACTGAGCTTTACGAAGACGCATGTTTCGCTGATATGAAGAAGGATATCGCTGCATTGAAAGTAAAGGCGTCTGATGTAAAAAGTGTGACCCTTGGTATCAACGTGAACGAGCGCTTTGAAGCTGTAAGCATGGGACTTGTTTCCGTGAACAGTAAACCCTTTAAGAAATCCGGTATCGTCAGCAATTTTGCAGATGCTATAGCTAATAAGGACAAGATACAGGATACGTCTGACTGGGATGGTGATATGCACTATCATCAGATCGACAGAGAGTCAAAGAGCAATATCATCGAATTTATGAAGAATGAAGGCGGAATGCTTGCAGTCGGAACAACAAATGCTGTAGGTACACGCACAAAGACTACTGTTGTTAACGCAATGGCAGGCGATTCTTCTATGGGATCTACCTTCTATCTTGATACTGTTATCAATAAAATGCTTGGCCAGCTTGTGAAAAAGCTGCGCGATACTCTTACCAAGTATGCAAATGTGGCAATCGTGAATATTTCTGGCCTTGTACCTGAATTTGTATACTATATTAGATGTGCTGAATTCATAGGTAGTCTGATGGATAAGGGCTGCGTTTTCAGTGCAGCAAAGCCAGTTGCTGATGGAGACTATTCTGTTGAGGCAAAGGGATTCTACAATCTGAAGCTCGCTATGAAGATGGATATCGTCAGCGATATAGTGCCTAATGACCTTAGTTTTGATCAAAAACACACGGTCTATATACTTACAGGTGCAAACCGTGGTGGTAAGACTACAATTACGCAGGCAGTCGGTCAGCTCTTTGTCCTGGCGCAGGGTGGACTATATGTTCCTGCCGAGAGTTTCAGCTATGTTCCGTGTGATTGCATTTTTACTCACTTTCCGGCGGACGAGGATAAGACTGTAGATCTCGGAAGACTGGGCGAGGAGTGTGTCCGTTTTAAGGAAATATTCTCTCAGTCAACCAGCAAAAGTCTCCTGCTACTGAATGAGACTTTTTCCACAACTTCTTTTGAGGAAGGCTATTATATAGCAAGAGACTCAGTAAAGGCACTTCTTTCAAAATCCGTTCGTACAATCTATAATACTCATATGCACAAGCTAGGTGAGGATGCTGAAGAGCTTTCACATGAAAGTAAAGATGCGGGGGCAGCTTCACTGGTCATGAGAACAGATGAGGGCAAGCGTTCATTTAAGGTCGCTTTGGCTAAGCCTGAAGGTTCATCATATGCAAGGGATATTGCTGAAAAGTATGGCGTGACTTATGATATGTTAGTCAGTGGTTCATAATATCAATATCTATGTTGTTCTTAAGAATAAAGCATTGTTTGTATACGTCCTAAATCATCATGGATTTGTACATTGTCATAAAAGCCCACGCTTCTGCCAGAGTGAGCAGTCGGTACATTAATCGATCGATAGGTAGTCTGGAACTTACAAATATGCTTATAGAAAATGAAATAGAATATTAATGAAAAGGCACCTTCGATTTACTCGAAAGTGCCTTTTCTTCTGTGTTAACTGTACAAAATAGATGACAGTACCGTGAGCGAAAGCAGAGTAAGCCTTCTATAAAAAAGAAAGCGAGCTTGCGAGCGACATCGTGGAAGCCCGCGGTGCTCACCGCTGGTGCGGATAACAGGACTTGAACCAGCATGAACTTATAGGCCTGAGGGATAGGTCATGATAGTGGAAAAAACAAAAATCAACTTTTGAGCATTAAGATTTCTTGCATAATTAGCCCCAGAGCATTATATAAACTCTTCAATATTTAACAGCAACTTGCCTTCATAGATTTCAACGGGAACAGCTGTATCAAAGGTATATATACTTGGGAAATCGCTCTTTTCAAAAAAATATACCATAACTCGCTTGTACAAAGGGTCAACTATCCAATACTCGCGCACTCCATACTTTTTATACAATGCGAGCTTTTCAACATAATCGTGTCCGTAGTTTGAAGATGTAACTTCAATAATAAGATCCGGTGCTCCATTACAGCGCATATCGTCTATCTGAGATGGATCACATACAACAAGTACATCAGGCTGAACAACAGTGTCATCGTCGAGCTTGACATCAAACGGTGATATAAAAGATTCACACTTTCCACTATTTGATTCGATGTAGTTTCCAATTTTTCTATAAATGCCGCCTGTGATCCGCTGATGTGAGGTTGACGGTGCAGCCTGTGCAAAAACTTCGCCATTAATAAGCTCATATCTTTCGGAATCATTGTCAGGCGTTAGCTTGAAGAATTCTTCTGCTGTAATTTTATGATCTCTTGGAAACGGCATAATGACTCCTCCTTTATATAATGAGTGACACTATTTATGAATTTTGCTTCAAATGATCACTCTATAATATATGTGATATTCATACAAATAAACAACGAAATACAAGAATTGTAAACGGAAAAACTCATTTATTCTTATTGATGAATTATTGAAAATCATAGTTCATCCATGCCATTTATTGTAGCATAATTGGTCTGAAATGTCAATTGTGAATTGAAAGAACTGCTATAATATGTGCCGCTTATACTACTGTTCATTGCTCCAGTTTATGTATAGCCTCCATTATTTTTTCCACGGACATCTCTCCAGACATTTGATCTATATTTGGGACGAGAAGGTTTTGTAGCCGATCGAAGTATGCTTCATAAGTCAGATACTTGCCCTGCTTCTCATAACTCCGCTATTATCGGATGCATTATGCGTCAGCTTACCGTTTATGTAGAATTTGTTCATTCGCTTTTCCTCCTGTCATTTTTTTCAAAGACAGCAGATGTGATCAGATTTCTATGTATCGGCTGACAGGTGCACAAATCGCTCACAGCAACTCTCTCTGCTATCTTTTGCTTAGTTTCCCGACCTGCCATCGATGTTGCTAAAAACGGCTAACAATTCGCTGATAGGTTTGCTATCGCTTTTCTTTTTGAAAACAAAAAATGACTCGATTTCTGTAATTTCACAATTCGTGAAAATCATTTAATCCGAGTCTGAAACTTTGTATACTATTTTTTGCAGTCGAAATCGTGATTTGCCTGCATTTAGACCTATATTCACTCTTAAAACAGACTTTGTGAGGGTTGAACTCCCTAAACAGCCTTAAAACACCTCAATGTCATCTATGAAAATCAGAGAAAAAATATGAGATTTTGTTAGCAAAACAGCCCGAAAAATCGGGCTGTTTTAGTATTGCCATACATTTTGTACAGGTAAGATGTGTCACCTATACAAAATAGATGACATAAAATTAAGGGCTATTTTACACACTTATTCTTGCCATGCACAAATAAAACGCTTTCAAATACACTCTTAGCAATATTCAAGTTTTTTTCTTACATCATTATAATAAAAGCATTATCATTTTTATTTATAGAGTTTCCTAAAAATCGGGACGGTAAAATGACTTTTCCGCAAGCAGATATTAGAAATGTTAGAAGACAATCATCAAGGCATATATTTGGCAGGGATTCTAAGACACTTTTCGCATTATTTGCAATGGGAGCCTGAAACTGCGAAAAAGCTAAGTTATCAATGTGAGTGTCTTCAATTATGCTAATTTCTGCATAACGGTTTCTCATTTTTTCAGGATGTGATTCGCAGGATGGCATACACAACTTTGAGGACACAGCCGCGTATGATCTTAGCAAACTTGAGGAATAAGCCTGATATATGCAGAAAAGCGGCTGCGATGACGCAGTGAAGGCTTTAGGATCAGATCTGCGTTCAATAAAAAAGGCTTTTGTATTGACAGTCGTGTGACATATAGGTATAATATATAGTAGATTAGTATAATGGTATAACTATTAATAGACTATTTTTTATCGGAGAAAACTATGACGACCAACAGAAATACTACAGGTATCGTTGCAGCGGCACTTGCGCTATGCATTTCCTTTTGCAGCTGCGCCGAAGGTGGGATATTAACAGATACAGAAAGCACAACGCAGGAAAATGAAAAAGCATTCTCGATAGCAGACATTCGTCCCGGCGACGATTTCTATGGCTGGTGCAACGCCGCTGAGCTTATGGAAATGCACATACCCGAAAACAGGAACAGCAGCGGTACTTTTCCTGCTGTAAATGAACTGGTGGAGGAGCAGATAAAGAGCCTTGTCAAAGACATCGCTGACAGCGGCGGCGGATACGCTTCGGGAACAAATGAGCAGTTGATCTATGACCTTTACCACCTCGCAAACGATTACTATACAAAGGGCAAGGATACGAATGCCTTTGACGAAAAGCTTGCAAATGAGGTTTTCGACGCTATAGACGACGTGGAGAGCATTGACTCGCTCTTTACGCTATGGGGGTGGCTGGACAGGGAGTACGGTGTCGCCCCTGCTATAATTCCGTCTGTCAGGCGCGACTTGTACGATACGTCCCTGAATTCTTTGTACATAAATCAGACAACAGGTATCGGTGACC
Organism: Ruminococcus sp.; assembly: GCA_017960805.1. Classification (GTDB taxonomy): domain Bacteria; phylum Bacillota; class Clostridia; order Oscillospirales; family Ruminococcaceae; genus Ruminococcus. The sequence goes on from JAGCYM010000002.1 coordinate 16,786, forward strand.
TCGAAAGTGCGGTCGAGCATGAAAATAATGCGACCTATCTGCGTAACGAGCTCTCAGATCATCTTTCGCGTTCCAGCATAGAGGAGGATGACGCAAAGGAACGTGCCACGCAGATTACATATATGCTGCTCGATATCGGCTCGGTCACAGATTTTTACGACGACGAAAAAGAAATAAAGCAGGAAGATTTCTGGTTTCCGTATACTCAGGAAAAACTGACGGAAAAGCTGAAAAACATAAGCTCGGAAAAGCTGCTGCAAATGCTCGGTCTGTCTGGATACAAGGGCAGCATTGTGCTTGCAAATGAAAATCAGTTCTTTATGATAGACAGCCTTCTTGATGAAGACCATTTGCAGCAGTGGAAGGACTATACACGCTGCTGCTTTGTGGCTCAGTACCAGATGACGCTCCCGCCTTCCTGCGGAGGAACGTCCGAACTGATGAACACATCAAAGCAGCAAGAGCTCGCGGACAAATACTCGCTCGCGATACTTGACAACGTTCTCTCGCGCGAGATTGGCGAGCTGTATGCGGAAAAATACTTCACTGAGGAAATACGCAGGGACGCGGAAGAAATGTGCGAAGAGATAATCGGCGAATACGCCGTGCTCATATCCGAAGCGGAATGGCTCTCGGAAGACGGTAAGACCGCGCTGCTTTCAAAGCTGAACAATATGGAGTGCTATGTCGGTGCAGCAGAGCCGCATGAGGTCGATTCTTCTGATGCAGCACGCATCGGAAGATCACTTCTCGAAACTCAGATCCTCGATTACAGGCGGCAGAGTCACGAGAAGCTACAAAAGCTCGGAGAACCGGCAGAAAATGACGGCTATTCCATGATGCCTCCGCAGACAGTAAATGCCTGCTATGATCCTCAGGGAAACTGCTTTGTTATCACAGCGGCAATACTGAATCCGCCGGTCTATGATCCGGCAGCCGATCACGCGGCGAATCTCGGCTCTATCGGTACTGTCATCGGACATGAGATCTCCCACGCCTTTGACAATAACGGAATGAACTACGACCCGAACGGCTGCTACCGTCCCGAATGGATGCCCGAAGCTGACCGCAAGTCTTTTGCCGAGATACAGGCAAAGGCTGTCGACTATTACAACGGCTTTACGGTGCTGAACAGCTACAAAGTCAAGGGAAGAAAGACTCTCAGTGAGAACCTTGCGGACATCAGCGGCGTGCAGTGTGCGCTCGCTATCGCAGGAACGCAGGATAAGCAGAAGCTCGTTTTTGAGCATTACGCCGACCTGTGGAAGGAGCTCACGCTCGACAGTGATGCGAAGGACCAGATCAGTTATGATGAACACAGTCCCGGACCTGTGCGCGTAAATGCGGTCGTTGCGTGCTTTGACGAATTCTATGAGATTTACGGCGTGCAGGAGGGCGACAAGCTGTATGTGGCTCCTGCTGACAGAATAAAGAGGTGGTAAGATGACGCTTCTGCTAACGATTAAGAATATGCTCTCCCGACCGCTGAGGCTCATAATACTCCTCCTCTGCATATCTGCTTCCTCGATCGCGGCCTGTTCTGCATTTGATCTGGGCAGCGCTGTCAAAAGCATAATGAATGCTGTGATCTCCAACTATACCGGAGATATGGACTCTATGGTTTTTAGCAGGACGCCTCTTACCGAGGAGAGCTTTGACGGCTGTCAGCCATGCAATATGGTGTTATATCAGACCGGCGACAAGCGTGAGGTGAAACGCGACGAGCAGCTCTATACATACGAATTCCAGCAGTATGCCACATTCCACGGATTCTCGGATATGCATAAAGCCTATGAGATGGGAGTCATTCACGATGAATTCGAGCTGGGCGATAACGAAGTCGCTATCGGCAGGAATTACAGTGAAAGCTACGGCTACGGTATCGGAGATACCATCACGGTGACTGATTTCAAGGGTGATACCTTTGATGTCACGGTAAAAAATATATTTCAAGAAAAGGGTATGATGTCTCCCAATTCTCTTGAGGCCATCGCGCCTGTATCCGTCACTTCAAGGATGTGCGGCACTGATGATTACAATTTTGCAATGGTCGACATCTATGACACGCCAAAGGATATATTTGAAAAGCTGGTCAGGGAGCAGATACCTGGTGCGGAAGTGAACAGTATATCTTCGGCGGATACGGAGAATATGATACGTTCGCTCAATATCGTGCTGTATCTGCTGTTCGGTCTCACGTTCCTTCTGGTCATGTTTGTGACAGTCAGCTGCACAGAAAAGATAATCCTTGAGCGAATGAGCACTATCGGTACTCTCCGCAGCATCGGTCTGAGCCGGAATCACACGACATTCCTGCTGATGCTGGAGAATGCTCTGTACGGTTTTTTCGGTGCTGCGGCAGGAGTTCTGATATATGCGCTGCTCAGAACTCCGGTGCTTAATGAGGCGATAAACTTTACCGGTGAAACGGAATCTCAGGATATAAGAGAGGTGATCTCGCAGACCAGACCTTATATTTATGCGGCTGTTATTGCTGGAGCTGTGCTGCTTGAGCTCCTTATCCCGATAGTGTACACTCTCCGTGCAGTCCGAACACCGATACGCGATATCATTTTCTCGACGAAAGACACAGAATACAATGTTTCGATATCCAAGACGGTCATCGGCGCTGTATTTTTCGCAGTCGGACTTGTGATGACGCTAACCGTGCAGAATCCGTATCTGCTTATCGCTGCTGTAATGCTGATAGTGATAGGTACGGCTCTTGCAGTGCAGTGGATAGTAAAGGTCACAGCAGGCGGACTTCAGAAGCTGGCAGAAAAGCTGGATCTTACTGAAACTGCCTTTGCCTGTATGGAGGCTGGAAGCAAGAAATCCAATATGGGCAATGCCGTTCTGACAGTAACGACTATCACAGCGGCAGCGGCTATCTTTATCATTGCCACTTCCGTGCTTTCGTGGTCAGACCGCCCTGTCTACAACACTGATGTGGTCGTAACGAATCTCGGAGCCAACAAGTCAGAGGAGCTTGATCATATCACAGGACACGAAATGGTGAGCGAAAGTGAATCCGTATACTGGACCATTGATATGATACGCGTAAACGATGCGGATAAGCTGTGGGAAACGGAAATGTATATGCTTCCGTCAGGCGGACAGTTCATTGCGATAACCAATCTTCCTGAATCTGTGGGTATGAATGAGATATGCATGGATCAGCTGCTTGCAAAAAAGCTCGGACTGAAGCGCGGCGACACCTTTAAGGCGGAATTCCGCTCTGACGGTATGTTCCCGATAGTCCGCGATATGACACTCGTTTCATACTGCAACTCACTGTCTCAGTCCAGCGGCGGTTCATTTGTGATAAATCCCGACCTCTATCGCGAGCTTTACGGCGATTACCCGTCAACTCTCCTCCTTCGCAGCAACAGCGGTGCGGACGCTCTGCGTGATGAGCTTGAAAAGATACTGACCGACGGGGAATATGTCAGAACACAGGAAGAGCTCGATTCAGAAAAATCAGCCCAGACCAGATCCGAGCACCGTCTGCTGTATGCAGCAATCGGAATGGCTATGGCGCTCAGTATGATAGGCATTTCCGGCAACCAGATGATAGGCTTCGATTCAAGAAGGCGTGAGCTGGCACTCCTTCATTCAACAGCGATGTCGCGCCGCCAGCTGATACGCTCGCTGCTGATAGAAAACGCAGTATCGTTCGGTATCTCTATTGTGATAGCTGCCGTTGTGAGCATGCCGGTCACAGCTGCTGTATCGAACATCTTCACTCAAACCGACATCGGTTTGATAATTGTCCCACAGTACGGACCGCTTGCAGCATTTGCCTGCGTGATACTGCTTGTTGTGATGCTGACTGTTCTGTCGCCTGTCAGAAAGCTGATGCGGATGAACACGGCCAACGAGATCAAATACGAATAAGGAGGGCACAGATTATGGAACCAATTATTATCACAGAAAATGTACTCAAATCGTTCGGCAAGGGCGATGCTCTCCGTCAGGTGCTCGACGGAGCAGATCTGCGTGTGGAACAGGGAGAATTCGTCTCGCTTATGGGAGCATCGGGCAGCGGCAAATCCACACTTCTCTATCTCATAGGCGGACTTGATACGCAGTATGAGGGCTCTATCACGGTGTGCGGTCATAAGATAGAAAAGCTGAAGGAAACGGAAATGTCAGCACTGCGCCGTGACAAGATAGGCTTTATCTTCCAGTTCTACAATCTTGTGCAGAATCTGAATGTTGAACAGAACATAATGCTGCCTGTGAAAATGGGGCACAAGAAAATTGAAAATGCAGAAGAAAAGCTCCGTGAGATACTTGAGATAACAGGTCTGACAGATAAGCGCAGGGCAAAGCCGGCGCAGCTCTCAGGCGGTCAGCAGCAGCGCGTCTCCATAGCGCGCGCAGTTTTCGGTGAGCCTGCGATCCTTCTTGCAGACGAGCCAACAGGAAACCTCGACAAGACTTCGACCGGTGAGATAATGGAACTGTTCCAGCAGATAAACAGGGAGAAGGGAATAACTATCCTTCAGGTCACCCACTCGCAGTTCTGCGCTGAAAAAGGTTCACGCATCGTCCGGCTCGATAACGGAAAGCTGATAGCTTCCGAAGCGGAAAACTAAGCAAAAGGTCAGAAAAAGAAAAATAGTCACAGGAATCAGAAATTGATCCTGTGACTATTTTTGTGAATTTAAGAGTCTATCCAAATATTTGTGCATACCTCTGAAGTAGTGTATAATAAAGGAGACACTACTTCGGATGTTTTAATTACTGGAAAAAGGACTCGATTTCAGCGTTTTCACATTTCGTGAAAAGCACTAAAACCGAGCCTGAAAGTTCGTATACTATTTTTCGCTGACAAAATCGAGATTTGCCTGTATTTCGACCTATGCATAGCTCTAAACTTGCTCTTGTGAGGGTTCAACTCCCGTCAGATGGCTAAAAAGCTCCAATGTCATCTATGAAAATCAAAGCAAATTTTTCGAAATTTGGGTAGCAAAACAGCCTGAAAATTCGGGCTGTTTTGGCAATGTCATACATTTTGTATAGCTATCATGGTGCCGGTGGCGGGACTTGAACCCGCACGGTATTGCTACCAACGGATTTTGAGTCCGTCACGTCTGCCAATTCCATCACACCGGCTTATTGAAAAAAGTGAATATAATTGGTAGAAATGATTATCCTAGGTCAATCAATGAATAATAACCATTCTACCAACAAAAACATCACTTAAATATTATATCATAAATCGTTATTTATGTCAAGAATCAGATTTTGTAGAATCGCTTGAAGTTTTCTGACAAGATCATTTTATTTTCTTCTTCAGAAAAGCCGCATGCTAAGAAACGTTCAAGCTCTTCTTTATGTGTCCACATCGGGAAATCAACTCCAAAGAGAGTGTTTTCTACTCCGAATAGACGGATTATCTCAGCAGCTCTCTGAGGTGACATAAATGGCATTGAACTGCTTATGTCGATACAGAGATTCTCATATTTTCTAGGGAGTAGCTCTGCAGCCTGATCCCAGCATCTGTATCCTCCCATATGAGCGGCCTGAACTTTGAGTTTAGGGAAGTTTTTACAGATGTTAGCGATTCTCACAGGAGAAGAATAATCATATCTGTCATCACCGCAATGTATCATAAGCGGAAAGATTCCTTCCATTTGCTCATATATCTTGAATGCTTCAGGAGAGTCAGCGTTGAACTTCTGAAAATCCGGATGCAGTTTAACTCCGTGAAGACCAAGAGACTTGATCTGTTCGATATCTCCTTCAAGATCTTCTGTATCAGCGTGTGTGGTACCTAGACCGTAATATTCCGGATGAACAGTACATTCGGTTGATATAAAGAAGTTTATGTTCCGTATCTGATGCGGGGATGTAGCTGTTGAGCAGACGAGGTATTTTGAAACACCTATTTTACTGCCGCTTTCGATCAGTTTGCTGCTCATACCACATCCTGTCATCGGGATACCATAAAAATGTCCGATATTCAATGTCGCATTTTCCGCTATTTTTTCGGGAAATATATGAGCGTGAGCATCAATTATCTCATATTTCTCGTATGTCTCGGGATTCATTCAAAAGACTCCTTGTATAAAAATTCCACGTTATATTATATATCAAATGAGCCTTCTTGTCAAATATGATTTTTCTATTGTCTGTTATCATCCGAGATTGCATGAAGGTCAGTGTAAAAACTATAACCTGTGTTGATATATAGACACTAATAAGACTTTAAGATTCAGTAAATAATTATGGCTGAACCTTTCCTTTTCTGTACCTTCCGAAGAATATACCATCATCAACATATTTGGATGTTTCAGAGACCCACATCGGGAACTGTCCGGTTGCCAGTGCGGTCTGTCCGTTAAGCATTCCTGTATGGAATGAGATATGTCTGAACTGTCTGAGAACCAGTTCCATTCTTGTGAATCTGCAGTTCTCAGGTTTTTCATAGAGCATTTCGTCTGTTAGAGTATCAAGATAGTCTAGAGTCTTCTTCTCTACGCTGTCGAGATATTCTAGAAGCTGCTCATCAGATAGTATGACATCACAAGGATTATCTGGATTATCCATACCTTCAACGTGGAAAGCCGGTTCCTCGTAAACATTAGGATTTATGAACCATTTGTCCGCCGAGTGTATAGCGTGATAAGCCCATCTCCAGCATGGAGCTCCGCAGCAGATCGCGTCTCTGTCATATGTGCGGAGTGATGTTCGAATATTAAGGAAATTGGGAACTACAACATCCTTGATTATCATGCATAGATCATTCATAGTGTTTTCTCCTATCAGAGTTTGTGGTAGTATGAACAGGTATTGGCAAATGTACCATCTTTCATGCGAAAACCTTCAGGTATCGTGCCAAGCTGTACGAATCCAAGTTTCTCATACAGGTGTCTTGCATATACATTTGATTCAACTACCGCGTTAAACTGCAGAATGCGAAATCCAAGGTGTTTTGCATGTTTCAGACTGTCAACAACCAGCTTTTCACCAATATGATGGCCACGACTATCTTTATTCACTGCGTAGCTTGCGTTACAGATATGACCGCAGCGTCCTACATTATTAGGGTGTAAAATGTAAAGACCTAACACATCACCGTAATTATTCTTAGCGACAGCACAGTATGTCTGTGCTCCGAAGAAGCTTTTTCCGGAGTGAGGATTAAGTATCTGTTCTTCAGGAAAAGAAATTCCTTCCTGTACAATATCATTCCAGATGCGTATCATCTGCGGGAGGTCTTCATTATTGTACTGAACGATTGAAACGCTCATGTCTTCACCTTCTAAATTTTATAATCGTCCGCGGAAATCCTCATATCCGAATTCGCGGAGAGTTTCAATATTTCCGTCACTCTTTAATAGTAATATTGATGGTAAGGGCATACCATTGAAAGTGTTGTTCTTTACCATTGAATAAATAGCCATATCCTCGAATATAAGCCTGTCACCGATATTAAGAGGGGAGTCGAAGGAATATATACCGATTGAGTCTCCTGCTAGACAGGTCTGTGAGCCAAGTCTGTATGAAAAAGCCTTTTCATCTTTTTCTCCTGAGTTGCGAAGCGGAGGACGGTATGGCATCTCAAGTACATCAGGCATATGACATGCGGCAGATGTATCTAGAATAGCTATAGGCATATCATTCTCAGTAAGATCCAGAACTTCTGTTACCAGGTATCCTGCGTTAAGAGCAATAGCTTCGCCTGGTTCCAGAAATACTTCAAGTCCGAATCTGTCCTGAAGCATCTTAATACAGCGTTCGAGTCTTGGAATATCATAGTCAGAGCGTGTAATGTGGTGACCTCCGCCCCGGTTGATCCATTCCATTTTCTCTAGAACATCCCCGAACTTTTCTATGACCGCATCGAGTGTCTTTTCAAGGTCGTCGGAGTTCTGTTCACAAAGTGTATGCATGTGAAGACCTGTTACGCCTTCAAGATCTTCATCACGGAAATTCTTCCTTGTGATTCCGAGCCTTGATACAGGTGAGCACGGATCATATATCTCATGACCTTCCTGAGTTGAAAATTCAGGATTTATTCTGAGTCCTATCTTTTTTCCTGCTGAAAGAACACGGTCACGTAATTTGTCTAACTGTGAGAATGAATTGAATATTATATGTCCACAGTAGGATACGATCTCATCAAATTCATTATCTCTGTAAGCAGCTGAAAAAACATGGTTTTCCTTGCCAATTTCCTCATATCCAAGACGTGCTTCATAGAGGCCGCTGCAGGCGGTCCCATCCAGGTATCGGCTGATTAATGGGTAAGTATGATAGCATGAAAAAGCTTTTTGCGCGAGAAGGATTTTGGCACCGGTTCTTTCACGGACTCCGTGCAGTATTTCCAGATTATGGATAAGCGCCGACTCATCCACAATATAGCAGGGAGTCGGCACATTATCAATTATATTATTAAGATCAATCATATGAATTTAACGGCAGTGCCGTAAGCATATACATTTACGATACTGTTTGAACTCTCTGATATTGTGCAGCGGTATCCGACAACAGCGTCTGCATTTTCTTTGATAGCCTGCTGAATAAGATGTCCTCTGGCTATCTGGCATGCATGATTAATAAGTTCTGTATATGATTCAAGTTCACCGCCGGTCCCGAATGCGTTAAGAGCTCCAAGTCCCTTGGAGAAGTTTATAAGCTGTGTACATGCTCCCTCAACGAGACCGATATCTTCAATGTTTTTATTCATTATAGAATCAGTTGTAACAATAAGCATAATTTTTAGCTCCTTGAATCAGATTAGTCAACGAGAACAGGATTGAAGTCCTCTTCCCAAGGAAGGCCCCACTTGTTAAGTGCGTCCATGAAGGGATCCGGATCGAATTCCTCTATGTTGTATACGCCTGCACCTTTCCATGTACCTGTCATTATAAGCATAGCACCGATCATAGCAGGAACGCCTGTTGTGTAAGAGATTGCCTGTGATCCTACCTCACGGTAGCATTCCTGGTGGTCACAGATATTATAAAGATAATAATTCTTGTCCTTGCCATCCTTCTTACCACGGAAGATACATCCGATATTTGTCTTGCCGACAGTTCTCGGGCCGAGTGAAGCCGGATCAGGGAGTACAGCCTTCAGGAACTGAAGCGGTACAATTTCCTTACCTTCATACATGATAGGCTCAATAGATGTCATTCCTACGTTCTCAAGACACTTGAGGTGGGTAAGGTAACTCTGACCGAATGTCATGAAGAAACGGATACGCTTGATACCTTTTATATTGAGTGCAAGAGACTCAAGCTCTTCATGGTGGAGAAGGTACATATCCTTTTCACCAACGCCCTTGAAGTTGTAAACGCGCTTGATCTCCATTGGTTCAGTTTCAACCCACTTGCCGTCCTCTATATAGCTTCCCTTTGCGGAAACCTCACGGATATTGATCTCAGGGTTGAAGTTTGTAGCGAAAGGATATCCGTGGTCACCGCCATTGCAGTCAAGGATATCAATATAGTTTATCTCATCGAACTGATGCTTCATTGCATAAGCGGAGAATACACCTGTTACGCCTGGATCGAATCCGCTTCCGAGAAGAGCTGTGATTCCTGCTTCCTTGAATCTCTCACGATAAGCCCACTGCCACTTGTACTCGAATTTTGCAGTGTCAAGAGGCTCATAGTTTGCTGTATCTACATAGTGAGTCTTTGTTGCGAGACATGCGTCCATTATTGTAAGATCCTGATAGGGGAGTGCAAGGTTTAGCACTACATCCGGCTTGTAGCTGTTGATGAGAGCTATGAGCTCGTCAACATTGTCAGCGTTAACCTGTGCTGTTTCAATTACAGTTTTTGTAGTAGGCTGAAGCTTCTCCTTGAGTGCATCGCACTTTGACTTAGTGCGGCTTGCAATCATAATACCCTCAAAAACATCACTGTTCTGACAGCACTTGTGGATAGCAACGGAAGCAACTCCGCCGCAGCCGATGATCATACATTTTCCCATTTTTAATTCCTCCGTATCATAAAATGTTATATATTAGTTTGATGAAAAATCCATAAAAGAAATATGCCGATCCCAAGAAAAATCATAAAAAGGAGAACTAAATGTTTTGTTTCCCTTGGACAGTAGAACCTTTCCGGTTTCTTTGAGTCAATCCTTAGGTCGACATGTTCGCCAAGTTCAAAGCGAAGTAATGGAGCAGAAAAATTGCTTTTTCTTCTATAGTCTATTCCGTTGAAATAGTAGCAGAAAACCGGATTCTTTGCAGGTACTCCATCTGTATCGTATCGTACAACTATATCTACTACTTCAGCTTCAACTCGTTCAGTGCATCTTAACTTTTTATACAGCCTTGATAATAAGCCGAAAACTCCGACGGCTACAAAGATTCCTGGCAAAAATATGCTTAAGATCTTTAACATTCTGATCAATCCATTTCTATGTCATAAGATCAGCTTCATCGGGCTGAACGACGAAATACTGTCTATAAAACCGAGTTTTTTGTATAGCGGATAGCCATCGTCAGAGGCTTTTAGTTCTATGTAGTCAAGTTCCATTTCCCTTGCATCTGATATAAGAAGTTTCAGAAGACCGGTTGCAATGCCTTTATGTCTGTACGTTTTATCAACGAAAACATTGAGTACTGTTCCTATCTTTCCGTGAGGGAAACTTGGATTTGGCGGCATTTCTTTTGTCACAAGAAATGCTGAACCAATGATGTTTCCGTTATCTTCAGCTAAATACGCGAAAAAGTCACGATCCAGATGCTCAGGAAAATATTTCTGGAGTCCGGACTTTAGAATTGTTTCCAGTTCTGTATTCATTTCCTGAAAGTCTTCACGAAGATAATCAATCCTTATATCCGTTAGCCCTTCAGTATTCTGTGCTCTGTATAGTTTCATCTGTTTTACTTTTTTTTACTTTTCTTACTGCTAGACTAATCAGAAATACCAATATGATCAGATAAGCAATCGCCGAACCGACACGTATAATGGTTCCTTTAACCGGCAGAGCGTATGTCTTTGGATCATAGATCTTTTCAGGAGCTGAGGGATCAATGAATATTTCTGTTTTATCGCCTGTTTTGTAGATTGCCTTGGCTGTTGATGAATTATCCTTAACACTATATTTTTTGCCATTATATTCATACTCATATGTAGCAGAATAACTGATACCATGACGAATTCTGTGGTTCAGATATCTTGTGTTGGAATCAGATCCATAGTCTGCGATTTCAGCTGAAACACTTTGAGTATATGAGGAATGTGCTTGTTTTTCAATGATACAGATAGCACCTTTCATGCACACTACGGATACAAGTTCATAGAAAATATAAAAACCAAGAGCAATATACATAAATACCGCGATCAGTATAAGAAAAGATTTTGGTGATGTTTTAGATTCCATTATCTGTTATGATAGTGCAAGAAGCATTTCACGGATTATTTTGCATGCAACTGCAGTCGATACACCTGACTGATCATATGTAGGGCTTAATTCGTTAACATCACATCCGACTATATTGAGGCTTCTGCAGACAAGAGTTACAGCTTTTCTCAGTTCTTCAAATGTGACTCCTCCAGCCTCTGGTGTACCAGTACCGGGGAAGATCGAAGGATCAAGGACATCAAGGTCAAGAGTGAAGTATACGTTCTTCCCTTTCAGTTTTTCAACCGTCTCCTCAAGTCCCTCAAAGCTGAAATTATGCATTTGGGTATGTTTACCAGCGAAAACAAACTCATCGCGGTCTCCGCTCCTGATACCAAACTGGAAGATGTGATTGTCTCCTACGAGTTCATGACAACGCCTCAGTACACACGCATGTGATAACTGCTGTCCGAGATATTCGTCTCTTAGATCAGCGTGTGCATCAAAATGAACTATGTGAAGATCATCATATCTTTCTTTTACTGCTTTTACGGATCCGAGAGTTACAAGATGCTCTCCGCCGATCATAAATGGAAGTTTGCCATCATCCAGTATAGTATCGGATCTCTGTTTTATATCCGCTATAGTACGCTCTACACTTCCGAAGGGAAGTTCAAGGTCTCCGCTGTCGAAGTAGCTGTAATCAAGCATATCCTTATTCTGGTAAGGACTGTATGTTTCGATTCCGAAGCTTTCACTGCGAATTACAGGTGGAGCGAATCTTGTTCCGGGTCTGAAACTTGTGGTACCGTCAAAACCGGCTCCGAATAGAACTATCTTTGAGTCTTCATATTCTGCGTCACAAGCGATAAAGGTCTGTACGTTCTTATTCAACATCTCTGAGCATCTCCTCTACGTAATTCGGTAATGCGAAAGCGCCAGTATGGAGATGTGTATTGTAGTACTTTGTCTTTATACCTATCATGCTCCATTTTGTGGGATTGTAATCACGTACAGGATGATACTTCTTTGATGCGAAACCGAACAGCCAGTGACCTGAAGGATAAGTCGGGATATGTGCCTGGTAGACACGACTGATCGGGAAGCTTTCAACTATTCGTTTGTGCGAGCGCTGCATAGCAGCGGCATCTTCGGCATAGAAAGGACTTTCATGCTGGTTTACCATGATTCCGTCTTCTTTTAGTGCCTTAAAGCAGCTTCCGTAAAACTCTTTTGTGAAGAGTCCTTCACCAGGTCCGAAAGGATCTGTTGAGTCTACTATAATTATATCGTACTTGTTCTCACAGCGACGAATGAACTTAACACCGTCTTCATAGTAGATATGAACACGTTCATCATCGAGACGACATGCAGTAGTGGGAAGGTATTTCTTGCTTACTTCCACAACAAGTTCATCTATTTCTACAAGGTCTATGCTCTCAACCGAACTGTATCGTGTGAGCTCGCGGACAACGCCGCCGTCACCAGCACCGATAACAAGTATATTCTTAGGATCCGGATGAACAGCCATAGGAACATGAGTTATCATTTCGTGGTAGATGAATTCGTCTTTCTCTGTAAGCATCATGTAGCCGTCCAGAGTAAGAAAACGACCAAATTCTTTTGAATCAAAAACGTCTATACGCTGGAACTCGCTGTTCCCGCTGTATAACTGGTGATCTACCTTTATAGAGAACTTTACATTCGGCGTATGACGTTCAGTGAACCATAATTCCATTTTATGCCTCCATAGATTATTCGGGTCTTCCTGCAGGAGGTCCGCCTGCAGGAGGTCCGTCTATTCCGTTCAGCTTCATAACAAGCTTGAGGAACAGGGGAGTGACAATTAATATTATAATGAATGCAATTACAAAGCTTAGTACAAGTGAGCCAAGGAACATTACAATGAATGGTGGGAGCTCTGCGTTCCCTCCGCTTGACTTCATAGCCATTTTCCGTGCTAGAATAATCATTGCAAGAGTGATTATAGGTGAATAAATTATATCAGATATCAGAGCAGATATAATATTTGCTGGAAGACTGCGTTCTCTCAGCCCTAGAGCTTTGGTAATACCGCCTTCGACTTTTCTCATCGGAATGATAAATCCGATTATAAGACTTATCAGAGTGCTCAGAATGAAGCTTACGATGAAAGCAACTGGTTTGAATCCGCCTTTAGCGGTAAGATTACCAGTAAGAGATAGAAAGAAACTGAGAGTGATTCCCATGAGAATATTCATCTGAATACCGACTTTTTTCATTTTCTTTTCCATACACTGCACTCCTTACTATTTTAATACGTTGAGCCGTTCAATGTTGATATCCTCAGTACCAGTCATCTGACAGCCTTTTTCCTTAGCGTATTTGATGTATTCAATTATTTCGGGAGTAATAAGCTCTCCGGGAGCAAGGATCGGAATTCCAGGAGGATAGCACATTACAAATTCCGTGCAGACTTTTCCTGCTGATTCATCAAGAGGAAGTGATACTTTCTCCGCGTAGAATGCTTTTCTCGGAGCTTCAGTAACAACAGGTGATATATACTCGTGACTAAGCATGTCTGCTCCGGTTCTGCTGAAACGGCGTTTTATCTCTGACATAGCGCTTATAAGTCGTTCTATGTCGCGTTTCCTGTCTCCAACAGATATGTATGCGAGGATATTGCCGATGTCACCGAATTCGATTTGAATATCATATTCGTCACGAAGCAGGTCATATACCTCGATTCCTGCAAGTCCTATCGGTAGCGTGAATACGCTGAGTTTAGAAACATCGAAGTCAAATATACTGTCTCCGTTTATTAGTTCACGGGAATACGCATAGTAACCGCCGATATCATTTATCTCAGAACGAGCGTACTCAGCCATCTCAACTGTCTGGGCAAATATTTCCTTTCCTCCGAGTGCGAGTCTCTTCCTTGAAATATCAAGGCTTGACAGCAGGAGATATGATGCGCTTGTAGTTTGCGTCAGATTTATAACTTGACGCATGTAATCTGCGTTAACTTTTTCTCCCATGAGAAGGAATGAACTCTGTGTCAGGCTTCCACCTGATTTATGCATGCTGACTGAAGCTATATCAGCTCCGGCTGCCATTGCTGTTAACGGGAAGTTATCTCCGAAATAGAAGTGAGTGCCGTGAGCTTCATCAACAAGTACAAGCATACCATGAGCATGTGCAAGATCAGTAATTCGATTGAGATCTGAACATATGCCATAATAGGTAGGATTGTTTACCATTATCGCTTTTGCGTCAGGATTATCCTTGATAGCCTGTTCAACCTGAGATACAGACATACCCAGAGCAATTCCAAGCTGTTTGTTTACATCCGGATTTACATATACCGGGACAGCTCCGGTTAGAATCAAAGCATTGATAGCACTTCGGTGAACATTTCTCGGCATTATGATCTTGTCGCCTTCCTTGCAGGCATACATGATCATGCTTTGAACTGCTGATGTAGTTCCGCCAACCATGAAAAAAGCGTTAGCGGCTCCGAACGCCTGAGCGGCAAGCATTTCTGCGTCTTTAATTACTGATACAGGGTGGCAGAGATTGTCGAGCGGCTTCATTGAGTTGACATCGACATTCATGCAGTCTTCACCGAGAAATTCGGTGAGCTCCATGTTTCCTCTTCCACGTTTGTGGCCGGGAACATCAAATGGTACGACTCTCATGCGTCTGAATTTGCGGAGAGCCTCATATATAGGAGCATTTACCTGAGAGAGCTCAGTCATTTCCGTACACGTTCCTTCCGCTGAATATTTCAATCATTTCTTTCCTCAGAGCATTTGTTATATCAAGTCTGCTTCTGGGAGGAAGCTCATGGACATCCGTATTGAAGAGATAGTTCTGAAGAATGATGTCCTTGATAAGCATTTTAGTATGGAACATATTTGCCTGATAAACATTTATGTCAACTGCATCATATTTATCAAGTATGGATGTGTCGATATAGTTCTGGATAGATGTTATAT
This sequence comes from Ruminococcus sp., assembly GCA_017960805.1. Lineage (GTDB taxonomy): Bacteria > Bacillota > Clostridia > Oscillospirales > Ruminococcaceae > Ruminococcus. Next base: position 32,082 of record JAGCYM010000002.1, read on the forward strand.
CATGGTCTATGAATAATTTTTCTCCATCGAGGTTACGCGTAAAACCACGAACACGATAATCCATTGTGATTATATCCGAGTCAAAGCTTCCAATAAGATAGTCAAGTGCGGTAAGAGGTGTGATTTTACCGCAGGTAGCAACATCTATATCTACACGGAATGTTGCAATACTTGTGTCGGGGTGATACTCGGGGTAAGTGTGAACAGTTACATGACTCTTGTCAAGATGAGCGACGATTTCGTTTCCGCCTGCAGGTACCATTGTATCGTCAGCTATCAGGAATGTTGCGGATGCACCCTGAGGGTCATAATCCTGTCGGGATACACTTAGTACCTGAGCACCTATCATCTCGGTGAGGTGAGTCATGATGTCAGTGATTCGTTCAGAGTTGTACTGCTCATCAACATATGCAATATATTCAAGCTGGGCCTTTGGAGTCTTTGCGTAACACACATCATATATATTGAAACTGAGCGATTTTGTAAGGTTATTGAAACCGTAAAGCTTAAGTTTGTTTTCCATAATACACACCTCAAAAAATAAAAAACGTACAGACTGATCAGCCTGTACGTGTAAGGATAGCACTGCGATAGCGCGGCGTGACTTCCAAGTGGTTTCAGAGAGTCTATATAAGCAAAGATACCTTTTACTACTCTTATTGACCTTTCACAAGCTGAGAACTTATAAAAACAATAAGGCAACAGAAGTTGCCAGCCGAATTGGAAATCCGGCGGTCGGCATTTGACCCGCTGTCCGTATGGCGTTTACCCCCGTTTGGCGGGAGTGGTCAAAGATCTTGCTCTGAAACCGAAGCTTCGCTGCAATTTTATTTATTTTACCATAAAATGAGTTCTTTGTCAATAGAAAAAGTACTTTTCCTTAACAAAAAATGTATAGAGAATTATTGGTCGTCAGCTGCGTAAAAACTTGATCGCAAGGAATATGAGAAGTAGTATCTGCCATAAAAGACCAGCAATGTTTATCACCCAGAAATACCAGTGCTTTGTTTTGTGCCTGAAGAGCTTCATTCCGGCGAGAGCACCAGCTGCTCCTCCAAAAAAACCGAAACCAAGTAGAGTAGCTTCCTTTGTTCGCCACTTCTTCTTTTCTGCCTTGACCTTATCGACTTTATATAGGATAAGCGCTATGAGTGACATAAGCGCAAAGAAAACTACGGCACCCAGCAATAAATACTTTTCCATTTTATTCCTCCTGTTCACTTACACTGAAATCTGCGTCAAGAGTGCAGTAAATCTCGTATTCAGGGTAAGCGGTTTTGATTTTATTGATGACTTCATTATAAACAGCGTCTCTGTCAGGCGCGTCAAAACTAATTATGATATCGAACTGTATTCTCTTCTGTTCCTTATCAAGGTAGAATCCATGTGCTTCAAGAACGTGTTGAACTGACATAGCCATATTGTAGATATTGCATCTCAGCTCTTTTTCATTTTCATCCAAATCATTGTATGTGTAAACGCTCAGTGCAGTAAGTATTATTCCATGACGGACGTAAAGCTCAAGTGCAATCTGGCGCTGAAGCTGATCAATTTCACGAGCGGATAGAGTATCTGGGACTTCTATATGACCTGAGCAGTTGAATTTGTCAGGACCATAATCATGGAAGATGAGGTCGTACACTCCGCGTACCTGTGGAAATGAAAGTATGCATTCTTTTACTTTACGTGCTGTTTCAACGCTTACTCTTTGTCCCAGCAGATGCGAGATAGTTGCGGTGAGCATCTCAATACCGGTCTTGATGATTATAATTGAAATTACAGCACCGAGCCATGCTTCAAGGCTTATATGCCATATTATGAAGATTATAGCTGCAGCAAGAGTAGAGGCGGAGATTATGGAATCCATAAGAGCATCCGTGCCGGAGTTTACAAGAGAATCAGAGTTAACACGCTTTCCTGTTTTCTTAACAAAGGTACCAAGCAGTATCTTAACTATTATCGCAACAGTTACTATAATTATTGCTGCAGCTGAATAGTCTGGAGTATCCGGATTTATTATCTTTTTGACTGATTCTACAAATGAAGTGATACCGGCGTACAAGATGATAACTGCTATTATCATTGAGCTGAGGTATTCGGCTCTTCCATGTCCCCAGGGATGTTTTCGGTCAGGTTGCTTTTTTGCAAGCTTTGTACCGATTATTGTGATTAGTGAAGAGGCGACGTCGCTCATATTATTAACTGAGTCAAGAGTGATGGCAATAGAATTGGACAATAGTCCGACGATCGCTTTGAATGATGCGAGAAATACGTTAGCGATAATTCCGATTATGCTGGTCCTGACTATTGTTTTTTCTCTTTTTTGTTCTTCTAGTGAGTGAGTGCTGATTATGTCCGATGACAATGAATTCACCGCCTTAAATTAAGTTGCCTATATTATATCAAAACAGAGTGTGTATTTCAATAGGAAAATGTAAGCGAATACAAATAATTCTTGCTTTTTTTCTTATGGTGTGATATACTTAAACATACTTGATTGATTGGAAAGGAAAGTTATTCTTGAGATCTGATTTCTTGCGAGGTATGAATCATGGAATACCTATCGCACTTGGATATTTGTCGGTATCATTTGGTTTTGGCATTCTGGCTGTTGAAAGCGGTTTGTCAGTTTTTCAGTCTTCAATGATATCTGCTACTAACCTTACTTCAGCTGGTCAGATCGCCGGTGTAGGAGTTATAGCAGCTAGTGGTACTCTACTGGAAATGATACTTGTTCAGTTGGTTATCAATATACGATATTCACTAATGGCTTTGTCACTGTCACAGAAACTTGACAAAACCTTTACTACTCCACATCGTCTGGTTTCTTCATATGGTATCACGGACGAGATATTTGCAGTATGCTCTGCACAGCCTGGTATGATTACTCCTGCATATATGTACGGAATGATACTGATAGCTATGATCGGATGGGTGCTTGGTACGTTCCTTGGAGCATCGGCAGGGGAGATACTTCCTGATTCTGTGACCGCAGCGATGGGCATTGTA
>JAGCYM010000091.1 GCA_017960805.1 Ruminococcus sp.
AAACGGCACGAAATGGGAGCCACGTTCGATCTGGAACGAGGAGGAACATATCAAGGTACTGAATGTTTATCCGTTAAAGCCTTACCTCGTTGAATGGATGGACACCACTATCAGCGATACTGAAACCCCAGCCGGCAAGGGCATCTTTGATATTGATCCTATTCATATATCTACATTCAATAATGATCCTGAGAAATATCTCTATAATGCCGACGGAAGCTGGAAGTGCGATGTTATTTTCTTTGGTGCTGCAGACAGTAATGCAAACATCGATATCTCCCAGAAGGCTGCTGACGAAGTTCAGAAGTTCATCGACAGCGGTAGAGGCGTTCTCTTCGGCCATGATACTATTGGTCAGTCTTGTTTCAATCAGTTCGCTGAACAGGCAGGTCTTATGATAGGTCAATGGAATATAAGCCGTACAACATCAGTTTCTGTTGTCAAGCTTGGAACACTGACAAATTACCCATGGAATATCAGAGGAAATCTTACTGTTCCAAATACTCATTCAACAGCACAGTACATCGTAGATGCTACAGAATGGATAACACTCAATAACTCCAAGTACGTTTATCCAGATACAGGATACACTGATGGTTTCTATCTCTGTACAAAGGACAATCTCGGTATGATACAGACTGGTGATAGCACCGGTCAGGCTACAGATGACGAAAGAAAAGTACTAGCTAATACGCTATTCTATCTGTATCAGATCTCACAGAAGACAACAGCAAAAGACGCTTCGTTCTATGATATTGACGCTCCTAATATACCTACTCTCATTAATTCATCAAATGAGAATGGCAAGGCTGTTATTAATGTACAGACAAAGGATAATCCAACAGAATATGAGTATTATATAAGCGCTAATCCGATAAGCAGCGAATCCGACAGGGTTCTTTCAAATGTTAGAAAGCACACTGCATTCGCAGACCTTGCCGGCTTCGTTGTCAAGGTTGACAGCAGTGCTGAGCCTAAGCCCGAGCTTATTGAACGCAGCGAGACTGGTGACAGCATACTTGGTATAATACCTGCAGATAAAAATGGAAAAGCTACTCTTGAAGCAGTTCCTACTGATCTCTCTCAGAAGCAGTACATTCATATCTTTGCTGTTGATAACGCAAATAACATCAGTGAAGAATATATCACTCCTTTTGCTGACGATAATCTCTCAACAGAGATTGACACTGACAAAAAGCTTTATTCATTTGGTGACACTGTTGCTATCGACGCCGAAACACTCTCTGCTCCATTTGGCAGAACTGCAGATATGACCATAGACATCTTTGATGAATTCAATCATAAAACAGCTGAACTTGTTTCATCTCCGGCACAGATACTTAATGCAGATGTGAAGCTCCAGAGCAATACTCAGTGGACGATCCCACAGGAGATTCAGGGCCGCTATAAAGCTGTTATAAGCTGGAAAAACGGAGAAGAATTAATAGCATCAGATGAAGCTGAATTCAAGATTGCGAATGAGAAGAACATTTCCAACCTGATCACAAGTGACAAGAAATCATATTCTCTCACTGATCCTATCAACCTTTCAAGTGAAGTATTCAATAACAGCAAGGCTATGACAGAGAATGATCTCATTCTGAATATCACAGTCGTTGATAAGGATAACAAAAAGGCAGCTTCATTCAGTCATGACCTTAGTGCTATAAGCCCTTCAGGAACAACTGATCTCTCAGACGCGCTTGATCCTGGAAAGCTTTTCGATGGCGATTACAAGGTTACAGCAACAGTAACTCAGGGAAATATCGAGCTTTCTTCCGATTCAACTGAGTTTACAGTAATCGCTGACGTAACTTCATTTACCGGAAAGCTTGACCTCACTGATTCACAGACTAAGGGGACAGCTGACTTCTCAGTAAAGAATACAGGAAACGCAGACGCTGAAAACGCTGTTATTTCAGTAAAGGTCTATAAGGACGGATCCGGTATACCAGTATATGCATATACTGAAGAAATATCTATCGCTGCAGGTGAGACATTCACTGGCCAGAAAACTTTTGATCTGACTGATCCAAGCATCGGAAAGTATTCAGGTGTACTTAGTGTTGAGTTCAAGGACGAGAACTCTGACCTTGATTATGATGGATTTGAGAATACTTATGAGACAACCACTACAGTAACAACAAATGCTACAACAACCACAGCAACTACCGCAACTACTTCCAACCCCAAGACTGGTGACAATGGTATCCCAATGTACATGTGGCTAATCAGTGCTCTCAGCGTTTTAGGTCTGGTATCAGTAAAAATGATGGGAGGCAAAGAGAATGAATAAACTTAAGATCACAGCATTTGCAACAGCCGTATCAATACTTTGCTCCATCGCCGTTTCTTCTTCATATTCATTTAAGGATGCCAAGAAGTACAGTCCTTCTAGAAGCAGCAAGTATAATAATGTTTCAGCTGAAATAATTTCTGCTGATGAAACCGAACCGCTCTATGAACGTCTGGAAGGTGCTGTCATCTCCAATGACGAAATTAAGCTCAATAAAGTATGTGATGAGATACTCACAGAAATGAATGCTACCAAAAAGGCAGTTGAAGCTAACTCCGAAGAAATATCTGAGTGGGCAGATGACGAAATATTAGAGCGTCAGAAAAAATACGAGAATCAAGTAAACGTAAGATACGCACAGGCTTCGAAAGCTCTAGAAGAACTCAGAAACGGAATTGATACCGAGAAGAATCTTGCTATCCTCAGTGAAAATATTGAATCAAGTCCTGAGCATAAGCACTCAGATGCAATTCCTACTACAGAAGGTTCTGTAGACAGCTTCGAGACAATTGAGTTTGACGGAGAAATTGCACAAGCTCCGATCTATTCGGCACCTCCTACTGATGATGATCTTAAATATGACGGAACTACTGAGGCTCCTGAAGTATTTAAGGTTCTAGCTGATAAACTCGGTGACGCTAACAGCATTTACCTCTTTGTCAAGAATAACTTTAAAAACGAAGCATATACAGGCTCAAAGAAGGGACCTGCTATCACACTTACACAGCAAGGCGGTAACGATATAGATCTCGCTTCACTACTCATTGCCATGTACAGAGTGAAAAATATTCCAGCAAGATATGTTCAAGGCTATATATACATTACAGCTGAGCAGGCTAAGGAAATAACAGGAACAGATAACATGACAGCGACCGGCCGTATCCTTGCCACAGGTCACAGAAATGTTAAAGCTGTAACAGAAAACGGAAATATCATCGGATTCAAAATGGAACATACCTGGGTAGAAGCATATATCCCATACACTGACTACCGTGGAGCCGGAAACAAATCCGGTGACGCAGTTTGGGTACAGCTTGATCCAAGCTTCAAGAAGCTCGAAGCAAAGGTTGAATCCATAAAGCCGGAGTATTCAGAGAGTGATCTCGCTACATATGAGATGATCAACAAGAATAACGAGTATGACAACAAACCTGCAGTTTCTCCGGCAGAAAACGTAGACTGTCATTACCGTAAAATCGTTGAGACAACAGATACATATATCCCCGCTTCTCTTCCATACACTGTTTTGAGCGTAGACGATCGCTACAGCTTCATCAAGAACAGCGACAAGGATTCTGTATCCATCTACATTGACGGTGAAAACCTTATGAGTCTTCCTGTTTCAGAACTCTACGGCAAATCTGTAACCGTATCCTATGAACCAGTATCTAGATCAGACGCAGAAGTTATTTCACATTACGACAGACTAGTCGATGTACCTGCATACCTCGTTAATGTTGCTCCTGTAGTCAATGTAGGCGGCAAAATATATGAGATGCAGGATGATGATATCTCATGGCTCTTTGAGACACAGCTTGGTACCGATCATCAGATGAACACCGTAATCAAGAACGGCAGCGGTACATCAATTCTGGATGATAATATCGTCGCAGGTTCAATGTATGCTATAACTCTCGATCTTCAGTCAATTACTCCAGACGACACCAAGGCATCAATCCTAAGGATGAAGCAAGCTGAGGAGAACTACAAACCCAATAACATGGTAAGTCACGATGAGCTCGGAGCTTTCCTTGACTACGCTGGCAAGTACTACTTCTCACTATGTGATACTCAGGAAGATGTATACGCTTCAATCAACAACATCGATGTAACCAAGAATCTGAGTCTTGCTCTTACTGGATACCAGTTCACAAAGAGTCAGACTTTCGGAATAACAAGAAATCTTGATTTTGGTTCATTTGTTATCGACGTTGCTTATGACAGCAGAGCAGCGATAAGCCTTGACGGCGACGATATGGCAGAGAAGAATTTCATGCTCGCAATCGGAATGCTTGGTTCATACTATGAAGGATATCTATGGCAGGAACTCGTAGATAAGGGTAACACTTCGATCTCAACAGTATCAATAATGAACGAGGCTGCCAAAAAAGGCATTGAATTCAGATATCTTACTCCAGCCAATGCTGAAGAGGAGCTTGCCGCTTCAAATATTACTGATATGGTCAAGGATGAGATTCGCGATTTCATCAATCAGGGCCTTTATATCGAGCTCGTTCCTGAGACAATAAAGCTCGGAACATGGGAAGGAACAGCCTATATTGCTATAGATATGAAGGACGGCTCCGCTTCATATATGATCTCAGGTGGTAACGCCGGTGGATCATCAATGGAGTTTGAGGACCTTTTCCAGCTTAATAACTTCCTTTTCGTAACAAACTGGCAGATAGGTACAATGACACTTATTACAAGCTACAAAGATCTATTATGCGGTCAGATTGATTGTGATCCACTTGGCGCAGCAAAGGGTGTTCAGGGCCTCATAGGATCAGCTATAACACTCAGTGGAGCACTGAATATAAGATATTCAAACTATGATTATATCTTTAAAATTGCTGAAGCAGAAGATGAAAACAAAGTAATGCTTGAGTACAAGATGTTCACCCTAAGGAATATGTTTGATACAGTAATCAACGTTGCAACAGCTGTAATGGGATTATGTGGTGATATCGGAGGCGTTGTGTCGGCCGGTGTAAGAATAATCTATGATACTGTAATGACCGTTCTGGATTCTGCACTTGCTGGTGATGATTTCAATTTCATGGATGCATTCACACTGATATGGGACTATATGGGACTTTGGATAGCTCAACTAGCAAGAGGTTAATAGCTTAGGTTCTATAGAAATTATCCCCGCTGATTTTAGATTTATATAATCTATCTGCAAAGAAACAGAAAAAATACCCTGTCGGAATGATGATGATCAATCAATCCGGCAGGGTTATTTTATTCCTTATTATCTTGATTGATACCTGAAATGAAGCTTATAATCATAAACATCATGCAGCCCAATACAGCACCAATCGTGTTATGAATTATATCATCAGATTCAAACAGGCCTCTTCCTGTATAATACTGCGTCAGTTCAATTAAAACAGAAAAAGTAAATCCAGCAGCAGCTATTACCTTTATACTTCTGAATCTTTCAGATAATACCGGTAACAGAAATCCGAGCGGCATTAGCATTATTATATTACATCCTATCTGACCGGACCAATATCTGTAATTGCCACTTCGGAACATGGAACTAACTTCCCAGAGAGGTCTGAATACATGTCTTCGCATCCCAACTGTCCTGTCAATCAATGTAATATACAATACACAGTAGAGGTATAGAAGCAGAGCAAAAATGCATATACTCTTGATAAGAAGATCAGAAAAACTGATCTTTTTTGTTCTGTCTATATTCTTCAGCATTTAAACTTAACCTTTCAAAAATTAGTACAATGATATTTTACCATATATTCTAAGAAATAGCAGTGAACTCTCCCCCACCTTAAAGAGGTGGGGGCTTCGTAAGAAGGTTGGTATTTAAGTTTCCACCTGAAAATCAGGCAACCCTTATTCTTACAGGCGTGTCCACTTCGCCACTACTGTATAGGACTGATAAGTCCACAACA